>PLIO01000032.1 GCA_003140075.1 Acidobacteriaceae bacterium | reverse complement strand
GATATTCGCAAGCTGAAGGTACGCAGGCGCGTTGCCGTCACCCAGGCTCAGAATGCGAGCGCCGAAGACCTTTTCGTAGTAGCGAGCCGATCGCTCGATGTCGGCGACGGTGAGAAACTGCGCGATGCTGATCCCCTCCCGCGGGGGCATCTCATAGCTCTTCTGTTCGACTTGTACCGCGTTCATTGATGGCTCCTTTCGATACGGTGCTCATTACAAATACGGTGTCCTGGCAAGCAAGCTTGGCTTCGAGCGCGTCCCATCCGCAACGTCCGGAGTTCGGAACCGCGTCGAGCGCCGACCTAGCGCGCGATTTGGCCCAGGTAGTATCCGAGCCGATTTTCGACATCCCCCGGCTTGTGGAATCCGCGCGCAATCAGCGCTTTGATTCCATTTTGTGCGGCAGGTCGCCCGAGCGAAGCGATGCACGCATCCCACCCGGCGCCGAGCTCGACGTCTGGCGGCAGGCTGGTGTTTACGAGGCGCTTGGTCTGAGCGATCGCCCATTTGTCGAACTTGGCGATCCGGGTCGCGAGCGCCTCTACGAACGCGTCTAAATCGGCGTCGGGCAGGGCGCGATTAATGTAGCCGTAGGCCTCGGCCTGGTGTGCTCTAATGTCTTCCGAGCTCAAGAGCACTTCGAGGGCGCGGTTTCGGCCAATGAGTTGGGGGAGCCGCGCCATGGGGCCGCCGCCGGCGACCATCCCCACGCCCACCTCCCAGTGCGAGATGATGGTCTTCTCGCGGCTGGCAAAACTCATGTCGCAGGCCAGCGTGATCTCGCTGCCGTTGCCGGTCGCACGGCCGCGGATCAGTGCGATGGAGGCGACTGGCAACCGGGTCAGACGGGCGAGAAAGTCCGGCCAAGGCGGCAAGCCTGTGGGACCGGGCGGCATTGCGGTCAGGTCCTCAAGCTTGGCTATGAAATCGGAGTGATTCAGGAAGNNATCGGCGGGTTGTCGATCGTGACGCGCCAATAGGCGGGCGACCGCCGGGCCAGGCGAATCTGTGTGGGCTTCGCAGGTGCGTTGATCTGTGTGATAGGTGCGTTCATAATTGCCATGGAATGTTACTCCGCATTTGTTAGTCTCGAAAACCATTGAGCCAGAACAAAATGGTCCGCGCAATTGGACGATGGTATTGCCCATACTTTCGTATCGACTGCGGTGTCTTCATGCCTGGTGCATATGGCTCTTCCCCATCCAGCTGGTCCTGAAAAATCGATCAAAGCGAAGGAAACCGCCTTCCGCACACTTGATACGAAAGTATCGTCGATACCAAGGTCCAATTGTTTTACTCCTTTCACCTCTGGCTTAATCGCAGTGGTTCGAGACGCACGTTGAGCGGGCTTAGAAGACTTTTTTGCGAAGGAGAACACAACATGTCTGAATTTGTGAGGAAATCCGTGGCGCAAGAACAACGAGAGAAGAAGATAGAAACACGCACCGCCGTGGAACGTATCGGCAGCTTTACCATCGTTGCGACAGCCGTGGCAGTGCTCGCGGTCCTCGGCGCCGCGGTCCTTTTGGCGCAAGGCCAAGACAACGACAAGTACTCGCTGAAGTCGCCCAGCGGAATCACGTTCTCCGACTTCAGAGGATATGAGGACTGGTCGGTGGTCTCTTCCGCGCGGACCGACGAAATACTCAAGGTGATCGTCGCCAATCCGAAGATGATCAAGGCGTACAAGACCGGCGTTCCGGTCAACGCCCAGCCTTTCCCGGAGGGCTCCATGATCGTGAAGCTCCAGTGGAAGCTGAAGAAGAGCACGGAGGCCCCTTTCGTCGTGGAGGTGCCAGACGTCTTTTCCCAGGCATTCGTCATGGAAAAGGACAGCAAGAGATTTCCGAAAAGCGGCGGGTGGGGATACGGGGTGTTCAACTACGAACCCGCATCGGACAAGTTCACGGCCGATCCCAAAAGCCTCTCAGACTGCGGATACGCGTGCCATACGCCAGTGAAGGCGAAGGACTACATCTTCCACCCGTACCAGAAGCGTTGAACCGCGCCTGCCCGCGAGATCAAGTACCCGGCGCGGGCTGCCGAGCGACACCATCAACAATGCAGCCCCAACGTTCTGGATGAAGGTGCCGATATCGGAAATCACATCTGCGGCCAATAGATTGCGGAAAGTTGCCACACGCGGGGACCGCCGCAGACTCGATGAGCCGGCAACTTGTGGGGCGGCCGGGGTCGATAAACACCTCGCCTCCCCTCCGTCCGAATTTTTTCGGGTAGGATCATTCCAGCAGCGGGTATGCTGACTGGATTGGGGTCTTGTCCTATAAGGCCGTTGACAGTGGCGCTCTTGAATGCGTGAAACTTTCGGAACGGTAAGGACGATCGTGGGATGACAATGAACCTACGGGCCACGCCATCGCCCGAAGCTGAGCGCATGCAATCCAACCCGCCACAGGCACGAAGCGGTGGTTGGCTTCATCTGTTTCAAGGTATAAGGCCTGTGACTCGGGCCGGATCGGTCCGGGATGCCTTGGCCGGATTCCAACTGGCGGCGATGAACATCCCGCAAGCGCTGGGCTATACCAAGATTGCCGGCATGCCCGTAGTTGCAGGGTTTTACACGCTATTGCTTCCGCTGCTGGCATTTGCCGTATTCGGTTCCTCGCGCTACCTGGTGGTCGCTGCCGATTCGGCAACCGCATCCATCCTTGCCGGGAAGCTTGCGACTATGGCTCCCATCGCAAGCGCAAGATATGTGGCGCTGGCATCGACGGTCGCTCTACTCACTGCCGGATTTCTGCTGCTGGCTCGAGTCCTCAAGCTCGGCTTTCTGGCCGATTTCCTGTCGCAAACCGTGCTGACAGGGTTTCTCACCGGAGTTGGATTTCAGGTGGGCGTTGCCGTGCTGAGCGGAATGGTCGGTCTCGAAGTGCACTCCAATCGAACGGTTGAACAACTCCTCGATATCTTCCGCAGCCTGCCCAGGATTCACCTGCCAACCGTGGCTATCTCGGCAGTCGTCGTGACAGGCGTCTTTGCTCTCAGCCGGTTTGCTCCCAAAGTTCCGGGCTCTCTGATCGTGGTCGCCGGCGCAATTGCGGCGAGCGCAAACTGGGATTTTGCCGGTCACGGCATCGCCATCATCGGACCCGTCGTTGGGGGGCTGCCTCATTTAAGGTTGCCGGACGTGCACTGGAAGGATGCCGTACCGCTGCTCGGCGTTTCCGTCTCCTGCTTTGTGATGGTCCTTGCACAAAGCGCGGCTACCGCGCGTTTCTACGCGGCGCGCCACTATCAGCGTCTGGACGAAAGCGCAGACCTAGTCGGTCTGTCTGCGGCCAACGCTGCGGCAGCGTTGAGCGGGACGTTTGTCGTAGACGGGAGCCCTACCCAAACCGCGATGGTCGAAAGCTCCGGAGGTCAGAGCCAGCTTGCCCAGGTGGCTACCGCCATAGCGGTTGCGTTCGTTCTGCTCTTTCTGACCAAACCTCTGCAATACCTGCCACGTTGCGTATTGGGTGCCATCGTATTTTTCATTGCTGTCCGTCTAGTCGACCTGCGTGGCTTGCGCGAAATTCGACGCGAGAGTCCCGGAGAATATGCTCTGGCCGTGTTTACTGCGGCCGTCGTTGTGCTCGTGGGAGTCGAGCAGGGCATCCTATTAGCCATGGCGCTGTCGCTGCTGCGGATTGTGCGGCACAGCTATCGACCTCACACCGGAGTCTTTGTCGTAAACGAGGGGGATATTTGGCATGTAGTCCCGGCTGTTCCCGGCGCCGTAACGAAACCGGGATTGGTGATCTACCGCTTCGGGGCCGCGCTTTTTTACGCCAACGCCAGCCTGTTTGCCGGGCAGATCCGCGGGTTGGTTGGGCCAACTCCTTCACCCGTGCGGTGGGTGGCCGTTGATGCGGAAGCGATCACGAATGTGGATTACACGGCGGCCCNNCTCTCTCTGAAGGCAGACCTGGACCGTCATCTCTTGACTCAAGTCATCGGCCCGGCCCAGTTTTTCGACCGCATTCACGATGCGGTGGCTGCCTTCGCGAAGCTCAAATATTCACAAACAGGGACGTTCTCATGACTCATTATGGACTCCTCACGCTGCGTCGGTCCTTAGTAGGCGTCCGGACGTCCCGGTTGATGCGATGGTATCGATCGATACGTTCGTCCAATTGTTTCGCCTGCCAAGTTTCTGTGTAATCGCAAATGTGCATCAGCCAGGCCAAGACGTTTTCAAATCGGTCCTGCCCGAAGACATCAACTGGAAGCCCTTCGCGGCGTTCCCACCTCCGGTCCGCCTGGCTGTCATCGTCGGTCAGCCCTCGGAGGGCCCTACACGATCAGGGTCCGAGTACCTCGCGGCGTTAAGCTGATGCCGCATCGCCACCCATTTGTGGTGCTTTCGCACAATCGACGCCGGCCCGTCATTTCGGCGTAACGACTCATCCCACGGCGGAGTGGACGGCACAGCAGCTCATGGCAGCGTTTCCCTGGGACAGCGCGCCTCGCTATCTGCTGCGCGATCACGATGGAAACTACGGCGAGCCGTTTCGCCAGGCAGCCGACTTGGATGGGCATTCACGAGGTATTGACGGCTCCCCAATCACCTTGGCAGAACGCCTACGTGGAACGATTCATTGGCTCGCTCATCGCATTCATATTGTGGTGCGGCATATGGCAGTGGAGCATCCACTCACCCGGATTGTTGGCGACGAATTCGATGTCGCGCGCTTGTGCAACGCCCACTAGTACGGTATTCATCGGCCCCCACATTGTTTCGGGCTGTCGCCCAGCTTCCGTGCCCGTTACAACGAAGGTGTGGCCGTGTAGATGGATGGGGTGGTGATCCATGCCGATGTTGACAAATCGAATCCGCACGCGACTGCCTAGCCGCACGATCAGTGGAGTTGTCATCGGGCTCACTGCACCGTTAAACGTCAGCCAGTTCCATTCCATGTTGGCGGTGTTCGGTACTGTGTTATTCGGCAGCACGGCCCACTCTTGCAGCACGACTCCAAAATCGTGATCTACCGCAGGAGCGTGTGCTTGCTGGGGATGAAGAATAAACAAGCCGACCATTCCCATCATCTGCTGCATGGGCGAATGCGAGTGATAGAAGAAGGTGCCGTTCTGATGGACTGTGAATTCGTATGCAAACCTTGATCCAGGCGCGATTGGCTTCTGGGAGAGGTATGGCATTCCATCCATGGCGTAAGGGATTTCCAGGCCATGCCAATGGATTGCGGTCGATTCCGGCAGATGATTTTCCAGAATCAGGCGGACACGATCGCCCTGGTTCACCTGGATTGTGGGGCCCGGGCATGAGCCGTTGAAGCCCCAGCAATCGATCGTCTTCCAGGGCGCGATTTTTCGCTTCACCGGTTCTGCTGTGAGTTGGAATACCTTGACTCCATTGTCGATTGTGAAAGATAGGGCCTGAACGTCAGGCGTATTCACTGGCAATGGTGTCGAATCATTGGGACGATCCGATGCCCGCTTTCGATTCATGCCAAGCAGCCGCGAGGCGCCGCCGAGAACCGTCGCTGCGCCAATTGCACTTTGCATAAACGTACGCCGTGAACTCATGGTCCCTCGTGGTGTGTCCTGCGACGGCAGATCGAAGACTCAACGCAATACTGCGGCTTGAGCGTGAAATGCTTAGCCAAGACTACCCGCAATCAAACCGTTACTGACAAACTGCCTGCCCTGAAGGACCGCTTCGATGGCAGGTAGCAGGTCGGCGGCGGCACTTGTTTTCACAACGTAGCCCTGCGCCCCCAGGTTGAGTGCTTCTTGCACAACGGCAGGAGAAGACTCCTGGGTCACAAAGATTATCTTGGAATGTGGGACAAGCTCGCGAATTTGCCGGGCTGCGGCAATTCCGTTCAGTGCTGGGAGTCCAATGTCGAGGAGAATCAAGTCCGGTTTAAGCTCTGCCGCTTGCCGAACCGCTTCGAGGCCGTCGGAGACTTCCGCGATGATCTGCAAGCCGGGCTCTTGCCTCAGTTTCGAGCAGATAACCTCCCGAAAGGGCGCGAAATCGTCGACCACGATCAGTCTTGCTAAAGAATTGTCTTTTCCCAAGGGCCCATTAAGGAAAAACGACATAGACACACGGTCCCTTTCCGTTGACAATTTGCTTTCTGCAATTCAGCCCCGTTGGGAAGAAAGGTGCCCTCACTGCAACAATTCGTTTAGTACACTATGGTCAAAGGCAAACTGCACCAGGCTGCAAGTCCCGATGGGCACCGCCGTGCAACGTTGATTTGAAGACATTGCACCTGGAGGAATCAATTCATCCCTCCAGAACAGGAATCAGCCTATCCAGATCGTGCACGGTGGCATCTGGCATCACACCGAGTTCATCTTCAGGAAGACTCCACCGGTTGACCCAGCACGTCCAGAACCCAAAGCTTTTGGCCCCGGCGATATCCCAGAAATTCGACGATACAAACGCAATCGCACTGTCAGGCACGCCCAAATGCTGCGAAACCAACCCGTACACGCGCGGACTTGACTTATAGATCTTTACTTCGTCAGCGCTGATCACGTCGCTAAATATCCCTCTCAGACCCGCGTGCTTCACTGCGGCTGCGAGCATCTTCGGCGAGCCATTCGACAAGATGGCAAGCTTATATTGCGACAATTTGCTCAATGTCGCCTGCACCTCAGGAAATGTTTCAAGGTGCAGATAAGATTCCATCAACTCTTGGCGCGTCTCGGGAGGGCACTCAAGGCTGAGACTACGGCACGCAAATGTCAGGGCCGATTCCGTCACACTCCAAAAGTCTTCGTACCGTCCACCGAGGCTGCGCAGCCAGGTGTACTCCAGTTGCTTGGTGCGCCATAGCTCGCTTAGTTCAGCGCCCTGGCCGGGGAACTTGCGGTCGCAAAGTGCGATCACCGAATGCACATCGAACAACGTACCGTAAGCGTCGAAAACTAGAGCTTGTGTGTAGAGTTTCACCGTGGCCCGCTCCTCATCGATTCAAACAGATGCGATTGCCGATCGATCCGTGCTGCGAATCAGGTAGCGAGGGGCGACTTCTCAAGAAGGGTCTGCGGCCTCGGGCCTCTTTTTCTCCGCAAATAGCCCATTGCATAATCGACAGAGATTTTTCCCGGGCCAAAGATGAGAATAAGCACGGAGGCAAAGAGGAATGTATACGCGTCGGAGGCATAGAACTTGCCGGGATCCGAGAAGATGGAAAATAACGCAGCGCGGTCGGCTGTGATGTAGGCTACCAGCATATCGATCGTCAGCGGTAGTGCGATGATTCTAGACCCAAGGCCCAGAAACAGTAAGGCTCCGCCCACAAGTTCAAGCGAACTGACGAAGTATGCGTTGAACGCCGGTAGCGGAATCCCCAAACTGGTGAAAAAACCCACGACCTTGGGGATGTGCATTAGCTTACCGAGTCCAGTCTGAAAGAATTGCCAGCCCCAGTAGAGGCGAACGGCAAGGAGCAGCGGGGACTGCAAAGAGGAGAATGCCCGTTCAAAAAGCGAATATGCTCGCGCACCAGCATCGATGGTCTTGCTCATGATTGTCTTCCTGACGCGGAAATAAACTCCTGATCTGTAGAGTTGGGGGTACAAAACCAGCCCAGGCTCGACCAGTTCTCGAACCAACCTTGCACTTTAGCGAGCAGCTTATTCTCTTGAATGTCTTGTCCCTCGAAAGCCTGCGTCACTGCGATCGAGAGGCTCCTACCCTCTCGCAGAGCCTTGAGAAACTTAAAGGCTTCAGGCTCGATTCGTTTGAAGTAGATTGAATCGTCGACGCGGTGCACGACCAAGAAAATCGCCTGTGGCTTTTGACGTGCGACTTTGCGCAGGTGGGTTCGCTTTCCGCGCTCCGAAACCGCGTTGCTGGCCATCTCGCTGTCAGAGTCATCCTTCCTGATAGCAACCAGCAAATCATCTACTGCGTAATGAACGCTAAGCAGTCGAAGGTATGGTTGGAGTCTGAAGCGCGGATCCGGATCCGAAGGGAGAACATCTCCAGGGACCAAGGCAGGCTCGGCCGCGCCGTCGAAAGTTTCGATTTCAGCCCATTCTAAGCGAACCATATCCAGCGCCAAGCCTGCGCGTGGTTGAAGGTGTTCCGGATGGCTTCGTAACCACCACTCCAAGCGAGAGCCCAGGTTTCGAAGAGTAAATGACTCAGAAGGACACTCGATAAGGTAAGCCTTGCACAATGCTTCAAATCGTCGTTGGCCGATGATCGCCCGAAGACCTCGAAAGTCCTCGTCCAAAGAGGCGAGTACGCGAAACCAGTATTGGCGATTGTAGATCTCAAGACGCTCAAATGAGCTCAGGCGATCGTTCGGTTTGATGAACTCTGCGGCCACGTCGTGCATGGACCTGCCGTCACGAGTATGCGACTGCATCTGCTCGTCGCTAGTGAGGGGTTGCATGACCGCGTCTAGCATGCGGTGTTGGATTTCGAGCAGGTTCATGATGTAACCGCCATTTCCACGACGAACTGATTCGCTTTAAGTGCTTCGTTGTGAACCTCTTCAAAGGAGGGAATTTTGTCGTCCCACTCGAGAAGCGTCGCCGTGCGGCCTGTGCGTTCGATGGCGCGAGAATAGAGCTTCCACACCGGATCAATCACCGGATGATCGTGCGTATCCAGAATGTATTTTTCGAACTTCGAATGCCCTGCGATATGAATCTGCGCCACCCGCTCCGGTGGAACCCCGTTCACGTAATCCAAGGGATTGAAATTGTGGTTTCTCGAAGAGACATAAATGTTGTTTACATCCAAGAGAATTCCGCAATCGGCCAGTTCCACCACTTCGGTGAGAAACTGCCATTCCGTCATCTCCGACATATGGAATTCGGCATAACTGCTCACGTTCTCAACTGCGATCGGAATCTCAAGGAAGTCCCGTACTTCGCGAATTTTCTGCGCGGTATGACGAGCAGCCTCGAACGTGTACGGCATCGGCAATAGGTCATGGCTGTACGTGCCATCTACACTGCCCCAGCAAAGGTGGTCTGTGAGCCAGGGGGTCTGGGTCCGCTTGACCAGAGTCTTGAGCTTTTTCAAGTGCTCCCGATTCGGTGTTTCTGGGGACCCAAAATACATGGAAACCCCATGCTGCACGACCCGGTAACGATCAAGAATCTGATCGAGGACATGCAGCGGGCGCCCGCCATCAATCATGTAATTCTCTGAGATGATCTCGAACCAACTCACAACCGGTTTCTCAGCGAGAATATGCCGATAGTGAGGCACGCGAAGACCTATCCCAACTCCAAAATCGGTGAATCCGTTGAAAGGATTTGCTGGCATGTCATTTTTCCAAGAAAAAAGAGGGCCGGGACACTCAACCCCGACCCATTGGGGTTGAAGTGCGTTAGTTCTGCTGCGGCTTGGGTTGATCACCCTTGGATTTATCATCCTTTGGTGGTTTCGAACCATCGGTTGCGCAGCCGCCCTTGCCCTTGCAATCGTTCTTGCCAGCATGCTCCTTGTCGCCGCCGCCCTGCCCCTTACAGTCGTTTTGTCCCTTACAAGCATGCTTTGGAACTTTGTCTTTGTCCGTCTTCG
>PLIO01000111.1:11300-52834 GCA_003140075.1 Acidobacteriaceae bacterium | reverse complement strand
GGCTGGATCGACATCAAGAACACCGACATGATGTTGATCATGGGTGGGAATCCGGCGGAGAACCATCCTTGCGGCTTTAAGTGGGCGATTGAAGCCAAGATTCACCGCAACGCCAAAACCATCGTGGTAGACCCGCGGCTCACGCGGACGGCGGCGAATGCGGATATGTACGTGCAGATTCGCGCCGGGAGCGATATTGCCTTTCTAGGCGGCGTGATTAACTACGCCATCCAGAACAACCGCATCGCGCACGACTACCTGGTCAACTACACTAACGCAGCGTTCATTATTAAAGACGGATTCAAGTTGCCCGAGGATGGGCTGTACTCCGGCTTCGATGCGGAGAAAAAGACTTACGACAAATCTACATGGAACTATGAAGAAGGCGGAGATTTAGCGGGCAAGCCTGTCGTGCCCACGCCTGTTTCTCATCCTGCGACCGCTGCCAAGCCCTTGGCTCCCGGAACGCCCCCTCCCCCGCCGACGCTGCCGCCGAACATTGCGTTCGATCTTTCCTTGCAGCATCCGCGCTGCGTATTTCAGTTGATGAAAAAGCAGTACGAGCGCTACACGCCGGAGATGGTGGAGCGCATCACGGGAATTCCGCAGGCCGAATTTCTCAAGGCCGCCGACCTGTTCACTTCCGTCCGCAAAGATGGCGACATGAAAAAAGTCGCCACTATTATTTATGCGGTGGGCTGGACGCAGCACAGCTTCGGTACGCAAATTATTCGCACCGCGGCCATGCTGCAATTGCTGATGGGCAACGTGGGGCGTGCCGGTGGCGGCGTGAACGCGCTGCGCGGGCACTCGAATATTCAGGGCGCAACCGACATGGCCGGAATCTTCGACATCCTGCCCGGCTATTTGAAAATGCCCAACCCCAATGATGTTGACCTAGCGACTTACCTGAAGCGCGTCACGCCGACCGTCTCGAAACCGGAGCCCTGGGACTCGTTCAACTACTACTCGAACACGCCAAAGTTTACGGTCTCGCTCCTGAAGGCGATATACGGTGCGGCAGCGACCAAGGATAACGACTGGGCTTTCAATTATCTGCCGAAAATCGACCGCAACTATTCCTGGGTGAATATCTGGAATGACATGTACGAAGGCAAGATCAAAGGCATCTTCGCCTTCGGCATGAACGGAGTGATGATTGGACCGGACTCGAACAAGAATATCGATGCGCTGAAGAAAGCGGACTGGCTGGTGGTCTGCGAAATCTATCCCGACGAAACCAGCGAATTCTGGCGTGCACCGGGCATCACGGCCGACGACCAGAAGAAGATCAATACCACCGTGTACCGGCTGCCGGGCGCGGGCTTCGCCGAGAAGGATGGAACGTTCGTGAATTCGGCGCGCTGGCTGCAATGGAAGAACGTGGCCGTGCCTCCGCCGGGTGAGGCCCGGCTGGATCAGGAAATTCTGGCGACCATCTTCTTAAAAGTTCGCGATCTATATCAGAAGGAAGGCGGCAAGTTCCCGGATCCGGTGCTGAATGCGACGTTCGCGTACACGAATCCCTACAACCCGTCTCTCGCGGAAGTAGCGAAGGAGCTTAACGGCAAGGCGCTCGTCGACATCACCGACCCCAAGACGAATGTAACCATTAAAGCGGGGCAGCAGCTTCCCGGCTTTGCATGGCTGAAGGACGACGGGACCACATCTTCGGGCAATTGGATCTATTGCGGATCGTGGACCGAGGCGGGAGCGCTGATGCAACGGCGGGGAACGGATGATCCATCAGGCCTGGGTATCTATCCAAACTGGGGATGGTCATGGCCGATGAACCGCCGCGTCCTATACAACCGCGCTTCGTGCGATGGAAACGGCAAGCCGTGGGATCCGCAGCGGCGGCTGGTTTGGTGGGACGAAGGTAAGCAAAGCTGGGCAGGAAGCGACGTTCCGGACTTCAAACCGGACTCCGCTCCCAAAGATCACATGGGGCCGTTCATCATGAATCCCGAGGGCATCGGGCGGTTGTTTGTGCCGCTGGGCGCGATGGCCGATGGACCGTTCCCCGAATACTACGAGCCTATCGAGAGCCCGATTGCGAATCCGCTGCATCCCGGGCAGTCGAACAATCCAGTGGTGAAGAAGTACAAAACCGATATGGATAAGTACGGCACGGTGGATCAGGGTTACAACGTGGTTTGTACCACTTACCGGCTGACCGAGCATTATCACTACTGGACGAAAAATAATCCCATGAACGTGCAGCTTGTGCCGGAGCCGTTTGTAGAAGTGCCGGCGCAACTGGCCGACCGCATGGGCATCCGCGGCGGCGAAAAAGTGAGAGTCACCAGTGCGCGCGCGCATTACATTGCGAAAGCGATGGTTACGAAGCGCATCCGGCCAATGAAGATCGACGGCAAGGAAACATTCCAGATCGGCATTCCCATCCACTGGGGATTCCGTGGAATCTCCGAAGATGAAGACAGGACCGCGAAAACGTTGGCGAACCAATTGACGCCGACGGTGATCGATCCGAATGCGTTTACACCCGAATTCAAAGGGTTTTTGGTGAAGATCGAAAAAGTTTAGAACGTAGCGCCGCCGTCTCGGCGGCTTAGCCGGCAGGATGCCGGCGCTACCAGAAGTGAGCGACTATGATCGACCGCAAGGCGTTACAAACCGAGAAAATCTCGGGCCATTCGGGGCCGTCTCCGGGCCTCGGAATGCAGCGCGACTACGAAGTTTGCAAGCTGGTCGATACCACCACTTGCATCGGCTGCAAGGCTTGCGAAGTGGCGTGCGTCGAGTGGAATGACATGCCTTTCGGCGTGACCACTTTTGACAACACCTACCAGACGATGCCGGAGACGCGCTGGAACTTCTGGAATCTGATCAAGTTCAACGAGCACCAGCGCGAAGACGGAACGATCCAATGGCTGATGAGAAAAGATCAGTGCATGCACTGCGCCGATCCGGGATGCCTGGCGGCATGTCCCGCCGATGGCGCGATCGTGAAGTACACCAACGGCATCGTGGACTTCAACCAGGAGAACTGCATCGGCTGCGAATTCTGCGTCTCCGGCTGCCCCTTCAATATTCCGCGATTCAACCCGGGAACAAAGAAGGTCTACAAATGCACGCTGTGCTCGGACCGCGTCGGCGAAGGGCTGGAGCCGGCCTGCATCAAGGCCTGCCCCACGGGATGTTTGAAGTTCGGCAGCAAGGATGACATGAAGTTCATCGCCAACGAGCGGGCGAGACAACTGAAGGAAAATTTTGGCATGGAGAATGCCGGCGTTTACGATCCGCAATCGATCGGCGGCACGCACGTGATTTACGTTCTGCATGACGCTACCGATCCAGAACGCTACGGCGGGCTGCCGAAGAATCCCACCATTCCATGGAGCTATACGATCTGGAAGTGGTTGTTCAAGCCGGTTCTCGGGACCTTTGCGTTGTTTGGAGCCGTGGGAGTGCTGCTGCACTACGTCGCGGTGGGGCCGCGGCGGCCGCAGCCGGAGCCGCCGGAAAAGGAGGCCGAGCATGGGAACGGCGATTGACCGCTTCGACGAAAAGGCGCGGCGCACTTTCGATTCCATAGGACGTACTGAGGTCCATCGCGGTGAGTTGCTGCGGCATCCTGTATACACGCGCGTGCTGCATTGGGCGGTTGCGCTGTTTTTCTTTCTCGCGTTGTTCACCGGCTTCGGAATTTATTTACCGTGGCTGTTCCGCTGGTTCGCACCCATCTTTGGCGGCGGACCGCTGAGCCGAATTCTGCATCCCTATTTCGGAGTGGCGTTCGTTTTTTTCTTTTTTCTGCAGATGCTGAACTGGCTTGCGCCCATGCTGTGGGGCCCGGGCGATACGAAATGGATACGCAATATAAGAAGAGTTGTCAGCGGCGAGGAGACGCTTGAACCGCCCGATACAGGGTTCTTCAACGCCGGCCAGAAAGCGATGTTCTGGGAGATCGTCGTTGGCTGCACAGTCTACCTGATCACCGGAATTGTTCTTTGGATGGGCGCGCGCACGTTCGGCGCCCTCGCCGTGGCCATCAGTTATGTGCTGCACGATATTTCTGCCATCATCATGCTGGGCGGAATCTTCATCCACATTTATCTGAGCACGATTGGCGAGCCCGGAACTTTTCATTCCATGACCCGCGGCGTGGTCAGCGAAGCGTGGGCGTGGACATTCCATCCTGCGTGGTACAAGAAGGTGACCGGACGCGATCCGCGGGAGGACTACGAGAAGGCACGCCAGCGGCAGAACGCCCCGCGGGGACCGAACTAGAAGCTGAACCCAGAGCAGTTTCACTTTGCGCAATCCGCACGCGTTCCTTGTGCATCCAAAGTCTCAGGTAAGATTCCGGAAATGCAAATAATCTCTGAGAGGATTCATGCGCACGTTTGCCAATTCATACCTCACTGCGGCGGCGATTCTCTTGCCGGCAGCCCTGCTGCTCGCTGCCGATGTCGATACGAAGTTCCACAACGCGCCGGCTTCGGCCCAGGCGACCAAGAATCCCTACGAAGGCCAGGATGCGGCCGTGCAAGCGGGAAAGCGGCTGTATGCACGCAACTGCCTGTCATGCCATGGCAGGGTGGGCAAGGGCACGGGCAACGTGCCGTCGCTGGTGAATGGCAAACTCGATTCCGTGAAGCCAGGTGAAGTGTTCTGGTTCATCACGCGGGGTGACAAGGACAACGGGATGCCCTCCTGGGCAACCCTGCCGGCGAAGCAACGCTGGCAGCTCGTGACCTACGTCAAGTCGATGGGAGCCGCGAATCCTGCGCAGGAGGCAAGCACGCCCGCGCCAGCCGACATGCGCACCTCGAAGTTCAAAGCGCCACCTCCGACGCCGCCGTTCACCGATTTCCGCTACGAGAAGCCAGGAACGGTCCACAAGATCACCGTAAAGGATTTGCCGCAACCCTATGCGACGCAATCGGCGGACAACGGTCCGGACCTGGTGGCGCGGCCGGAAAACGCGTGGCCGGTGGCGCCAGCCGGATTCAAAGTTGAGTTGTATGCCGCGGGACTCGACAATCCCCGCACTCTGCGCACCGCCCCGAACGGCGACATTTTCCTTACGGAGAGTGATCCGGGACGCATTCGAGTTTTTCGCGGGCTGACCAGCGACGGGAAGCCCGAGCAGTCGGCCATTTTCGCGAGCGGTCTGAAACAGCCGTATGGCTTGGCTTTTTATCCTCCTGGTCCCGATCCGCGGTGGTTGTATGTGGGCAATACCAACGAGGTGGTTCGCTTTCCTTATCACAACGGGGACTTGAAGGCGAGTGCCGCTCCGGAACACATCGCCGACCTGCCGTCTGGAAGCGGGCACTGGACACGGGCGTTGGCCTTCTCCGAGGACGGCAAGAAAATGTTTGTCGCGGTAGGATCGGGCTCGAACGTGGATGACCCCGACACCCATCCCCGGGAAAAAGATCGCGCCGATATTCTGGTCTGTGATCCCGCAAACTGCAAGCTGAGCGTGTATGCCTACGGCATTCGCAATGCAGGCGGCGGAATCGAAGTGAGTCCGCAGACCGGGGAGTTGTGGTGCTCGGTGAATGAGCGCGATGCGCTGGGCGACAATCTGGTGCCGGATTACATCACGCACGTCGAGGAAGGCGGATTCTACGGCTGGCCGTGGTGGTACATCGGAGCGCATCAGGACCCGCGGCATCAAGGCAAACATCCGGAGTTGAGGGATAAGGCGATCGTGCCGGATGTGCTGCTGCAGCCGCACAATGCGTCGCTGGAATTCACTTTCTATGAGGGCCAGCAATTCCCGGCCGAGTTCAAGGGAGACATTTTCGCCTCCGAACACGGCTCCTGGAACAAGGCGGTGCGCGTGGGCTACGAAGTGATCCGTGTGCCGTTGCACCAGAGCGGCCACGCCAGCGGCGAGTATGAAGACTTCCTCACCGGCTTCGTGCTGCCCGATGGCAACGTTTGGGGGCGTCCCGTGGGCGTCACCGTAGCTCCGGACGGTTCGCTGCTGGTGAGCGACGACGGATCGAACTCGGTCTGGAGAGTCAGCCACACCGGAAAGTGATGAGGCTGACTCGCTCGTCCGAAACCGGACGATTGGAAAGCAACCCTGCTTAGGCAGCGCGTGCGCGTGGGCTGGCCGGCTCCTCGCGAAACCTCTTCGCGGCGAAGATGGTAAGCACGACGAAGAGCGCCATCACCACAAGTTGCGCGATCAGGAAAGGCGGCTCTCTCTGCGTCGGAGCCAGCGCCTTCAGCGCCGGCACCTTCTGGAACGACTGCGCGACCAGGACGAAGACGTTCAGGTAGAGAGCGATGGCAGCGGAGATCACATAGGTCCGGCCCCAGGCGCCGGCCCTGTGAAATGCGTAACGTCCCAGAATCGCAACCGCCAGCGCCACCAGGGAGATGATTCCCACGATGTGCGAAGGCAGAAGATGATCAACTGGAAAGCCAAACCCACTGACGCTGGTAGCCACAGTGGTAGCCAGAAACAGCCCAGTCCAGCCGTCCAGCCGCTTGCCGGCGAGTAACCCATACATTACAACCAGCCCCGAGACGATCCCGATCAGGCTGATCACTACGTGCACGAGAGTGTAGGTCGCGGTCGTCATGCCGAGAATCATATTGCGTCTCCTCGCAGAAGTTTAGGGAACGAGCATGTGGTGACAACTTCGGCCCCAACCAAGACGGGGCAGCCAAGAGAAGATCGTCATAGGCTGTGACTTAATGGTGGGCGCTATAGGATTCGAACCTATGACTTCCACCGTGTGAAGATGGCACTCTACCGCTGAGTTAAGCGCCCACTTTGATGCGGTAAGTTCATCATTATACATAAGCTCGCTCTCCCTCATTTGGGCTCAATCGGCGGGATGTACTAATTGGCGAACGTAATCGCCGCCTAGACTCCCTCCCCACATTAGAGCGCGCTGATGCGGACGAATGCCGCCTCCAGTGACCCCGCTTCTTAAACGTATTCGCCGGTGCGCAGAGAACTGAGACGATCAACAAGGCATGAAAACACCAAAGATTTGGAGTCCCGGCTCCATTCGCTAACGGCTGACCGCGCCCGACCGATGACGACCGATGGGGAGAGGTCGTCAGAATGGGCGGGCGGGTTCTAGTCATGCTGCTGGTGTTCACAGCGGCTGGGCGTGCACAAGAGTTGCCGGAGGCGCCCGTATCGAAGGCAATGGTATCGAAGCAGACGTACACAGCGTTTGCGGTCATAGGCGCAGAGGTTGTGGCCGACGGCATCACGACCAGGGTTCTTTATCAGCGGCATTACGACGAAACCGATCCGCTGGCCAGGCCGTTCGTTCACGCTGGCGTCCCTGGGCAGATTGGAGGGAGTCTGCTCGGACTTGGGGCGACCGGGGGGATGTGGCTGGCGCTTCACCGGTGGCATCATGATCGTGCGGCAAGATGGTTCCTGCGTTCGGTAGCCATTGGAGAGGGCTACAATGACGCCCGCCAGTTCGCGATTCTCCGGACGAGCAGGAAGTGAGGGGATCTGGGCAGGACGAGTACTTTTCCGAGTCTTTGGAACCGGATTTGGACTACGTAACCGGGCGTGGTAGCCTATCGTCGGCAGGGGCAGGGGGGCGGCGGGTCCGCCGGAGTGCCGTGCCCAAAGTAACTTCATGCCGGACGAAACCACGCCACTTCGAGCCGCCGTATCCCCCTCATCTGCGGGGACTTCTGGACTTTCGGCCGAACCGGAAAGAGAGCAACTTTCCCCTCCCACCCGGGTTCGATCTAGTGTGAGCACTGCCGCCATGGACCGGGGCGTTCTGATGGCTGCGATGGGACCGCATCCGGCGAGCAGTTTACAACCCGCGGTGGCCGGCGCCGAAAGCTACAGCGACGCCGAGGTAATGCTGCGCGTGAAGGCCGGGGATCAGTCAGCTTTCGATTACCTGGTGCAGAAATATCGCAGGCCGCTGGTCAGCTTTATGTACCGGATGGCGCGCAACACAACGGCGGCTGAGGATCTGGCGCAGGAAGTCTTTCTGCGGGTGTATCGCTCGCGCCAGACTTACGAGGCCAGCGCCAAGTTCACCACCTGGTTGTATCGCATTGCGACCAACCTGGCAGTGAATCACGCGCGCGACACGCGACACGAGCGCCCGGAGGTAACGGTCAGTCTGGACGAACCGGACGAGGAAACCGGTACCACGATGGACCTGGCCGACGGTAAAATCACCGCCGAAGAGGCTTTGGTGCGGCGGGAGCGGATGCTGGCGATCCGGGGCAAGGTGGAGGCTCTGCCCGAGCGGCAGAAGCTGGCGGTCCTGATGCATAAGTATCAGCAGATGGATTACAAGCAAATCGCCGATGTGTTGAAGTTGAGCGAATCGGCGACCAAATCGTTATTATTCCGGGCGTATGAAACATTGCGGGAACAGTTGAAAGAATTTGTCTAGAAAGCGTTCTTTGGTTTGGCGACAGTGGCGAAAAGAAATTATTAAGGGGAGCAGGTTATGAAGTGCGAGGAGATTCGGGAAGTGATGCCGGACCTGGCGTCCGGTGCGATGGGGATGACGCCGGAGATCGGTGTGCATCTGGCGGGGTGTGGAACGTGCACTGCCAAGATGGAAGAGTTTCGGCAAACCATGGCATTGCTGGATGAGTGGCGAGCGCCGGAGCCGTCGCCGTATTTTGATGTACGTCTGCAGGCTCGTCTGCGGGAAGAAATGGCCAAGCCGCAGGCCGGGTGGCTGACGTGGTTTCGGCGGCCGGTGCTGGCTTCGGCGCTTACGGTGCTTCTGGGAATTGGAGTGGGGTTGTTCTTCACTCAGGGCCACGGGATCTACCAATCTGAGGGTGATGTGGTAGCGGTGGTCAACGATGCCGCAACGGAGCCGGGCACAGCGGTGGGCGATTTGCAGGCTCTGGAAAAGAATCACGATCTGTATTCCGACTTCGATTTGCTGGATGATCTGCAGGTGCAGCACGATGTTGTGGCGAATCCGTAAGAGCGAGTCGAAGTTGAAAGCGGCGGAAACAGCATTAAGGATGAGCCTCGGGGGCGGGGACAATGCAGCGGAGGGAAGGGATGAGGGAATGGATGGCGACGGTCGTGCTGTCGGTGGCGGCCGTGCCGATGTTTCTCTCGCCTGGCCTGGCGCAGCGTAACGATTTCCAACTCGCTCCACAGCGGATTCAGAACCGTCAGCAGCCTGGCCACGGGCATTCCGGCGACTGGCTGCGGAGCTATCAGGGCCTTTCGCCCGCCGAGCGCGAGCGTGCTTTGCAGAACGATCCTGGCTTTCGCCGTTTGCCTCCGGAGCGGCAGCAGATGTTACGTCAGCGGTTGGAACATTTCTTGAGCCTTCCGCCGGCGCAACAGGAACGTGTGCTGAACCGGATGGAAACCTGGGAACATCTCACGCCGGGCCAGAAGCAACAGGCGCGAGAGTTGTTCGGCCGGATGCAGCAGCTTCCGCAGGACCGCCGGCGCATGGTAACCACCGCTATCCGCGACTTGCGCGCTCTGCCGCCGGGGGAGCGGGAGCAGATCATCGATTCCAGGCGCTTCAAAGGCATGTTCTCACCGGAAGAACGCGACATCATGCGCGAAGCCGGCAGGCTGCCATTCGCGCCGCCGGAGAATGGCAGACCGGAAGAGTAGGAATCTCGCACGGTTCCCCGCCGGGTCATCATTAGCTTTTGTCTTTCAGTGAAAATCGTGCGAAGTGGTTTCCGCTTTCGTGACGAACAGCGGCAGCACGCGTTCCGCTTTCACTGAGATCACATTGTCCTGATTCTGCAGAATGCCTTCGATGGCCAGAAACCGCTCTGAGGTCAGCAGCAGGCGGTTGCGGTGAAACAGGTCGGGAGCGATGATCGCATTGGCCACTCCGGTTTCATCTTCCAGGCTGACAAACACAAAACCTTTGGCGGTCCCCGGACGCTGGCGAGTAATGACGCAGCCTCCAATGCGCAGGCGCTTGCCACTGGGAAGGTTGCGGAGTTCGCTGGCCCGGCGAATGCCCATGGCATTCAGCCAGTCGCGGCGATAAGCCATGGGATGCGGTCCCACAGTGAGCCCAGTGCCGCGGAAATCGGCGACCAGTCGCTCTTCGTGGTTCATAGGCCGGAGCGGAGAAGGCAAATCGGGCTCGGGCAATTTTTCCAGCAGAGGCCCGGAGCCGCGCACCGCGCGTTCCACCTGCCAGAGAGCGTCGCGGCGGTGAAGCTTCGAAAAGCAGTTGCCAGTACCCAGTTGCCAGTGGCCAGTTAAAACCTTGTCATTCCGACCCCCGGGCGAATGCGAGGGGCGGAGGAATCCTGGTGCCGGGGACTCGGTACTAGATACGAAATTCAGCGCTCCGATCTCCGCCAGCGTAGTAAGTTCGTCCTTGCGCAGTTCCGGAACGCGCCGAGTGAGATCGTGAATAGAAGTGAACGGAGCAAGCCTGCGCTCGCGCGCCAGCGCTTGAGCGCCTTCTTCGCGTAAGCCACGAACGTAACGCAAGCCCAGGCGTAGAGCCATATTCTTTTGCCACTCTGCGGCTGTGTATTCACCGGCCACTGACCACTGGTCACTGGCCACTGTTTCCAAAGTGCAGAGCCAATCTGATTTCGTCGCATCCACCGGCAGCATTTTTAATCCATGGCGCTGCGCATCTTTCGTGATCGTTGCTGGAGAATAAAACCCCATAGGCTGGTTGTTGAGCAGGGCGGCGGTGAACGCAGCGAGATAGCGGCATTTCAAATACGCGCTGGCATATGCGATGAGCGCGAAGCTGGCGGCGTGCGATTCGGGAAATCCGTAAAGCGCGAAAGATGTGATGGAAAGAATAATTTCTTCCTGCGCTTTGGGAGAGATTCCATTCTTCGTCATGCCGGCGCGCAGCTTGGCTTCGATTTCTTTCATGCGCGCCTGCGACCGCTTAAAACCCATGGCGCGGCGCAGGTCTTCCGCTTCGCCGCCTGTGAAGTTGGCCGCGATCATGGCGAGACGGAGCAATTGTTCCTGAAAAAGCGGCACGCCCAGCGTGCGTTTGAGCACCGGCTCGAGCAAAGGATGCGGATACGTGACCTCTTCGCGTCCCTGGCGCCGCTGCAGAAAAGGATTTACCATCTGGCCGACGATCGGCCCCGGCCGGATGATGGCGACCTGCACCACGATGTCATAAAACTTTTTCGGCCGCAGGCGGGGCAGGCATGACATTTGCGCGCGGCTTTCCACCTGAAACATGCCCACGGTGTCGGCCTGCTGCAGCGCGGAATAAACTACGGGATCATCCTGCGGAAGATGCGCCAGGTCGACTTCTTCGTGGTAGTGATCGCGAATGAGTTCGATGGAATCTTTGAGCACGGCCATCATGCCCAGGCCGAGCAGGTCGACTTTGATGATGCCCATGTCGGCGCAATCTTCTTTATCCCACTGCACCACCACGCGGCCGGGCATGGACGCGGGTTCGAGAGGCACGACCGAATCGAGTTGCCCCTGGCAAATCACCATACCGCCGGAGTGCTGGCCGAGATGGCGCGGCATATCCTGCACGGCAAGACACAACTCGTAATATTTACGCAGGCGCGGATGCTTGAGGTCGAGTCCAGCATCGCGGAAGCGGCGGTCGAGTGCGTCGTTTTCGTCGCGAAATTCCCAGGTGGCGACGGCGGCGGAAATTTTGCTGAGCGTTTCCGGATCGAATCCTAGAGCCTTGCCCATTTCGCGCGCCGCCATGCGGTTGCGGTAGGTGATGACATTCGCCGTCATGGCCGCGCCGCGCTCGCCATAGCGGCGGTAAACATACTGGATAACTTTTTCGCGCTCGTCGCCGCTGGGCAGGTCGAGATCGATGTCGGGCCACTCGCCGCGCTCCTCCGATAGAAAGCGCTCGAAGAGAAGTTCCATGCTGACGGGATCGACGGCCGTGATGCCCAGCGAATAACAGACGGCGCTGTTGGCGGCGGATCCGCGCCCCTGCACCAGAATATTTTGCTCGCGGCAGAAGCGGATCAGATCCCAGACGATTAAGAAATATCCGGCGAGCTTAAGTTTTTCGATCAGGGCTAGTTCGCGCTCAATCTGGCGACGGGCACGGGTTTGCATTTCGAGTGCGGCCCGGCCGTAGCGCTGGCGAAAACCTTCCCACGCGCGGTCATGCAGAAATGAATTCATAGTCCCGCCTTCGGGGACGGGATAGCGGGGGAACTCATATCCGAGATCGTTGAGCGTGAATTCGAGGCGCGATGAAAGTTCGAGCGTATTGGCGAGCGCCTCAGGCAGGTCCGCGAAAAGTTGCTGCATCTCTTGCGGCGATTTCAAGTCGCGCTCGGAGTTGTGCGCAAGCAGCCGACCGGCGGTCGATAGCGTGCGGTGATGGCGAATGGCGGTGAAGGCATCGCAGAGTTCCCGGTCTTTCGCAGTGGCGTAGCAGACGCCATTGGTCGCGAGCAGAGGAAGATTGAGCGAACGGGCAATTGCAATAGCGGCGCGGTTGCGAGCTTCTTCGTCACGATGAAAATGACGCTGCAATTCGACGTAGACATTGCCGCGACCAAATATCCCGACCAGTTGTTCGACTTGCTTGTGCGCTGCCTCGACGCCGCCATGCCGTAAGGCGGTCGCCAGCGGGCCGTCCGCGCCCCCGGTCAGGCAAATGAGGCCGTGGGCCTGCTCTTCCAGCTCTTCTTTCTGAACTGCACCCTCGCCTTTTTTCGCGCGCAACTTCATTTGGGTGATCAGGCGGCAGAGGTTTTGATAACCCGCACGGGAAGAAACGAGAAGGGGAAGACGGAAGTGTTTGTCATTCCGAGCAGAGCGAGGCATATCGATGCCATGAATAGCGTGCCGGGCATAGAGATCCTTCGACTCCGCAAGTGCTTCACTTCGTGAAGCATTTGCTCCGCTCAGGATGACAGGTCTAAAAGATTGGCATGTTACTTCGGCGCCGATGTGCGCTTTGATCCTGAGTTTCTTCGCTGCCAGATGAAAGCGCGGCGCACCGTAAACTCCGTCGGTATCGAGCAATGCCATGGCCGGCATGTCGAGCCGGGCACAGGCTGACATCAACTCCTCAGGCAAGGAAGCGCCTTCGAGGAAGCTGAACGCGGAGCGGGCGTGAAGCTCGATATACATTGAGTCATTGAGTGATTGAGTGATCGGGCCATTTGCAACCCAATCGCTCAATGACTCAATCACTCAATGACTCAATTCTTAGTCATACGTGCCCTCCACGAACCAACCTCCGCCGAGCAGATCGTGCACGAGCCGGTAGAGAGCGACCGTGTCGACGGCTTGCAAGGCGATGTCCCACTCGTCGCGCGCCCAGGCTTCGCGCTCCCACCAGTCGCCCGAACTGCGCCATGGACCGGCCTTCCAGAGCACGCTACCCTGCACTTCTTTTTTCTTTGTGCAGACTACGCGCACCAGTTCTCCATTTTCCAAAGTTACGGTCGCACGCAGCGGCGGACGGAACATACGCAGAGCGGCAACAGCGGCTTTTTCTTCTGCCGGAGCTTTTTGCCGGCTCGTTTCCGGAGTGGCTCCGGGCACGAAGCGTCGCATGCGGAAACCTTCGGCACGGTGCGTGTCCAGCAATTCCAGCGCACCCACGCGGGATTCGCCAACCAGGCCGGCAATGCGCGCCAGGGTAAGCTCCAGCTTTTCCGGCTCCGGCGATGGAGGCTGAAACAGGCCGCCCTGGGCCGATCGCGGCCGCGCCGGTTCCGCGGTGAGATGAATCTTCATGATGGGCGCGCCCGGCGGGTGCGCGTTCAAGTCCAGTTGCAGCAGCTTGAGAAAAAGTTTGGCATCGAGCATGGGAAGCGGAAGACGAAGAATGCGATGAAATGGTCGATGGTTGATTTCTGATTGCCGATTGTGGGACGAGAAGCTTTCGAGTTCCAGCGTAAGCCGCAATTCCTGCGTGCTCAGAGCACGCGAAGCCAACCGGGCACAGATCAGATCGAGCAAACGATTCAGCAGAAAAGCCAGCGGTTCCAGCAGCACGATGGGATATTCCAACTCGACGGCTTCTTCAAACACCGCCGGCGCTTCCACCGGAACCAGCGTGCGAGAAGCCGCGCCCCGCGCCAGTTGCCGCAAGCGCAGACCTTCCTGCCCCAGGCGCTCGCTCAGCGCGATTTCCGGCAACGCGGCCAGAGCGCGCAGATTACGCACGCCCCAACGATCGAGAGTTGCTAATAAACGGATTGATTCATTCTGCTCCTCTTCTTTCTTCTTCCCTGCACTCTCTTTACTTTCCCACCGCTCGGCTAACAAAACTTCCACCGGAAGAGATCCCAGAGAATCGCTTTCTTTCCCAACTGGAATCACAGTCACACCCAAAAAACCGCGGGCGGCAAGCATGGCAGCATCGGGATTCGAAGCAACGGCCACGTTCGCATCAAGTCCAAGCTCTGCGGCGCGGTCGAAGAGGTTATGAGCAATTTCGGGCAGCGTGCCGAATAGAGATTCCATGCCTTCCAGATCGAGAATCACCGTGTCGGCTGCGGCATCTTCGACGCAGGGCGAAAACGATTGCGCGCCATCCAGCAGAGCGGCGTGCGCCGCGGATTCCTGCAACAGAGAGCGCGGACGCAGGGTCACTTCGGGACAAAGTTCCGCCTGGGCCTTCGTCATGCCTGGCGTGATGCCCACGCGGCCTGCGTTGTGATTCACGGCAAAAACTTTTTCCAGCGGAGGCTTGCCTTCAAAAACAGCCACAGCCCGCGCGCGCAACTCCGGCTCGGCGCGAAACACCGCGGCCAGGGGAAAATTCGGCACGAAGACGCAGGCAAACATAAAACAGTACCCAGTTGTCAGTACCCAGTTAGGTCTTTTCTGGCAACTGGGTACTGGCAACTAGCTACTGTTTTTTCATCCCGCCCACGCGGTTTTGCTGGCGAATTTGATTTCGGCGGAATGAACCGGTTTGCGATCCAGCCGGGATCGCACCAATTCCGCTGTGAGTTCCAGACCAGTCAACAAGTGCGCATGGGTGGGCGCTGGAAGTTGAGAACCCATGGGCTCGTTTACTCGATTTCCCGGCGATGTCAGCTTTATTAATAAAGAGGAGCAGCTTCCGGCGATGGACTGCCGCTCGACTGCCAGCAGCACGGTGAGCGTATGCTCCACGGCGCGGCGGAAACGAAACCACGTGGTCAGCGGGATGCGGCGCGCTGTCTGCGGCGGAAGATCGCCGAGATCGAGGGCGATCAGTCCGAAGCCTCCGCTTTCGAGCAGCAGATCCGCAACCCGCAGAAGTTGTTCCAGGTTGTGCTCGGCCTTATGCGAATTTTCCCAGCAGCGCACCCACAGCAACCGGTCCAATTCGACCCCCGCGGCGGCGGCAGACTGCGGATCGAGAGCATCGCTAGCGTCCACGACTGCGCAGAATTCTCCGCGGCGGGTGGCAGCGGCCAGTGCAGCCAGCAGCAAGGTGGTGCGGCCAGATGAGGCCGGACCGCAAATTTCAGTCAGGCAACCGCGTGGCAGGCCTCCGGTAAGCGCATCCATCGCGGCGATGCCGCTGGAGACCATTTCTGGAGCAGGACGCAGCTCTAATCGTGAAGCCGGGGTGACGCCGGCCAGCCTCGAATCTTTGAAGGTCCCAGGAAAACTTGCGGAGACCACTCGCTGCGGCGGGCGCCCTTCGGCAAATTCCGTCCCGGATGGTTGCGGGCAGACTTCGGCAACAGCTTCATTATCAAAGACAAAAGGGCGGCCCTGGGCCGCCGAAGTGGAAAACACTGCGGAAGACATAGATTCCTCGGAAAATTTCAGGGAACGCCGGGGCAGGAAGCCCCGGAGGCATATTCGCTTTTTGTTCGCCTTTAAGAATTCTGCACCCGGCGGCAAAGATTGTCAAGCTGAAATCTGAGAGGAGTTTCGTCCGGTCCCGGTCCATCCAATTGCTTACCTTGACATCCGCTGCCCGTCTAAGCCAAACAGCACAGCGGTCAGGCGCGGGTGCTCCATTCAAAATTTTGTCCCAGGGGTTGCGACTGAACGGCTGTTCGAGTCCCACCACAACGAGGAGTATTCCATGCACAGATTTCGTCTGCTTGTTTTGTTATCCGGAGTTTTGTCGATGGCGAGCCTTTGTCACGCTCAAACCGCCACCGGAGAAACCCTGATGCTCGATCTGCCCCGGCAGAGCCAGCATGCGCGGATCACGCAGCGCATCGGCATCACCGATATCACCATCAACTATCACCGGCCGCTGGCCAATGGCCGCCAGATCTGGGGCAAGGTTGTGCCTTACGGACAAGTCTGGCGCGCGGGAGCCAACGAAAACACCACGATTACGTTTAGTGATCCGGTCACAATCGAAGGCCAGGCGCTCGATAAAGGAACCTACGGCCTGCACATGATTCCCGGCGAGAATCAGTGGACCGTGATTTTTTCGAAGACCTCCACCGCCTGGGGAAGCTTCAGCTACAAGCAGGATGAGGACGCGCTGCGGGTTACGGTGAAGCCGCAGACGGCTGAATTGCACGATGCGCTGGCCTACGATTTCGACGATCTCAAGCCCGATTCCACCGTGGTTACGCTGCGCTGGGATAAGGTCGCGGTGCCTTTCAAAGTTGCGGTCAACGTCAACGACATCGTCACCGCCAGCCTTCACCGGCAAATCCGCGGGCTCAATCAATACTACTGGGAAGGATGGGACGATGCCGCCGGCTATCTCCTCGCCAACAAGATTGATCTGGACGAGGCTTTGAAAGACGAAGATCAATCGATTCAGGCGGAAGAACGCTTCGACAATCTGCTCAACAAGTCGCGCATTCTGGAGACCCTGGGCCGCAAGGATGCCGCCACGGAGTTCCGCAACAAGGCGTTGGAGAAGGGCAGCGCGCTGCAGCTTTATTTCTATGGCCGTCAGTTGCAGCGAGACAAGAAGCAGGACGAGGCGTTCGCCGTTTATCGCTCAAATGCGAAGAGGTTCCCTGACTATTGGACGACGCATGTGGGTCTGGCCCGCGTATACAGCGGACAGGGAGATTTCGACAATGCCGTCAAAGAGATTCAATCGGCTCTCGCGGGCGTGCCGGATGATGCCAACAAATCCAACTTGCAGAATTACATCAAGCGCCTGCAATCGAAGGACGACATCAATCGCTAGCCAAACCCCGTTTCGAACGGTCGCATAAGGAGAGATAGGCCAGCCCGCAAGCTGGCCCATTTCATTTGCAGACTATGTCTCTGCAAAACACAATCGATCCGCTCACCACACTCGGCAAGCGTTCGCCCGAACCATCTTCTGACCAGCTTTGCAGCCGAAGGCCTGGGCAAACTCGGACATGTTCGAAAC
Source organism: Acidobacteriaceae bacterium (assembly GCA_003140075.1). Taxonomy (GTDB): domain Bacteria; phylum Acidobacteriota; class Terriglobia; order Terriglobales; family Acidobacteriaceae; genus Sulfotelmatobacter. Next base: position 35,600 of record PLIO01000111.1, on the reverse strand, counting down.
CACATTATCGATGCGGAAAATCGGCAACGAGTGCGGATCGGTGGTGACCGCCAGCCGCGCCACTTCTGGCCGGATGTTTGCACACCACGAATAGGCGTTCGAGAGGAAGAAGCGCTGACGGTAGGTCCAGCCATCGGGACCTTTGTCGTCGAGCGATTTGCCCTGCTTCTTGAGTTCGGCTTCAAGCGCAAAGAGCGCGAGGTGGATGCCGCCATTGTCCGCTGTGTCCTCGCCCTGGGTTAGCAGGCCGTTTTGCTTGACTCCGGGACCGGCATCGGGAACCTCCTGCGTGTATTCGTCGGAGATACATTTGCCGCGTTCGTCGTACTGCTTGCCATCTTCCGCGGTCCACCAGTCGCGCAGGTTGCCGTCGAGCGTCGAACTTGGCGGCCCTGGTCGTCGAAGCCGTGCGTGAGTTCGTGGCCGATCACCATGCCGATTGCGCCATAGTTTACGGAATCATCCATGGTCTTCTCGAAGAAAGGTGGCTGCAGAATGCCGGCCGGAAAGTTGATCGTATTCAATTGTGGATCGTAGTACGCGTTGATGGTCGGCGGCGTCATGGTCCACTCACCGCGGTCTACGGGCTTGCCGATCTTAGCAACCCAGCGCTCAAATTCGAACGAAGAAGCGTGCTCTTCGTTGATGAGATAGCTTTCGCGCGTGATCTTCACGCTGGAATAATCGCGCCAGTGCGACGGATAGCCGATTTTGTCTTCGATTCCTTTCAGCTTCACGATGGCCTGTTCCTTGGTGGCGGGCGTCATCCAGGTCGCGCTTTCAATGTCATCATGCATAGCGCGCTCGATGGCATGCACCATTTCAATGGTGCGCGCCCGGCTCTCCGGCGGAAAAGCACGGTCCACATAAGCCTGGCCCAGAGCTTCACCGAGATCGCGGTCGGCTGCGTTGGTGCAGCGCCGCCAGCGCGGCAGGTTCTGTTCCTGGCCTGCCAGCGTGTGCGCAAAGAAGTCAAAATTTTCGTCGACCATCGCTTTGGTTAGATACGGCGCAGCATGGCCAATCACTTCCCAGCGCATGTAGGTCTTCCAATGCTCAAGCGGATGCTCCGCCAGCAGTTTGTCCTCAGCACGGAAAAAATCTGGTGCGGTGACAATGTAGTGGTCGCTGGCCGGGGCGTTTACCGCTTTCAGATAAACATCCCACTCGATGGAAGGCGTCAGTTCCCGGATCTGCGCCAGGCTCATCTTGTTGTTCACGTTTTTCGGGTCGCGGCGCTTGACGTTATCCATTTGCGCCTTGGCCATGGCGGTTTCCAGTTCAATCACGGTGCCCGCGTCGGCGCTGGCCTGCGCTTCCGTTTCTCCCACCAGCACAAACATCTTCTGCAGATGCGTGCGGAATTTCTTGAGAGTTTCTACCGACTTCTCGTCGGTGTTGATGTAATAGTCGCGATTGGGCAGGCTTAGACCGCCCTGATCGATTTGCGCCACCACCTTGGAAGCATCGTCATAATCCTGCTGTCCCGTGAAGCCAAAAAATGGAGAGTTCGTCTGATTGTCCGACTGCTCCCAGGCGCCATGAAACATGTGATGAAGATGGGCGATTTCGAGCGTGATCTCCGTCTTGGATTTGAGGGCGGCAATGCGGCCGAGTTCCGGCTGCAGCGGCTTCAGGCCCGCCGCCTCGATGCCGCTCTCGTCCATGCAGGCGGCCCAATAATCGCCGATCTTCTGCTGCACGGGAGTTCGCTTGGGATCGTCCTTGCTGTTCGCTTCGAGAGTTTCGCGCAGCGCGGTGTCGTTCCACAATTCCAGGCCGCTTCCGGTGCTCCAATAGACTTGGTCGGGCGGAATCGGATTCGCCGCAAGCCACTTGTTGCAGGCGTACTTATAGAAGTCGTCGCAAGGGTTGAGCGCTTTGTCGATCAAGGTTGGGTCGAAGTGCTCAAGCTTGGGAGCATCTTTCTTTTCATCGGCTGCGGCAGTCGCGACGGCGGAGTTGAGAGTTGGAGTCTGCCCGAGCAGGGCAAGCGGCAAGGTCAGGAACAGATACAGGAAGACGCGGGAAATAGACATGGTGCCTCTTTCTGGGAGTGGACGGGATGGCAGTGAGAATGGCAATGGCTGATTGCATGTACACACGTAAGCACGCGCGCGTTCCACACACGGGGAGCCAAGCGACACACCTCGGCCTTCTTCCCGCAGAACAACATACTACAGACGGGCCGTCAGCGGGATGGTTAGCAGAGAGTTTTATCCCGTGTTATGCAGTCCGGCGGCAATGCCGTTGATCGTCGCTCCGAGAGGATATTCCAGCTTCGCCAGATCCTGCCCCTGCTGCTTGCGGCGCAAAAGCTCCACCTGGATCAAGCTCATGGGATCGACGTAGGGATTGCGGAGGTGAATGGAGCGCGCCAGTACCCGGTTGCCGGCCAGCAACTCGCGCTGACCGGAGATACGCAGAATCATTTGCCTCGACCGCAGAAACTCATCCTCCAGCATAGCGAACACGCGCGTGCGCAATGCCGCATTCTTCACCAGTCCGGAGTAAACCCGGGCAATGTCGAGATCGGCTTTGGCCATGCCGAGTTCGACGTTGCGGATCAAGTCCGAGAAGAGCGCGAAGTGTTTCAACATTTCGCGCAGCAGCCGCTCGTGGCTTCTTCCTTTCGTGGCGAAGCTCTCTAGTCCTTTCCCAACTCCATACCAGGCCGGCACAGCATGGCGGCTCTGCATCCACCCAAACACCCATGGAATGGCGCGCAAATCCTCCAGGCGTCGGCCCTTGGTGCGGCGCGATGGCCGCGAACCGATGCGCGCCGCGTCCAATTCATGCACCGGCGTGGCCTGCTCGAAGTAGTCCAGCACATCGGCATTTTCTGCGACATCGCGGCGATATACCCGGTATGCTTCCGCCGACATTTCCTCCATAGCCTCTTCCCAGCGCGCCTGATCTTTTGCTGGCTGGGCACCGGAGCGCGTAAGCGCTTCCAGGCTGGCGGCGATCATCAATTCCAGATTCCATTCCGCCAGCACGGCGTCGGCGTACTTCCAGTTGAGAACCTCTCCCTGTTCCGTGATGCGGATGCGTCCGGAGAAGCAGCCTTCCGGCTGCGCCAGGATCGCGGCATGCGTGGGCCCGCCGCCGCGCCCCACCGTACCCCCGCGGCCATGGAAGAGGCGCAGCTTCACTCCACATTCTTGTGCGGCACGATGCAACTCCCGATGCGCTTTGTGTAACTCCCATGTGCTGGTCAGCATTCCTCCATCTTTATTGGAGTCGGAATAGCCCAGCATCACTTCCTGCCATCGTCCCCAGGAGTCGAGCAGAGGTTGATACTCAGGATGTATCCACAAACGGCGCATCACGTCACCCGCCGCGCGCAATGAATCGATCGACTCAAAGAGCGGCACCGGCATCAGGCCTGGATCGCCAAGGCCTGGGCCGCTCAGAGACGGATCGTCGCCAAAACCGGCAAGACTCACGCCACCGGCTTTCGCCAGCCGGACCACGTTGAGCACGTCGTCTTCGGACTCAGCGCCGCTAATGATGTATTGCCGTATGGAACGCGCGGGATAACTCTGCTTGAGTTGCTGAATGGTGTGGAATGTATCGATCAGTTCCCGCGCCTGCGGAGAAACCGCTTCGCCGCTATCGGGCAAAGCAGCGCCCGCAGCCAGGGCTGGGCTCGTGTTTCTTAGTTCGGACTTTCTTAGTTTTTTCAGCTCCGCGCTGCGCAGTCCGACCTTTCTTAACTCGATCCTGTTCGTGCCAATCTCCTGCAGAACTTCCGCGTGCACGCGGGCGTGCTGGCGAATGTCGAGAACCTGCAAATGAAAGCCGAAGGTGCGGAGCTGGCGCAATAGTGGATCGACAAAGGCCGCCACCAGCCGCTGCCCGCGATTCGCCATCAGGCTGGACCGCACCATCGTCAGGTCCGATTCAAACTCCGTTGCATTCTTGTAGGAATCCTGCGCGTTCAACCCTTCGCGGCTGCGCTGCAAGCGGTGCAGCACATAGGAAAGAAACCGTCGGTAGTGCTCGACCGTGTTGCCCGGCCCCCAGAGCATCGAGGCCGCGGGCATGGAGCCTTTGTACTGCGCCAGGCGCGTAACCATCTCCGCGGAAGCGGCGACCTGCTGCGACGACGAACTCAGGCAATCGCTCAGGAACTCCACCTGCCGGATGTATTCGCGAAGAATCACCGTCCGCGCCAGCTCCAGCGCATCCTTCACGCATTCCGGCTTGACCAGAGGATTGCCGTCACGGTCACCGCCGATCCACGACCCAAAGCTCAACAGGTTTGGCAACTCCTCCGCGTCCAGGGCCATGCCGTAAACGTCGCGCACCGATTCCGCCACTTCGGCGTAGATGCGCGGCAGGGTCTCGAATAGCGACAACCGAAAGTAACGCAGTCCCATGCGGATCTCGTCGTCCACAGTAGGCTTGGTCTGGCGAACTTCGTCGGTTTGCCAAAGCGAAGTAATTTCCGCATGGATGATCTGTTCGCAGCGCAATGCCTCGCCCACGGTAAGCGGAAGTCGATCCAGCCGCTCCAGTTGTTCAGCGATGCGGCGCCGCTTCAGGAGGACTGTCTGTCGGGCAACTTCGGTAGGGTGAGCCGTGAATACCGGAGTGACCATGACTCGGCGAAGAGCCATGAATGCCTCGTCGGCGGAGATGCCGGCTTCCTTCATGCGCAATAACGTCCCGCGGAACGATCCCGCCAGCGGCGCGCGCTGCCGGTCCAACTGCCCGGCACGCCGCCGGCGCTTGCGATGGTTCGTCTCCGCCAGGTTGGTGAGTTCGAAGTAGATGGCGAAGGCCTTGGTCACTTGATAAGCGCGGGCCAGATCCATTTCTGAGATCATCGCCTGCGCCCGAACCATGAGCTCGCCGCGCGCCGCTACAACCGGGCTGTGCCCAACCCGCTCGCGATGTCGAATCATCAGCCGCCGCAGCTCTTCAACGGTATCGAATAACTCCTGGCCCACCTGCTCCACCAGCACTCGCCCAAGCAACGCACCCAGCGAGCGCACATCCCGCCGCAAGGAGTGATCCTTGGAGGAATCGTTCGACGATGCCGTAAGCTCGGACAAGCGGGACTTTTGGTCATCCGCCTTCCACAGTGGTTTAGGCCGGGTCATGAGGATTGCAGGTTGAGAAGCGAGTAGACGACAGGATAAATCAAAAGGGCAGTTCTCAGTTCTCGGTTCCCAGGTCTCAGTAAAAGCCCCAACCTGAAACGCGCATCCCGAACTGAGAACTGAGAACTGAGAACTGCTTTTCTACTTGGGGGATTCGAAGCGATAGCCGATGCCGCGCAGAGTTTTCAGGTATTTTGGATGGCGAGGATCGATCTCTATTTTCTCCCGCAGCCGCCGCACATAAACGTCAATCGAGCGCGGCGTTACAAAGGGAGTTTCCTTCCATACCGCGTCCAGCAACTGGTCGCGCGTGAGCACGCGGCCGCAGTGCGTAGCCAGATACTCCAGCAGACGGAATTCTCGCACGGTGGTCAGAACCGCTCGCCCATCCACCTGCACAGTCATTGAAGCAGCATCGATTTCAAGACCTCCGAGGCGAAGCACCTCCGGCGTCTCCGGCGGTTTACGCAAGCCGCGCAGCACGCTACGAACCCGGGCCACCAGCTCGCGCGGGCTGAAGGGTTTGGTGATGTAGTCGTCCCCACCCATCTCGAGCCCCTTCACCCGGTCGGCCTCGGCGGTCTTGGCGGTCAGGAAAATAATGGGTGTGGAGGAGAGAGTCGGAGTCTGCCGGATCTGGCGGCAAAGGTCGAAACCGTCCGCGCCGGGCAGCATCACGTCCAGAAGAAAGAGCGAGGGCATTTCCCGCAGAGCTTCGGAAACCACCGATCCGCCGCTCACAAAGCTTTGCACGTCAAAACCGGCAGCCTGCAGATTATGGGAGATCAGCCGCGCGATATCTCCTTCGTCTTCGACCACGAAGACAAGAGAACGTGACACCGCCGCGATGCCGGCATCGCCGAGCGGCTCGTAATATCCAGTGGGGGAGTGCATCGTCACCTAAATACGGCTTGGCCCCAGAGTGAGCCTGGTGTGCGCTGGGTACCGCTTCGACTCTATTTTGAGAATGTTGCGAGAGTGTTTCTCGCGTGTGAATGAATGATGAATTTCGGAAGCGGTTCCCAGTTCTCAGTTCTCAGTTCTCAGTTCTCAGTTCTCAGCAACGCAAAACCGAGCACCCGCGTTTGCCAGCCTTCACGCCGCAGACTTGATGGAGGCGATGAGCCCATTGAGAACCCTGCCCAACTCTGCTGCTTTATCAAGCACGGGTTGGGCCAGGTCTGGACTCAGGTAGTCAAGGTTTTGAGCGATTGTGAGCTGAGTCTCAATTTCGACCAATGAGCCTCGCGCATGGCTCAGAAAGTGGTGGAACTCCTTCGGCGAAAAACGGGCTTGGCCTTCCGCGATGTTGCTGGGCACGGAGACGGCTGCTCTTCGAAGTTGATTCGTCAAGCCGTAGAGTTCATCTCGCGGAAAAGATCGGGTCACCCGATAAATGTCTGTCACCAGATCCATTGCCTTGCGCCATGCGATCAAATCCCTGTATGACTCGCCCATATGAGTCCTCCATGAAGATGCTCGCAACAAGGTCTTCTTGCGGTCTGTGACATCTGAACATGGCTCCACCGGAAAACCGTGAATCCGCATCACCCAGCAAGCATCGCCTCATGAAGCTGAGAACTGAGAACTGGTTCTTACGTTGCTGCCCGCTTCTTGGGCGCGTGCCGCAGGCTGCGGCCTTCGATGAGACTGTAGAGGTCTTCTGCCAGATTCGTGGTGTGGTCCCCGGCGCGCTCCAGGGCCTGCGCCATTAATAGCACATCAAAGCTCGAAGGATTGCTTTGCGTCGCGTGTTCGGTCAGATGTTTCTGGAACATTGCGTGACAGACGCGATCAATGTCTTTATCCATTTGCAAAACTTTGCGGGCGCATTCCAGATCGAGATCGACGAAGCCGCGATAAACCAAATCGAGCATCTCGCGCAGGATTGCCGACATTTCCACCAACTGGCGGACATCGGAAGCGCCCATCTTCGCCGTACGAGACTGCACCCGCATGGCCACGCTCATCATGAGGTCGCCGATGCGCTCCAGGTCCGTAGTGCACTTCAGACTGGTCAACAACTGGCGCGCCCGGGCTTCGTTCACTCGCGTAATGGCTGCCGGCAGCCGCTCATCGATGTAGCGCTCAATGACGTCGAGTTCCTGCTCGCACTCCTTGATCGCCAGGAAAGCCATGCGCGAGGAGTGAGTCAGCAGGTCGGGCACGTTCGAAGCGGCATCGCGAGCGATGAGCAACGCTTTGAGCGCAGTGCGCGCCAGGTCGTCGAGCGATCCGGCACTCTTTTTCGCGGCTTTCTTGCCAGCATCCTGAGTCTGGACGGCCTTGGTCGCGGCGGTGTCGGATGCGATGGGATCTTCAATCGCAGTTCGGGATGTAGTAGCTTTACGGGACATGGCTCACACGGGCGATCGCGGTTTGATCGCCCCTGGTTCAGAGTAACTCACGAATGGTTCAGGAGGCAGTGTAGGTGATGAATATGAAAGGATTATTAATAGAGTTGGATTGTGAACGCCCCAAAGCACTCACTTCGAGCAGGGCGGATCATTTGCGAACCAGAGGGATCGGTCCGGCGGAAACCGTCAACCTCGGGCCCCGCGGTTGTCCAAGGGGCAATTCGCCTGGATGGGCTAGACTGAACGGCACCCTTGACCATGGATGCACCAGTTCGGTAGTTTCTTGAGCTGGGAACCGTTGTCAGAAACCGCGAAAGGAACCTCATGACGGAACAGGTTGCTACGGTAGGCTACGTCATCAGCCGTAGTTGCAAGGACGACGCGTACGGAGTGTGGAAGTTCCAGCCGGACGGAACCGAGATCCTGTCGGCGATGCGGCTCGATGCGGGGGCGGCCTATGATCGCAACAAGAATATCATTTGGATCGGAGGCTACTTTCTGGAGTGGGGCCCTGCCCAAGAAGCGCTGGGGAATCCGTTCTACGAATTTCGACTCTTCTCGTTCGACCCCAGCGCAGGAGATCCGCTTGCGGCCGCTCCACTGCAACACGGCCAGTGGTCCTGGGGGAAATTTTGGCGCACGGTTCCCGACTTCGGAAATCAGTCGGGCGCGCGGAAGGAATTTCAAACGGACCGAACGCTGATCCTTATTCCGCTGGGCACTTTCCTGCTGAACTGGATTCCCACTACTGGCCGGGGCACGTACTCGCTATGGAACTTTGATCCCGCGCCGACAGCGCCGGGGACGGTGGACCCGGTGGCGGGCGACTTTCCTTTCACGGCCCAGGGCGCCTTTCGCGACATGCAGAAAGGAGACGAGTTGATCCCCCTGAACGGTTACGTACTTGACCGCAAACGCGCAACGGGTGAATTCCGGCTTTGGAGCTTCGACCCGCAAGACAAAAATCCGCTGGCCTACCCTCCCATACAGCGTGGCGCGTGGTTGGACATCGACGAAGATCACGAGTTAGTTCCAATTGGGGATTACGTCCTGGATTGGGTGCCCACCGACCGCAGCTATCGGCTCTGGCGCTTCGATCCCAAGAGCGCGAATCCACTCACTGGCCCCATTCGCTCCGGCACCCTGCCCAGCGGGTTCACGTCGAGTTCCAAGCTCATCGGATTCCAGCCCAACATTCCGCTGGACACAGCGCAGGCGAGCGTGCCTGGCACCATCGATTTTATGCGGTCGAAAATCAAACACGTTGTGTACTACATGCTCGAGAACAGGTCATTCGACCACTGTATGGGCTGGCTCTACGAAAACGGCGAAGAGAACGTACACGTCATTGGACCCAAAGGACCCTACGACGGCGCGAACACAAAGTACTTCAATCTGGACGGCGATCAGAAGGTCTTCCTGAGCAAGTATAAAGAGGGGAAGCTCAGCACCGATTATCCGCTGCAAATGTTCGCCTTCGACCCGTATCATGACCTTTCGGACGTCCTGCGGCAGCTCTTCTTTGCGAACCGTGACGGCTACGCGCAGCGCGCTGTGCCCGACATGGGAGGCTTCCTCTGGAACAATAGCAGCGAGCAGGTCATGCAGACCTTCACGCCTGAGCAACTTCCCATCCTTAATGGGCTCGCCCGCAAATTCGCGATCTCAGACAAATGGTTCTGCTCCGTCCCCAGCAGCACGGACGCGAATCGTGCCTGCGCCCTTACCGGCTCGGCGCTGATGGAGCCGAACAACTTCATGAGTCCGCCACAATACTTATACTGGCCGCAGCAGCCGCATCGCCCTTCGATCTTCAAGCTGCTGTGGACCAACGGGTTCACCAGTTGGAAAATCTACCATTCCACGCAATGGTACGACCACGTCTTCACGTACGAGCTGTTCCTGGAAGGTCAGATTCCCACCGTGGACGGGAAGGTGAAAGACTACGTCGAGCCTATCGACCAGTTCTATGCCGACGCGAAGCGCGGCAATCTTCCCACGTTCAGTTTCCTGGAACCCATCTGGATTGCGCCCAGCGGAACGACGTCGTATCACCCCGGCGCGGACCTGGTTCCGGGGGAAGTGGAACTCAACCGGATATACAACGCGCTTCGGAACGGGCCGGACTGGGAGGAAACTCTGTTCGTGGTCACGTTCGACGAGCACGGCGGCATTTTCGACCACGTGCCTCCCCCTTACGCCGTGAACCCCTGGCCCAACGACGAGAAAGATGGATTCCGTTTCGACCTGATGGGCCCCCGAATTCCGACGATTGTGGTTTCCCCATGGATTGGCGAGCAGACCGTATTCCGCTCGGAAACCGACGTCGAGTATGACGCGACGTCGTTCCTGGCGACGCTACTCCATTGGTGTGGCATACCCCGGGAGCGATGGTTTATGGGCGAGCGGGCGAACCACGCTCCCACCTTCGAGGGCATCCTTACGCTGGCAAGTCCAAGGCAGGATTCGCCGACTTTCACACCGCCGTATGACAAGAACTTTCCGCCGACCGGCACTGCAACGCCGAGCACCGCGGTTTCAGATTTGCACTTGCAAGTGGCTCATCAAATTGTCTCTTCCATGGCACGCGGCAAGCTCGCTCCGGCGGAGATCAGTAAGCTCTCGAACCAGTTGGCAACCGAGGCTACGAGTGTGGCAGCGCTCACCAAACGCCTGGATGAACTGAAGAAGCGCCTCGGCTAGACCCGTTTCATCGGTGATTTCCGGGACTGAGGCGTTTGTGTGGAAGCTGCTCTTCCGCCCCTTCGGGGCTTGTTCCTCACCCACTTTCGACCCAGGGCTTGCGCCCTGGGCTGCACTCTCACGCCGCTTCGCGGCTAAACCAGAACTTGATTGCACCGCGAAGGCAAAGATTTAGTTCTCGTACACACTACCAAGCGTTTCAACGAAATTACGAACCCTCCTCACGTGGCGGGGGATTGATGGGTGGATCGCAAGGGCTGTTGCCATTTCCGGCGTCGGCGCACCTCTTGAGGCACTCTTCCCAGGTGTACTTGGGATGTGGAAGCGGTGTCGACACGAAGAACAGGTCGGTCTGGGCGAGGGCGCAGATGATCTGTTTGTCCTCCGCCTTGGGCGGATTCGGCGCCCCACTCCCGTCGTCGTTGCCGAACCAGCGGCGGCACGCGCGTTGCTTAGCCTCCTCAGGATCGAGATCCGGGTCGTGGGCGTATTCGTACAGGAACGAAGCCGCGACCAAATCCTGCGCCTCGTACTTCCGGATGTCAGGAATCTTCGAAGCGTCGTTCGTACACTGCCCGGTGACTCCGGCGGCGATCATGTGGTTGGCGCCGAGATAAGGCGTTTCACGCGCACTATCGGGCCGGATGCGGAAAGCGCCGGCCTGCAGCACATCGAGGGTAGGCGTCCGGTAATTGTCCGGCGGCAGGTGATCCTTGTAGGTGACTCGGAACCAACCCGGCGCCTGGGGATCATAGAGCGGGGACCCGCAGATTAAGAGTGGCAAAGTATACTTCTGTCCTCCACCGCCGGGCGGCGCGACGTACAGTTCCAGCATGGAGCGGATGAAGTCGCGCTCTTCCGGACCGTGGAAGAAGGCCGACGCCATCATGATGGGCATGTAGTCATTCGGGTATTCGCTTTGGCCGGAACCGGGTGCGGCGACGGGATTGACGTCCACGATCGTGCGGTAGAAGCTGACTTCGTTTTCGGGTACGCCAGCGGCCTTCAAGACCGTGTTCCATCGGTGCATAGTCATTACTTCAAGGAACGTCCCCTGCTGCAGAACCTGCCAGGGTGGGTAATGCATGAGCAGGATGCCGCGCTGGCCGATGATGTTCAGCCCCAGCGGAAGAAACAGGTTCCACTGGCAGAGGCTGGGATCTTTGTTCACCGGGTAGCCGGACATCGGATTCCATACCCCCAGTTCCTTCATCAAGCGCATCCCGTTAACCGCCTTGTAGCCTGCCGCGGGGCTGAAGAGAAGGATATGACGCTCGGCGAAATTGTGCAGGCGATCATGGGGGTCATTGGCGGAAAGTATGATGCTGTAGACCCCGTCTCCCTCCAGGACGCGAACTTGGAAGCCGTCAAACTGGTCGGCGGCCAGCGAGTTCTCGGTGTAGTGACGAATCACATCGCGATAGTCGCGCAGGGTGACCTGCTCTCCGCGATAATTGGTTACCTGATGATTCGCGAATTCTGCCGGCGGATAGAGTTCTCTGATCGCGGCAACGCTCCCCAGCACGTATTCAATGTCGGCCATGCTTCCTCCAATCAATGGTTGGGCGGATCATCGTATGATTCTGCACAGGGAGATTAGCACATGGCCTGGGATCGGGAAGCGACCGGAGTGAACCCAGAGGCAGTAGGTCAGTTTGAATTTGTATTTTTTTTGGGGTGCATCATCGCGAAACCCGGCGCAGTTCAGCCGGGTGAGGGATCTCCCGTAGCCAAAGGCATGCGCTGTGCGGGAGATCCTTCGCTCCGCCTGAAAAACGGCTCCGCTCAGGATGACGCCGCCAGAAGAAATTCAAACTGACCCGCTATTCAACCAGTCCAGTTCCGCCTTACTTGTGATCGAGCGTCTCGAAGCCCTGCCAATCCACTGGCGGGGAGTCCGTCGCGTAGCGCTCCGAGCGCACGGCGAGGACCGACAGGACGGCGTCTTCGGGATCGATGGCCAGCGCTTCCTTGAAAATCCGTTCACTATCCGCGAAAGCGCCGGCAAAATAATGCTCCATGCCCTGTCTCAGCTTCTCCCGCGTCGATTCCTTGGCGCAGCGACGTTCTGGAGTCTCGGCGTCGAGCACCTCGTAGATGGCGATCGCCTGCTGTTTGCCTTTGACGGCTACGCGGTCGACCATGCGAAATGAGAACATATCGGGCCTGCGGAGTCTCCCGTAGGTGTGTTCTGAGATCAGGAACGGCACGCGATACAATTTGGTGAGCTGCTCCACGCGGGAGGCAGTGTTCACCGTATCCCCCACGACGCCACACTTCAGGCGGTCATTTCCCCCCACGGTCCCTAGAACGAGGGGGCCGGTATTGACCCCCAAACCCATTTCCAGGGCCGGCCCACCGCTGGGGACAGACTCGCGGTTAAAGGCCTCAAGGGCGCGCCACATTTCAACTCCGGCCGCCACAGCGTGATCGGCGGGAAGAGCGAACAGCGCCATGATTTCGTCACCGTTGAAAGAGTCGATAAACCCGCCGGCACTCGTGATCGGCTCTCCCAGTCGGCTGAAGTACCGGTTCAGGAGCTGGATCACGGCTCGCGGATCCATACGTTCGGCCAGGGGCGTAAAGTCTCGCAGGTCGGCGAACATCACGCTCATCTCCCGGGCAACATATTCGCCGGGGCCCACGTCCGCGATGTCATGCCGACCCAAACTCTCGAGGAACTGGGCCGGCACGAAGCGCTCCTGGGCCTTGATCAAGCGCGCCTGATCCTCGTACAGAAGGGCATTTTCCATGGCGATCGAGGCTTGCGCCGAAAGCAGCTTGAGGACTTCGACGCGCCGTTCCGTAAAGACTCCAGCGGTCAGGCTGTTCTCCATGTAGATTGCCCCATTGAACCGGCCCTGCCGGCGGATGGGGACGCAGATTACAGATTTCGGACGGTGCTTGACGAAATAGGGATCGGTGGCAAAGCGGCTCGAGTCGGTTGCGTCGTTCAACACGAGCACCGTCCCCGTACGAAGGACATTGTTGACCACCGAAAGAGGCAGTTCCGGATCGTCGTGCGGGGCCGCCTCTACCCGCGCCCGAATCACCAGTTGATCGTGCTCGCTGGCGACGAAGACCCCGCGCTGGCCGCCGGCATTCTCGAGCAGAATCTGGAGTGTGGTCTGCAACAGCTGATCCAGGACAATCTCGCCCGAGATAGCTTGCGAGGCCCTCATGACAGAGGTCATGTCCAGGGAGGATGAATCCACAGACCTAGTTGCAGCGTGCGACGTCTGGCGGGCGTTGGCGCCCTCCGGTGCCGGCGACGTCGCCTGCAGCAATTGCGGGTACTCCCGCTCCATCTGCTCCACTTTCCGGTGCGCCCCCCAGCGGTAATAGATGTAGTGAGCTGCACGGAGATAGCCCTCGGCTGCCTTCGCCAACCCGAGGGTAAGCATGTACCTGCCAGCCAGCTCATTCGCTAGCGCTTCGTCCCGACGATATTCATTAGACCTTGCGGTGGAGATCGCCTGCTCGTACAGCGCCAGGGCCTCGGGCATGCGGCCTTCCAGTCGGGCGAGCTCCGCCTCCATGATGAGACGCAAGTGCGCGCAGTTCTCCGGACAGTTGTCGGCCCAAAGCACCATCTGCCGAAGGTCTACGCGCAAGCGATTGAGCGTCGCTTCCAGTTCTGCGCCTTTCCTGTCCCGCACGTCCCGCGGGCACAGAGCGGCGCGCGTAAGGAACGCAACGATGTAGAACCGTACCAGCTGAGGGAGTGACATGGAGGACGCAACCATCTCATCCTGGGCTCGGACGTGCTCGAGTGCGCTTTCGTACTCGCCGTAAAAACAGTGAATCTCCGCTTTGTAAATGTGGTAGTTGGCGATCCCGGTCATAAATCGCCGCCGCTGCATTCGCTCGACGCAGCGCTCTTCGTCGAAGGACGCGTCGTTCATCGAGCAGAGCCCGTGGGTCAACCCCTGGAAGTTGAGCTGCATCTGCAGGAATAGAGTCCCCGAGTCCAGCGAGTCCTGATAGTTGCAGTCCTGGACTATCGTCAGGTACTTGCGCTGCTCGCGGGAGGCCGATTCCAGGTCGAGCTTGGGATCCCAGATGATGCAGTCCTGAGCGCTGTAGGCCAGATACAGAAGGTCTCCGGACTGGTACCCCGCCTCGATACCCTTCAGAAACCACGGGGTCATGCTCGACCAGTGGTTGCTCCAGTGGTGGATGAACATCGTGTAGACGTAGATGATCCGCGACTTCAGAGCGATGTCGTCGAAGCGCTCGTTCATAGCTACTGCGAGCTTTCCGTACTTGTAGCCCAAGGCCGGGTCACTGAGGGCACCACAGAGGAGCATCCCGTACGCCGCGTAGGCGAACGCCGACTCGGAACTGTTGCCGTGGCGTAGTGAGAGGTTGACGGACTTTAGGACCAGGTACGGGAACAGACTTCCGCTGCCCGACAGGAAAGTCGCCGGGAAGACCTCCATCAGCACATGAATGGCGATTCGCGCCGCGGGGTCGGTAAGCTCGGGCGCGTCGATCAGGTCGGGGATGTCCCGCCCCCCCAGGTTCTTCTGCACGTCCGCGATCTCCTGGGTGATCGTGTCGGGACCAGGGTTTTCGATAAGCTCGACCCCGACCAGCGATAGGGCCGCAAATGCAGCCTGAACCGACTCGCGCATCCTTCCGATGGTGGCGTACTGGCGCGTGCGGGCGGACAGGATTTCCGCCTTGGTGAGCGAGGTCCGTGCGCGGTCGAGCATGGTTGCCGTCCACGAGTCGGCCTCGTCGTGGTTGCCCGTCAGATACGCGCACTGTTGAACCTCGCGGTTCAGCGAGAGCGTGAGGTCGTAATCGCTTTGCCATGCGTTATCGGCGAGCATCTCATGGCCGACCCGCAGGAAATCGAGTGCAGAGGCGTACGCCGAAGACCTGCGGGCCTTCGTCCCGGCTTCCAGATTCAAACGCGCGAGCTCGCGACGCTCATGAATATCGTGGATCAGTTCGCGCCCCGCGTTCAGGTGGCCAACGATCTCGATGAGCCGTTCGTCGATCTCCTCATGGGTGCATCGTTGTTGAATGAGCCGCCCAATCGACAGGTGAACTGCCTGCCTCCTCTCGTGATCGATCAGCGCATACGCAGCCTGCTGCACTCTGTCGTGCTGGAACTTGTAGGTCGGGTTGACCCCATCGGAGGCGTCGGCTCCCCGACCCACGAACTTGTAACTCTCGCTCAATGGGACTACCAGGCTGCGCTTGAGCGCCGGATGCAGGTCTGCTGCGGTTTGCTCCATCGAACGCTCATAGATGGTCGAGAGGGTCCTGAGGTCGAAGGAGTGGCCGACACAGGCGGCGAGCTGAAGCACGTGCTGTGTGGACATGGCCAGCCGGCGCAGGCTGGCGACCATAAAGTCAACCACGCTGTCACTCGCAACGGCACCTTGGACTGCCGCCGTATCCCAGTCCCAACGGCCCGCCTCGGGGTCGAAGAAGATCGCCCCGTCCTCATTCAGGTTCTTGAGCAGTTCCCTGAGGAAGAACGGGTTGCCCGAGGCCTTCTCGTAGATGATCGCGCTGAGTGGTTGGGTGCGTTCGGGATCGCTATACAAAGTGTCGGCAGTGAGTCGATCGACCGCGGCCCGATCCAGAGGCTTCAACAAGAACTCGATAACCTCGCGCGTCTTCTGGATCTGGTTCAGCACCACCCGGAGGGGGTGGCTCGCGTCGACCGCGCTGCTCCTGTAGGCGCCCAAGACGAGTAAGTGGCCCATCTCGCGCGCAGTCACCAGGCGCTGTATGAGATTCAGGGTGGGGAAGTCGCTCCACTGCAGATCGTCCATAAAGATCACCAATGGATGTCGCGCGTGGGCGAAAGCCTTGATGAAGTTTAGAAAGACGATCTGGAATCGGTTCTGCGCCTCCGCAGGTGGCAGATCTGGAACGGGCGACTGCTCGCCGACAATCAGCTCGAGCTCTGGTACCAGATCGATGACGAGCTGCCCGTTGCGTCCCAGGGCCTCCTGGAGGACCTGCCGCCAACCGTCCAAAAGATGCTTGGGCTCGCCCAGCAATTGCTCCATGAGGCCGCGGAACGCGAGCGCGAAGGCGCCGTAGGCGGAACTCTGCCGGAACTGGTCAAACTTGCCCTGGATGAGGTAGCCTCTCCCGCGCACGATCGATCTTCCAAGTTCGTTGACCAGGGCGGACTTTCCGACGCCGGCGTAGCCCGAGATCAGGCAGAACGATGTGGCGCCATGGGTTACGTCATCAAACAGTTCCACGAGCCGCGCTATGTCCTTTTCGCGGCCGTACAACTGCTGCGGGATCTGAAACGTCCGCGAAACGTCCGCCTGCCCCAACTCGAAAGGCGCGACTGACCCGCTGCGCTCCAGCCCGTCGCGACAGCGCTCCAAGTCGGCGATCAATCCGTGCGCGCTTTGGTAGCGGTCTTCGGCGTTCTTGGACATCAGCTTCGAGACGATCCGCGAGAGGGGCGCCGGAATTTCTCGATTGACGTCGCGAGCTTCGGGCGCAGCCATGCTGATGTGGCGATGGACCCACTCGAGCGGATTGTCGGCCGAGAAGGGGAGCTTGCCGGTGAGCAATTCGAAGAAGGTGACGCCCAGAGAGTAGTAGTCGGAGCGGTAGTCCAAATCCCGGCTTATCCGGCCCGTCTGTTCCGGCGACATGTACGGTAGTGAACCTTCCAGCCGGGCCGACGATGTAACGCTCTGACGCTCGCGGGAGAGCTCGGAGGAAATGCCGAAGTCGATCAGGCGAAGGCCGCCGGAGTCTCGATCAAACAGCAGATTTTGTGGCCCGATGTCCTTATGGACGACGTCACGCTCGTGCAACTGGCCCAGAATGCGCACGAGCCGGAGGGCGATCGAGAAGAAAAAATCGAGGGGAAGCGGCTCCCGCTTCCGCTGGGCCATGAGGTCGGCAAACGAGATGCCGAATAACTCCATCGCGATGGCCAAGCTGCCGGAGGGGTTGGCCACCAGGGAGTGAACTCGGATGACCCCGTCGATTTGCAGCCCTTCGATTTGCAGACGCTGCAGGATTTGAAACTCACGCCGAATTTCCGCTACGTCCTGGGTCCGGGGGTACTGCGCGCTAAGCGTCTTGAGGATGACCGGCTGGCGGTCTGACTTGCGCACAGCGCGGATGATGATCCGAGGGCCCGATTCGTAGATCAGTTCCACCAGCTCGAATCCCGGGATGTCTACACCCCCGAGCTTCGCGGACCAGTTTACCGCCATGCGTCACACCCCGAAGAAACGCTGGAAGGCGCCATGGTAGCCCTCTTGAGCCGTGTCCCTTAGCGGCGTTCCGTGCCCACACAGCGCGTGCCTGAACGGCACTTGCTTCAGCCTCACGAAGTCTTCCGCCTGGGGCTTGCTCTCCTGCAACCACGCCAAGCCGAGGCCTGCACGTGTGAAGAAACCCATTCCCCTCATCGTAGTAACAGTTTCATCAAGGAAGAATTCGTCCGGTTCGATCCAGTTCTGCAACGAGTCGCAAGCGATCATGATCCCACCCTCGCGGTCGAGTCGCAGAATGCACTCGGGCAGCTGTGTGGTCTTGAAGGCAAACAGGCTGCACCCACGGAAGGGCATCTCTCCTCCCTCGATGAGCTGCTTGTCGACGTGCAAGCCCTCTTGAATGTTCATGCCCGGCAGAGCCCAGAAGGTGGGGCTGTAGCGCTTCAGGTAGAAGGGATCGTCAATGCCGTGCATGTCGCCGATCCGGACCACATTCACCACATTGCCCAACGCCTCGAGCCGGGCGAGACCTTCGTCGTTGAGTCGCACCGAATTGACAATGGTTAGACCGCCGTCCTCTCGGACCACCGTCATGTTGCGGCTGAACTGCCACATCGATCCAAAGAACTCGGCCCGCATCGTGCCGGTCACGAAAAAGACGCCGGGGAAAACCTCTATGATCGGGCCGTGCGGCATGGCGTCTGGGAAGTCGGTCATAGTTAATTGCCACTTATTGATGGGCAACGCAGAAGATACTAACATGAGGTGCTCTGGTTGCAACTCCCAGCCCTGGGTGCCGGAGATGGAATGCCGCGCGCAAGGGCCAAACCAAAACAGATCATCGCGCGGACCGCAAAAAACCGACTTCGGGGGAGCTTTCAGGCATAATGAGACGATGCTCGAGGACACGGATCGCATAGGCCGAGTTTTTTCGGGCTACCGAGTGGAAGAGTTCTTGGGCCGCGGAGGGATGGGCGTAGTATACCGCGCTCGGGACCTCCAGTTAGGCCGCCCGGTCGCCTTGAAATTCGTCTCCCATGGCACCAGTTCCGACGGAGCCAGCCGCGCCCGGCTACTTCGGGAGGCGCAAGCGGCGGCAGGTCTCAACCATCCGAACATTTGCACGATTTACGCGGTGGGCGAATCCGAAGGACAACTCTTCATCGCAATGGAATACCTGCAGGGGGCGGACGTCGGCACCCTCGTACGGAGGGGCGCGCTGCCGTGGGAACAAGCCGTCTCCATTTGCCGCCACACCGGTCTCGCCCTGGCCGAAGCACATGCCAAGCACATCTTTCACCGGGACGTTAAAAGTGCCAATATTTTCTTGACGAGGCAAGCGGTGACCAAGCTGCTCGATTTTGGCCTCGCCAGAAGTGCCGTAGACCCCGATGCCACGCAGACCATGGCATGGGTTGGCACCCTCAGCTACATGTCACCGGAGCAGATTGAAAAGGGAGTTGGCGATGCGCGCAGCGATATTTGGAGTCTTGGCGTGGTGCTCTACGAAATGCTGACTGGGACGCTTCCTTTTGGAGGAAAGGAGCAATCCGCCATAAGATCGATTCTGATCGATGAGCCGGCCGGGATTGGAACCCTGCTGCGGGGCACTACTCCAGCGCTCGATCAGATCGTCACCAGAGCTTTGCAAAAAGATCCGGAGAAACGGTATGCGGACGTAAGCCAGATGATCGTAGATCTGGAGCGGGTGGAGAGGCGTGAGGATACTCAGATCACCGGCGTGGACAGGCAGCGGTGTTCCCCCGCGGAAGCCCCAATAAGTTCCCACACCGTTGCCGTCCTGCCTCTGATCAACGTGAGTCCTGATCCGGGCAACGACTACATTTGCGATGGGTTGGCGGAAGAGCTGATCAATGGGCTTACGCAGATCGAGGGCCTGCGGGTGGTCTCACGCAGTTCCTCATTTCAATGCAAGGGAACTACGCTCGACGTCCGGGAAATCGGCCGGAAGCTGCGAGCCTCTCATCTTGTGCATGGCAGCTTACGCCGGTCCGGAGACAAACTTCGCCTGACCGCTCAGTTGAGCGAGACGCAGGAAGGCTACCAGCTGTGGTCCCATCGCTTCGACGCCGACATGAAGGATCTGTTCTCCCTGCAGGACGAGTTGACCGAGGCGATCCTCGAAAGCCTGCGACTCAAGCTCGGACCGAGTCCCGCCGCCGTTTCGCAGCAGAAACGGCCTGTGAGAAATCCCGAAGCATACCAGCTCTATCTTCGCTCCCGGTATTTCTATAATCAGCAGACCGGCGAGGGTCACCAGCAGGCGCTCGAGTGCTTGAAGCGTTCCGTTGAGCTTGATCCAGAATACGCCGCGGCCCACGTGGCCATCGCCGAGTGCCACGCCCAGTTGGAGTGGTACGGTTTGGAATCGACCGCAGAGGCAATCCCCCGGGTAAAGTCCGCATTGGAGGCGGGTCTGGATCTGGAACAAAACTCTGTCTCGGGCATTTGCCTGTTAGCCACCGTGCAAGCGGGATACGATTGGGATTGGGCTAAAGCAGAGCGGACGTTCGCCGACGCGCTGGCAGCCGGAGCGGGATTCTCTGCCGTCCACTTCCACTATGCACTGGATTTCTTAACACCTCTAGGGCGACTGGAAGAGGCGCGGAGTGAGATCCTGCGGGCCCTTGAACTCGATCCGCTCTCGGCCATTACAAGCACCGCGTTAGGAGGCTGCTACTACCGAATGCGCCTCTGGAACGAGGCCGCTGCCAGCTTGCGAAGCACTCTCGAACTCAATCCGGGTTTTGGCCACGCGCATTGGTCGCTTGGCCGGGTGCTGCTGGAGCAGGACCGAGGCGAAGAGGCTCTCCATCACTTCACCGAAGGCATCAAGATTGTGGGGCGAACCCCGGCAGTCCTGGCTGAACTTGGATATGGCCTGGCACGTCTCAGCCGCAGCCAAGAGGCGCGCGCGATCCTGACTGAGCTGGAGACGATGTCGAACCGCCAATTCGTGTCCCCAATCAGTGCAGCCATCATCTTTGCCGGACTCGAAGACGGCGCTTCCGTGATGTCTCATTTGGAGCGGGCGTTCGAGCAGCGGGCCCGGCAATTAGTGTGGATTAACGTCGATCCTCGTTTCGATTCACTCCGAAAAGAACCTGCTTTCCTGCGCCTTATTTCCCAAATTGGCATACCTGTCCACTCCCACTCCGGGGTTGTCCCCTGAAGTGAAACGGGGCCTTGGGAGGCCGCAGGGGAGGGGCCGCAGGGGAAGGGACTCCTCGCATAGGTGCGTTGCTCGAACACTTACCATAGACCAACTGCTCTTGCCAGCTTGCTTAACGAGGAGGCAACAAAATTTGTTGGGCAGATTCGCGGCACGGCTTCAAGACGCGATGAGCCACGCGGAGGAGGCGATTGACACGTTATTTTGAGTTCCCGAAATCAGCCGCGTTACACTTTTGCTTCTGGTGAGTCAGCGACTCTTCCCGGCGGCAAGACATCCGGCACTTCAAGGCGCGCCACGCCAATCCGGTAATCGGCCATCCCATAATAAACGTCGAAGCGTTCCGGTGAGCCGAGGTCGTCGCGCCGGTCAATGCCGGTCGGGAACACGACATTCGCGACCGTCCCGCGGCGTTCCTCCGGCACCTCTGGGGTCAGCACGGGTTCCGCTGAACGATACCGGATCATTTGCGGATGCTCTTTCGAAAGCACCATCACTCCGGCTGAGTAGCACAGCGGATGGATCCCGTTGCTGGGTTCCTCCATTTCACTGACGCCGTGGTAAACGATCAGCCAACCGTGCCGGGTCAGGACTGGAGGAGTGCCGCATCCGATTTTGAGGCGCTCCCACGGGGACACCGGAGTTGCGAGCCGGTGATGAGAAAACTGGTTGATGTTATCTGGCCCACGGGACTCGAGGGAAAGCGGGCGGTAGGAAATCCAGATGCTTTCGCGATCAAGGTCCACTTCACGGGACGCTTCATCGCTGGCGGTTTCCTCGGGACGAGTTCCGGGAAACAGCGGCCGGTGGAGGACCGCGAGTTCCGGTTCGCCGCTTGGATTCGGAATGGCAACGGGGAATACGCAGGCGTCTTTGTCATCCACTTGGCTGGAATCGATGCCATGATACGGAGCAAAGGTCGACAGCCCCAGGCGCTGCCAGTGGAAAAGGTCCTGCGAGATTGCCCGGGCGATTCGCGGGCCGCGGGGCGAAAACGCGGTGTAAGTCATCACGTAGCGCTGTAATGGTTCCACGAACGTAATCCGAGGATCTTCGCAGCCTCCGCTGCCGTCGGGACGCAGCTCATAATCGGCCTCCGGCTCTAACGCGATGCCAAGCCGCTCGACGCCTACGGGATCGCCGGCTTCATTAAATCGCACTCGCGCAATGCCGATGCGCGAGTAATTGCCGCGCGCGACCAGCCGCGGGAAGAGATAAAGTTCACCGTCCGGCCCACGAGCGGCAGCAGGATTCAGTACACCCTCGATCTCTTGCGGATTACCCGGCTCCGGCTCCATCAACATTCCCAGCCGCTGCACCTCGAATCCGCGCATCAATTCCTCTTATCGGTGCTTCTCATAACCTCACGCCGCCTGATCGCTGACCGCTAAGCAAACGACGATTGTTTGAATGACCCGCTTGGTCTCGTTGGGATCCTTAACTGGAATGCAATCCACTCCCGCTTCTTGGGCAGGATGATCATTGCCGCCCACGTACAAAGCATCGCCTATATAAATCATCTCTTTTATCGAAATACCGAGGATATCTCGCAGTTTTCTGATGCCGTAGGCTTTATCGATGCCAGGTTTGGTGATATCAATGGACGTAGAGCCCCCGGTTCGGACAGAAAAGTCTGGAATCAGCGTGTCGAGAATTGCCTTAATCTTCTTCCGCTTGGCGACATCTGGATCCCATTTGTTTTTTTCTTCTAAAGGGGCCTGCTGACCTAAGGCCGAAAATGTGATCTGGCTGCCCCGGTCTTCGATTTGTTCTCCCCATAATTTGTCGGGTTTGAAGTTCGCGATGTTGACGGCGTTCTTGAGAGAACTCAGAATCTTGTCTCGTTCCACCGTGGTGAAATCTTCCGAATAGATTTGTTTCCAGGCTGACGCATCATACCGATAAAACTTTGTTCCGCATGTTGGAAGCAGAGACAGATTCGCCAGGCGTTCATCCTTAGGAAGATTGGCGAGCAGTTGCTCTTCGAACTGCGGCCAGTCGCCTCCGGAAATCACGGCCACTTTGACGATCAGGAGAAGATCATGGAGCAGCGTTGACATCTCGGCGTCAAGCGGCGACTTGCTTCCGGCAAGCGTACCGTCCAGATCAAACACAATTAGCTTTTTCACTCTGACTCCCCATCGGAGTTCTTGCCATCTCAGTCCGGCAACGCAATTTCCAACAAGTTCACTGCGCCGCGGGGCCGAAAGGTACACGCACCAATCACCGCCGGCAAGAGCAACACGTCGCCCTTTCCAACGGGGTAGCTGGTCCCGACATGCTCGACCTGACCGGTGCCCTCGATGCACACCAACACTCGCGGCATACCTGTGGCGCCGACGGCAAACGACGATTGTCCGCGGAGCCGCCATAACCGGAAGTGTTCACAATCAAAGAGTTTCTCGCGTTCCACAGGCGTGGTCATCTCCACCGCAGGCGCTACAAACCCGACGGCACCCTCGGCAAAATCAATGCAGGCCATCGCCTGCTCAACCTGGAGCGGTCGCAGTTCACCCGTCTTCTCGTCCATATGACCCCAATCGTACAGCCGGAATGTCACGTCGCTGTTTTGCTGAATCTCGAATACCATAACGTCGCCGCCTAGAGCGTGAACCGTCCCGGCCGGAAGGAAAACGGCGTCCCCAGGTTTCGGGGTCAACTCTGCGAGTTGGTCCACCACAGTGCCGTTCTCCACCGCTAGGCGCAGGCTGGCTGGAGTTGTCCCTGGCTTCAACCCGCCATAAATGCGGCTTTCCGGTCCCGCCTCCAGCACGACCCAGGCCTCGGTTTTCGGGGTTTCTCCCGCGGGTAGCAGGTTCTTGTTGGCTCTACCAGGATGCACCTGGACCGAGAGCATTTCATGCACGTCAAGGAACTTCAGCAACAGTGGAAATCGGCGGAAACGCCCGGCCAGCTTTCCCAGCATTTCCTCTGGAAACTGCTCCAGCAATTGGCCGATGGTCCACCCCTTGAGCGGTCCATCGCTTACCTGGTTCGCATGGTCATCGCGGTCGCTGAGTATCCACGCTTCGCCGACAGGGCCCCTCGGCAGCGGTGCGGTAAGCAGATCGGCCAAACGCCGACCGCCCCACAGCCGATGCTGATAGATCGGTTCGAATCGCAGCGGATAGAGGAGGACTTGCGGAGCGACGGGTGTCTGCTCGGCGTTCATCAGGAGGCCCGTTTCACTCGCCATCTAGAGCCTCCGCCCCTCGGGTTGAGTCAGCGTATTCCTTCGTGTCAATTGCCGGTCACATAACGCTGCGGAACTCTGCCAAGTTCGGCGGTCGTCATTGCTAAGTCATGACTCTTCATTTGTTCCCGGGTTCGATCTTAACAATGGCACTGTCATTTTTCTGAGCAAGAGTGCTCACTGTTCGGTAAAGGCTCCACCTGTGCCTGGTTGAGCCTTTTTTCGAGAGCAGCTCATAGTTATGCATTGCCCTTCGCGGAATGAACGAGGTCCTGCCTTCACTCTGCCGCCTATCATCGATTCCTAACGCTGTTCTTCGGTAGTCGGACGTCCTCTAGGGATCTGAGGAAGTGAGCAACTTTGAACAGTCATAACAGTTTGAGAACAGTACTCTGGCATCTGCTGTAGCGCGGCAGTCCCCTGAGAAGGCGGACGGCCCTCTTAGGGCGGTCATGGGTTAGTGTCAGGCGACTGGCATTCGGACCCTCACGACCGCCCGTTTCAACGTGTAACGATTCTCGGC
>PLIO01000111.1:0-11279 GCA_003140075.1 Acidobacteriaceae bacterium | reverse complement strand
GAAGATATTTCCAAGAAGAATCCCTCGCAGGACAGCGACTCCCAGCACGGTCAAGAAAAACCAGAAGATCGGAAGCGGCGCGCTTCCTGAACAATTTTTTTGGAGATGAAAGTCTAAGGATGGAGCGCCCCGGCTTAAACGCCGGGGCGCTTCAATACTGGCCTAGTCAAAAGATTTAGCTACTAGTCTTAACCTCTTCCCTCAGTTTGCTCCACAACTTTGGCGGTCATGACATTCCTGCAATTGCACAATCGCAGGCAACAACTGGCTAGCCAAACGATCTTTGGCTACGAAAGCGTCTACCCACTCCAAAGCCTGCTCAGGGAGATCCGCAGTGCCGGATAGCATGATGATTGGCGCTTGCGGCTGAAGCCGTTTCATTTCCATGGCAACATCTTGCCCGTTCATGTCGGGCATGAAATAGTCGACGACTACAACGTCCACCGAATGGAGGGAAGCCAGTTCTAGTCCCTTGCCGCCGCTGGGTGCGGTCAGGACGGTATATCCAAAGCTTTCGAGGAATGCTTTTTCACAGTCCAGCAAGTCTTGGTTATCGTCGATGCAAAGAACGATTTGGCTTCGGGGTTTCATATCGACAGCGAGCGCATGGGCGACTCACCATCCTCAGTTTCATCATTTTGACCTTGAGAAACTGCTCGAAATTGCTCATGCTCGCTTTCCTGGTGCGGCCGTTTCCGCAGCCACTTTTTTCATCAACGACTACGTCTTACTATTCCATTCGTGGTTTATGAATGGCCACACACAATCCGGCGGCCACTGGAAAGTAGCTTTGGGTCTGCTTAGAAATTCGGGCTTCCTTGGTTCGTTGGGGTGTTGGTCTGAACCGCATTCGGTGGGCGAGGACAACCGGAAAGTGGCCGATCAAATGGGAGCGGATTGGGAAATGGTGAACTGACTTTGAAATTCAGGACCCATGTTGGACCTAAAAGCCGCTGCCGCAAACGACAAACGACCCGCAGTTGTTGAACCTGCGGGCCGTCCGGTGGACTGTTTGGGATTGACCAAGAGGTGGTCACTCTACGTGGCCTCTCACGGCAACTCCCGGGTCGGGGACAAAAGCCCGAGGGCTAAAGTCCCAGGGATGAAAGCCTTCGCGCGACCGACGCGATGCATCCATCCGTACTCACCGGCTAGTGTGCGGGCTGTAGCTCCCGGCGCGGCGTATCTAATCGGCGCCTGGAGCCCCGCTTAGAGCAACCAGCTCTAAGTCTCAGCCACCTCACCTGGTCTTAGACTCCCACAACGTATGCCACAACAATCAGAACTTGTCATTCGACCACCTCCTTTCCGGTGTAATCGCAGATTATTACGGAATCGGCCTGTGCGTCAACCGTTACGAAAGTGGGTGCCGAGAGTGCAACTCCCTTCATCTGATAACTTAGAGATCGCCAATGATGGGCGAATGATGCGAACCGCTACAAAGCTCTCCACCGTGGGAGATATTGTTCGCCAGCGCTGTCCACGTTGCCGCATGGGCGGAATTTTTCGCTATTCCATCTTTCGCGGATTCCCCAAGATGCACGAACGGTGCCCGGTTTGCGATCTCAGGTTTGAGCGCGAACCGGGCTACTTTCTCGGCGCAATGTACGTGAGCTACGCCTTAGGCGTGGCGATCATCGCAACCTTCGCCGCGCTGCTGTGGTCCGTGACGGGGTGGTGGGTGACGAAAGATATAATCTGGGCCGTCGTGCTGTTCCTGCCGCTCGCGCCGACCATTACACTTTTCGCCCGCGTGCTCTGGATCTATCTCGACCAGACCATCGACCCCGAACGCCGGCCGTAGCCGGCGGGCCGGCATTATTTTTCGCTGCTTGCCACAACCGGCGACTGCTTTGTCGAACGGGCACTCGGGGCCGCTGAGATTTCGGATTGCAGTTGGGTTTGGAAATCGCTGCTTACCTTCTTCAAGCGAGCGAGTGTTTGGCCGGCCTGCTGGGCTACGGTGACAAGCTTTTTGGGCCCGAAAATAACCAGGCCCAGCAAAGCGAGAAAAAATATCTCCGCTAGACTCATGCTTTTTCTTCCGGCGTTTTCAGGATCGGAGCCGCCGACGCCGGGATTTCCTCTTTTCCTTGCATGGCGGCCTTGAATCCGCGAATGCCTTCGCCCATTCCTTTTCCGAGCTCGGGCAACTTCTTGGGGCCAAAGATCAGCAGAGCGATTCCGGCAATGATGAGCAGGTGCATCGGTTGAAACAAGCCTTCGAACATGGGTGTTCCTCCAGTCAAGAATGAATTCGGTTGCGAAAGATCTGAAGACCGGGCGCTGCGACCCAGAGGTTGAATCCACAGCGCCCGCCTTGCGGCAGCACTAACAAGCCGTGCTGACAAACGTTAGAAGCCGCGTTGTGCGGCGTCAGCAGCCTCAGCCAGAGCGTTTATCGTGTTGAAGAACTCCTGGCTTTGACCAATGAAAAGGCCGCTGGCGGTGAGACCTGCAACTGCAGCCATAGCGCCGGCAAATTTATCGGTCAGGGGACGAATGATTGAGACATGGGGAAGGTTGGGCCTGAATTCGACAGGGACGGGGAAGATCAGGCTGGGCTGAATCAGCGGATTGAGTGGGCTGAAGAAATTGGGGAATGTCAGGCCGGATATGGGGTCCGTGAACGGCGCCACGGGAGCTTGCACTCCGTTGCCTGCAAAATCAACCCATTCCAAAAAGTGAGCGATCTCGTCTCCGCCGATGCCGAGGGTAATCTCGAGCACTTCCGGATCCGTGACTTTTTGGCTCATGGCTGCGTACAGACTCGATCCGCCTTGCTCGATTTGTCCGAAGTGGAAGGCGGCTACGTTTGCGATCGCCTGAATGTGATCGTTGCCACGAAAGTTGGGGTTCAATTTGCCGTCGTAATCGGCATCGGTTCGGGGAATGGCCGTAACTCCAGCGAGAGTAATCGCCTGAGGAAAAGTAGCGCCGAGGTCCGGATTGGTGGAGCTGCGGTAGCGAACATACCAACTGGTGTCGAGGGTGAGATTCATGAGGTTGGTGAGGCGCAGCTTGCCGGACGATCCCTTGGCTGTGCTTCCCGGCAGAGTTTCGAACGCGGTGAGGTTGACCGGCTCGGCTCCTTTGGACTCGAGATAGGCATTGAGGAAAGTAGCGTGGGTCATTTCATCCAGCGTGTTGCTAGAGATATATTGCGGGCCGTCGGAATCGAGGTTCGACAAAGCCACCTGATAGCGGTTCAAAGGTTCGGTCGGGTCTACCTCAATGGGTGGAAGATCGCCGATGCCACCCAGTTCCGCATACTGGATCCAAAGATCCGACTCGATGAGTTCGGCTGCGGCGAGAAATTGAAGGATTGCGATATCGCCTGGGGTGATGGTTGCATTGCTGGTTGCCCGGGCGAACGCAGGTAGACCGCTGCCCAGAATGCCGGCTCCAACGGTCGCCACTGCGCCGGCGACCATGCTGTTCTTGAGGAATGAGCGCCGATCGGCGGGACGTTCCAGAAACTGCGTGAGTTGCTTCATAAATTTCCTCTCTTTCGCCGCGTTCCACTGCTTGCTCTGGATCGCGGTGTAAAGGGAGAGTAGCGTGCAGCCAGTGAGGCGCATGTCATGCGGCAGTCAACAGTTTGTATTTTTTCGGAGAAGTTGTCTCTTGGGTATCTCGCGGCAGTCGATCGATTGAGACTGGCACGGCGGAATGGGTTAACGGCGCTGATGCACGCAGTACTAATCTAGGGCAAACCGAATGTATATATCGCACTCCCGGCCGCGATCGCGACGTATTCTTTTCCGTCCACGGCGAAGGCCATGGGAGCGGCGTAGACCGCGCCACCCATCTGGAAGTGCCACAGCGCTTTGCCTGCGGCGGCATCGAGAGCGATGAAGTTTCCTTCGGCATCGCCGGTGAATACGAGGCCGCCGGCAGTGGAAAGCACTCCCGACCATGTGGGTGATGTGTGCTCGAACTTCCACTTGATCTCGCCCGTGGCGGGATCGATCGCCTTTAGGAATCCGCGATACGGCTTGGCTTCTTCGGAAGGAAAATACGCGCTGCCGTAATAGGCATGACCTGCCTCATAGGGCTGCGGCGCGGTGCTGAAGATGTCGCACTGATCACGCGCCGTCACATAGAACAGCGCGGTTTGTGGATCGTAGGCCGGGGCCATGAAGTTCGTCGTTCCCAGCGCGCCCGGACAAACCGTATGCCCCTCGAGTGTTGGCGAGGCATCTTTCCTGGCTATGGGACGGC
Source organism: Acidobacteriaceae bacterium (assembly GCA_003140075.1). GTDB lineage: Bacteria > Acidobacteriota > Terriglobia > Terriglobales > Acidobacteriaceae > Sulfotelmatobacter. The sequence goes on along the minus strand of PLIO01000111.1, from coordinate 7,055 downwards.
CTTCCGCATCTTTGGTGTTGCTCCATGTGGTCTTGCCGTAGGCGTTCGCGAAAATCAGTTTGCCGGCGGTGCGATCGATTACGTAGAAAAATCCGTTGCGATTGGCTTGGGCGATCAGATGCTTGCCGCCGGAATCGATCATCACCGGAATTTGAGTAGCGTCCCAGTCATGCTCGTCGTGCTTGGTGAACTGGAAATACCAGTTCATCTGGCCCGTGTCGGCGTTCAGCGCGAGCAGAGTATTGCTGTAGAGATTGTCCCCCGCGCGTCCTTCGCCGCGATTCGAGGGCGAAGGGTTTCCGGTTGGCCAGAAGATCTGGTTGGTCACGGCGTCATAGGTTCCGGTGTTCCATGCGGGTGCGCCGCCGATCTTCCACGAATCGCCTTCCCAGGTTTCGTTTCCGGGTTCGCCGGGCTCGGGCACGGTGTAGAAGCGCCACTTGCGTTCACCGGTCGCGGCGTCGTAGGCATCGATGAAGCCGCGCACGCCGTACTCGCCTCCGGAGACGCCGATCACGATAAGGTTCTTCACCGCCAGCGGAGCGACGGTGAAGCTGTAGCCTTTTTGATAATCCGCTGCCACGATATCCCAAGCCACGTTGCCTGTCTTCGCATCGAGTGCGATTACATGGGCATCGATAGTCCCGAAGAAAACTCGGTTGTCCAAAATCGCCAGCCCGCGATTCACCAGCCCGCAGCACGGGCGAATATCGGCGGGCAAGCGGTGCTGATACATCCAGATGGGCCGCCCAGTGCGGGCGTCGAGGGCGAAGGCGCGATCTTCCTGCCCGGTAGCGTAGAGAATTCCATCTACCACTAGGGGAGTGGTCTCGAACTTGCCGGTCGCGCTCGTCTGGTAGACCCACTTCGCAACCAGCGAATGCGCATTGCTGACGTTGATCTGATCGAGCGGGCTGAAGCGGCGTCCGAAATAATCGCCAGAATAGGTTAGCCAGTTTTGTGGTTCGTTCCTAGCGTTGAGAAGCCGGTCGAACGTGACTTGGGCGCGACCTTGAGCGGAGAAAAGTCCGGCAAGGAATAAGATGGCCAGCATTCTTATCGGAGATGCGGCGCGCGTGCGCGTGCGCGACGCTGAAGCGCCGCTCTTCCGGGATGGTTCAGACACCTCACGAGACTCGCCGAGGTCTGATGCGCCATGCTTACTTGAGCCTTGCATTCTCATTTCGCTCCCACACTGATTAAGTAGGCCACAATGTCCTGAAGATCTTTGTCGCTCAAAACGTCTGGGTTGTACGTGGGCATCATTGAATCCCGGCTCTTCTGGAAGGATCGCAGCTTGTCTTTCTCCAACAGGTGAATCTGTTCGTCTCCATCCATGATCTGAATGCTGAAGTTATCTTCATTCAGAGCCACGCCCTTGATTTGCTTTCCATCGGCGGTCACTACAGTGACGGTTTCGTATTCCTGCGGGAACTCTTTTGTCGCCTCGGTTAGCCCCCAAGCCAGGCGCCGGCTGGGATTGCGCACCGATTCGATGATGGCTTCGCGAGTTCGCGAACCGCCGACGCCAGTGAGATCCGGCCCTAAGCGCCCGCCTTTACCCTGGACCGTGTGGCACAGAGAGCAGTTGGCGTCTCCGTAGAAGAGTTCCTTGCCATGGGCGGCGCTGCCGATGGGCTGGGCCGGCGCCTTTACTTCGACGCTGCGAATGTAGGTGATGATCTGCCAGATCTCTTCGTCAGTCATGCCGACGCCTTGTCCGTTGGTTCCGTTCGCGGGCATGACGGTGCCGGGTATTCCGTTGCTGATCACCTGAAACATTTCCGCATCGGAGTGGACATGGCGCTTTTGAGCGCGCGTGAGGTCGGGACCGCGACCGCCGCCGTGGGCTCCCAGGCCGTGGCAGAGCGCGCAGTTGATGCGGAATTCGTACTCGCCCGCTTTCGCGGCCTTGGGATCGTTGGCCAGGGGATTGCGATCGTCCGCGGCATAGGCTGCATTGGCCCCCAGCAGCAGGAGTCCAGCACATGCTGCAGACATGAGACGTGACAATCTTTGAGGAAACACGAATCTCTTCTTGATCTGCTCGTTAATCTGCTCGGCTTGCCCGATCGCTAAGAACATGAATCACCCGCGAGGGAATTTGCCGCATTCTACGCTAACGACACCGGATCGTCGCTTTGGAAATCTCGGAACCAACCATGTTGAAGTGCGAACGAGAATTCCCCCGCCTGTACATGTCCGCCGGGTATCTGGGACTCGCCGGTAGGGCCCTCTACACTGAAGTTCCCCCCGAGCAAGCCGATCTTTCCTAGGTCGAATTCTTTTGGCATGTAGTCGGCAAGTCGCTGATTGCTCAGCCTTTCCAGCGGAAGGCGTGGGACTGTGGCAAGCCAACATGAGCCAGGACACGGTAGGCAAACTCACGAGCCATGTCATCTAGGCTCGCGGGCCAGTAGTAGAAGGCTGGGATGAGGGGAAAGACGGTCGCACCGGCATCGGCGGCGCGGTACAGGTTGCGAATGTGGATTTTGTTGAGCGGTGTCTCGCGGACACACAGCACCAGGGGACGCTTCTCTTTCAGGCAGACATCAGCCGCGCGCTCGATGAGATGCGAAGCGATGCCGTTGGCGATGCGAGCTAGGGTGCCCATGCTGCAAGGAATGACGATCATGGCGTCGGTGGGATAGGAACCGCTGGCCACATTGGCTCCGATGTCGGCATTCGATTGCTCCTGGATTTTTGACGACGGTTTCGTAGTGTGGCGGGATGAGGATTTCGTCGCATTCTTTGGCGAACTTTTTTTAGTGGCAGGATTTTCGCCGCCCAGAAGCAACTGGCCGACAAGGTTCGAGCGGCCCTGGATGCCGAGTTCTTCGGCCAGCACGCGTAGGCCGGAGTCCGACGCGATGAAGTTTACGGTTTGGACGCGAGCGTCGCGCTCGACCGCGGCGAGGAGTTGCCGTAGAAAGATCGAGCCGCTGGCGCCGGTAGTGGCGATGGTGAGATTTTGCGGCGGATGATTCGGCAAGTCACCTCCAACGAGGCGAGTCGCCCCGAAGTTTGGAGCATAGGGAGTTGCGGAATAAGAAGTCAAGGCTGTGCGTAGCGAAGAGCTCGAAGCTGGCTTATGGCATCCACGGTCAATTTGCGGTCCCGCCGCAGCGCCGCGCAACTGCACGCGCTGGCAGGAGTGGAACGCGAAATCCGCGCCCAGGATTCGCACAGCCGCCGCAAATATCTTCGCGAGTTCAGCCAGGCGTTCCGCACCTACGATTCTCTTCTGAACTCCCAAGAGATTCACACGGCCCTGCATGCGGCGGATGTGGTCCTGGTCGGCGACTATCATGCTCTACCGGCGGCGCAGCGTTATGCGGCGTCACTGATCGAGCAGCGCGCCTTAGCGGGAGATCGCCCGGTCGTGCTCGGGGTGGAAACCATTTTCGCCCGCGACCAGCACATTCTCGAGGAATGGTGGCGGCGCGAGATTGCTGAAGACGAACTGCGCCAGCGCATCCGCTTCGACCTGGACTGGGGATACGACTGGACGCCGTTCCATGAATTACTGGTTGCAGCCCGCGACCATGCGGAAGGCATTTACGGCCTGGATTGCATGCCCCGCGAAAACCTGCGAAAGATCGGAGCACGAGATCGTCATGCCGCGGCCAAGATTGCCGAGATCCGCGAGCGCCATCCCCATGCCGTGATCTTCGTGCTATTCGGCGAGTCGCATTTTGCTCCGGGACATCTTCCGCGCGTGCTGCGCAAAGAAATGCCGGCGACCAGGATTCTTACTATTCTGCAGAACGTGGACGCGCTATATTGGCGCGCCGCGGGCGAGCGCGCCGACAAGGTTGAAGCGGTGCGCGTCAAAGATGACGTTCTGTGCGTGTTCAATGCCACGCCCCTCGAAAAATATGAAAGTTACCGCCTGTTTCTCGATCAGTGGAGCCGCTGCGATAGTGGTCCGGACTTCGCGCCCACAATCTATAACCTGATCGACAGTCTCGCCAGCTTTCTGGAGATCAACCGCTATTCGGCGCACAACGGCACGCAGCCGAAGTTTCTGGTCGACATGTTGCCGGAGGTTCATGGCAGTTCGTCGGATGCGATGCTGCGCCGGCTGCTCTCACGCAAAGGCATCGGCGAACAGGAATTGGAAACCATGCTGGCGAGCGTGCAGGAACGCGGGAGCGCCTACCTTTCTGAAGTTAACGCATTCTACGTGCGCGAATTTCACATGATGCACGCCGCCGAGGATGCGACTCGATTTCTACATCAGGCCTGCCGTGGTCTGCCCCGGCGCGTGAATGGACATGATACAAACGGCAACGGCGTACGGGCAGGGGTCGGCGGGGTTGGACCTTCTGATTCTTTTTACATGCGAGTGATCGAGCATGCTGTGGCTTACTTCGGCTCGCGAGTGCTTCACCCTTCGAGGCCGGAGACAGAAGATTCGCCGGCGTTGTCGCGTGCCGCCCTCGAAAAAGCCGCACTGGCAGCCGTCCGTGCCGATGCGGAGAAGTTCGAAACCATCGCGCAGGAATGGGGATACCGCCTGGGAAGCCATATCTACGCCGTCTACCTTTCGGGCAAGGTGAAACAGAGCGGCCTGCGGCGTCTGTTCCTCGCGCATCTCGAGGAACCCGGAGCCGCCCGCAAAGTCTGCGCCGCCGTGATTGCAAAGATTCGCTCCGCTTCCAGGTGCTAATCTAGAACTCGCTGACTGATGAGCGCCACCGTGAACGCCGAATCCATTCGCAGACTCTTCGAGCAGGTGCGCCGGGGAAAACTCACGCCTGACGACGCAGTGCAGCGCCTGCGGCATTTGCCATTTGAGGATCTGGGCTTTGCCAAGGTGGACCATCATCGCGCGCTGCGCGCGGGCATGCCCGAAGTGATTTTCGGAGAGGGGAAGACGCCGCTGCAGACGGCAGAGATATTCGCGCGCTTGGAGAGGCATGGCGGTAACGTGCTGGCCACGCACGCGGATAAAAAGCAATTTGCCGCGGTAAAGAAAAAGGTGCCCGCGGCGGAATATCGCGAACTGGCGCGGGCGATCGTGCTGCAGAGCGACCGGCACACTTACGGCAAAGGGCTGATCGCGGTAGTTTCGGCGGGAACCAGCGACATACCCGTGGCGGAAGAAGCCGTGGTGACGGCCGAACTCATGGGCAACACGGTGGAGCATTTCTACGACGTGGGCGTCGCGGGAATCCATCGCCTTCTGGCAAATCGTGAAGCTTTGATGAAGGCGCGTGTCGTGATTGTTTGTGCGGGGATGGAGGGTGCGTTGCCGAGTGTGGTGGGAGGACTCGTCGGCGTTCCGGTGATTGCCGTACCCACCAGCGTCGGCTACGGCGCAGCCTTCAAGGGGCTGAGCGCGCTGCTTGGCATGCTCAACTCGTGCGCGTCGAACGTGAGCGTGGTGAATATCGATAATGGATTCGGCGCGGGGTATGTGGCGTCGATGATCAACCGGCTGTGAGAAAAAGGGCGCGGCTTGCGCCGCACCCTTTCTGCTCACCGCACTTCGCCCTAGATGCCAGGCTGGCCCGAATCTTTCTCTACAACTAACTTGTTCTCCACGCTGAAGGCGCCGAAGAGCTGGTTGGCTCGAATTCCGGCTACCGTCTTGTCCATTGTGCTGTCTACAGATCCGTAGAGCGTGACGTGGCCGTTATCCACGATGATGCGAATCGGCCGCGCGGGGTCGATGGCATATTTGCTCAGCACCGGATCGCGGTAGATCGACCGGGCCGCGCGCAGGCGCAGGCCGTCGTCCATTGGCGAGACCGGTTCCAAAGAGACGTTCGCGATCACATCTTTTACTCCGGGCATGGAATAGATGTTGGCGAGAGCCTCATCGCGGCCTACGCCAGTGCGATCCTGTCCGACAACCGTAACGACGCCATCTTTTACGCTTAGCGCGAAGTAGTCGAACGTGCTGTCATAGCCGGCGCGCACGTAGCGCAGTTTCTCGGCCAGTTTTTGCTCGAGTTGCGCATCGGACACGTTCGGTCCCGCCACCGCGATCAAGTTGCGGACGCCCTGCACATTCGAAATCTTGCGGGCGAGCTTGGCCGCGTCCAGCTTGCGCTGGTACAGATCGACCGTGCCCGCGAGCGTGACGATGCCATCTTCCACACTGGGTTGCACATTGTGGAATTGATCTTTTGCCGCCAACTTCCGAGTGACTGCGGTTTGAATCTCGTTGTCGTAACGAGTTGATGCTGTGGCTTGAGCGGCGAGCGTGGCGCCTAACACTCCTACCATCAGCAGCGAACTCAACATCTTAAACAAACTCTTCTTGTTTATTGCGATTGTCATAGGTTCACCTCCGACCCGTTTGGCGAAACTTTACGAATTAACCACCTGGTTAGTTATTTCGATGCGATGGGGATGGGAGAAGATGCATCTGCGGTGGGGTGTGGCGGGTAAAGAACAACCGCAACTTCCTCGAAGCGGAAGGGTTTAATAACTACGGAGTGGTGCGGTTAACGACGGCCTCTTGCGCGGGAAGATTTCGCGCGAGCACTTACTTTGACTCCGCTCTTGCCCTTGGTCCCGAATACGCGGGCAAAAATCTTATCCACGTTCTTCAACTGACGGGACAGATCAAAGGCATACTCGATCTGTTTTCTCGGAACCCTTTCCGTGATTTCTCTGTCGGCAAGCACAAGCTCGTGGAAGTTCAAATCTTCCTTCCACGCCCGCATGGCATGTGCCTGCACCAGGCGGTAAGCGTCCTCACGGGAAACGCCGTGCTCCACCAGATCGAGCAGGAGTTGTCCGCTGAAGATCAGGCCGTGCGTGCTCTCCAGATTTAATCGCATGCGTTCCGGATAGACAAACATGGTTTCGATCAAGTTGGCGGTTTTATTCAGCAGGTAATCGACCAGCGTGGTCGAATCGGGCAGAATCACGCGCTCGGCGGAAGAATGCGAGATGTCACGCTCGTGCCATAGAACGACGTTTTCGAATCCCGCCTGGGCATTGCCGCGAACTACGCGCGCGAGTCCGCTGATCTGCTCGCTGGTCACGGGATTGCGCTTGTGAGGCATGGCCGAAGAACCCTTCTGCTTTTCGCTGAA
>PLIO01000243.1:58451-83777 GCA_003140075.1 Acidobacteriaceae bacterium | reverse complement strand
TTCTGGATCGCGTCGCTGGTGTTTGCGCTGTTCGCGCTGACGACGCTGAAGCTGAGATAACAATTCACCACAGAGTCACAGAGACACAGAGAAAAACAAGACAAAGAAAAATCCTCCGAGGACGGCACACCAAACGACCACCCGGCGTTCCTGAAAAGACAAGACATTTTGTTAGTTTTTCTCTGTGTCTCTGTGACTCTGTGGTGAAATGAACTTCAGAAGGTGGGATGGAGCTCAAAGATAAACGCGTGCTGGTGGTGGGGCTCGGCAAGTCCGGAGTGGCGTCGGCTTTGTTCCTGAAGGCACATGGGGCGCGGGTTACCGTGTCCGACACCAAGAGCGGGGATGAACTTCGGAACGAGATTCCGGCGCTGCTCGATCATGGGATCACAGTCGAGACCGGTGGGCATGGCGAGCGCACGTTTCGCGGGCAGGATCTGATTGTGGTGAGCCCTGGGGTTCCGGTGGATGCGCCGCTGCTGGAGCAGGCGCGGTCGTTGGGTGAGCCGGTGATCGGCGAGATTGAACTGGCGGCACGGTTTCTGCCGGGACCGATTGTGGCGATTACCGGGTCGAACGGGAAGACCACAACTACTACTTTGGCAGGCGAAATTTTGGCGGCGGGAGGATTGCCGACGCTGGTTGGCGGGAACATTGGTACTCCGGCGATTTCGTTGGCGGAACATGCGAAGCCGGAGAGTGTGATCGTGCTCGAGGTCTCGAGCTTTCAACTGGAGACAATTCAGACGTTCCGTCCGAAGGTGGCGGTGGTGTTGAATGTTACGCAGGATCATCTGGATCGGCACCGGACGTTTGAGGCTTATGTGGATGCGAAGGCGCGCATTTTCGAGAATCAGCAAGGTGATGACTTTGCGGTGTTGAATGAAGATGATGCGACGTGCGTTACGATGGCGGCGCCCACGCGGGCGCAGGTGTTCTGGTTCAGCCGGCTGAAAGAAGTGAAGCAGGGCGCGTGGGTACGCGAGGGGAAAATCTTGTTTCGTGACGGAGGCCAGCAGCGCGATATTATGCTGGTTTCAGAAATCCCGCTGAAGGGCGCGCACAATCTGGAGAATGTGCTGGCGGCGGCGTGCGCGGGTGCGCTGATGGGATGCGCGCCGGAGAAGATCCGGCAGGCGGTGCGCGACTTCAAGGCGGTTGAGCACCGGCTGGAGTTTGTGGCCACGATCCGCGGCGTGGATTATTACAACGATTCGAAGGCCACCAACGTGGATGCGACCATCAAGGCGCTGGAGTCGTTTCCGGCGGACATCCATCTCATTCTTGGGGGCAAGGATAAAGGCAGCGATTACAGCGTGCTCAACGACCTGCTGCGGCAGAGGGTGAAGCGGGTGTATACGATTGGGGCGGCGGCGGCGAAGATCGAATCGCAGATTAAAGGTGTTGAACTGCTGCACGCGGAGACTTTGGAGAATGCTGTCCGCAAGGCGAATGCCGTGGCCGAGGCGGGGGACGTCGTGTTGCTGGCGCCGGCCTGCGCGAGCTTCGATCAGTTCAAGAATTATGAGCAGCGGGGGCGGGTGTTCAAGGAGATCGTGCGGGGGCTGAGCTGAAAGGCGTCTTTACCACCGACACAGAGAGGACGAGAAAACCGAGGGGTAGAAACACCTTTCGAAGCCGCTCGCAGTACACGCTTGCAAGGGATCCTTCGACTCCGCAAATGCTTCGCGTTCGCGAAGCACTTGCTACGCTCAGGATGACAGCACCGTCTGGGTGTGTAGTTTCTGGTCGTCTTGATCGGCCCCGAACCAAGACAATTAACATTCAGAAATCAACAATCAGCAATCTTCCGCGCCTCCGTGGTGAAATGAACTTCCCATGGCAAAGCGGGTGAGTGTCGATCGCTGGCTGTTTACCGTGACCATGCTGCTGGTGTTTGTGGGGCTGGTGATGGTGTTTTCGGCGTCGGCGGTGATGGCGCGGGAGCGGTTTGGGTCGCCGTATGCGTTCTTGTTGAAGCAGTTGATCTGGGCGTCGGCGGGCCTGCTGGCGATGGTGGTGGCGATGCGGGTGGATTACCGGCGCTACAAGCATCCGGCGCTGGTGTTTTCGCTGCTGGGGCTGACTACTTTGCTGCTGATCTCAGTGTTTTTTCTGGATCGCTCGCACAATACGCATCGCTGGTTCCGCGTGGGCGCGTTTTCGTTTCAGCCTTCGGAGCTGGCCAAGCCGGTGCTGATTCTTTTTCTCGCTTACTTTCTTGAAGCGCGCACGAAAACTATGGACGACTGGCGCAACACGCTGGCGCCAGCGGCTGCACCCGTGGTGGTACTGCTAGGGTTGATTGTGCTGCAGCCTGATCTGGGGACGGCGATCGCTTGCGCCGGCATTGCGGCTTGTATCCTGTATGTGGCGGGCATGCGGCTGCGGTATTTCGCGTATGCGTTCGGAGCGTCGCTGGTGCCGCTGTATTTTTTGATTTTTCATGTGAACTTCCGGCGGGACCGCATTCTGGCTTTTATGAATCCCTACGCGGAGCGGCAGAAGGCAGGGTTTCACCTGATTCAGTCTCTGATTGCGGTGGCTACCGGCGGGATCACCGGCACTGGGCTCATGGAAGGCAAGCAGAAATTGTTTTACCTGCCGGAGCCGCACACTGATTTTATTTTTGCGGTGACCGCGGAAGAGTTGGGGCTGGTGGGAGCGCTGTTTGTGGTGACGCTGTTCGCCATTTTCTTATGGCGCGGGATGCGGGCTTCGTGGCGCACGGGTGACATTTTCGGGCGATACCTGGCAGCGGGCATTACGAGCATGGTGGTGCTGCAGGCGTTCATCAACATCAGCGTGGTGCTGGGCATGATGCCGACCAAGGGGATTCCGCTGCCGCTGGTGTCGTATGGAGGATCGTCGCTGTTTGTGACGCTGGCGTGCGTGGGTGTGCTGCTGAATATTACCAAGCAGGCGGAATAGGAACTGCCAAGGATTTGCACGGATCTTGACGGATTAAGGCCAAGGGGAACGAATTGAGACGACTAATCTTTCTTTTCCTGTTTTGCTTCGGGGTAGCGTCGATCTCCGCTGCGCAGAAATCGACTTCCTCTCCGGCGATCGAAATGCCGCCACAGGTGCCTATATTCACGGCAGCGGAGTTGGCCGCGAAAGTTCCGGCAGCTAAGCCGGAAGACGTGAAGTCGATGGATGCGATTTTGGGCGCGATCTATGACGTCATTTCCGGTCCAGCCGGCGAGCGCGACTGGAAGCGATTTCGTTCACTGTTTCTTCCGCATGCGCGCTTCACTCAAGTGAGCACGGGGCCGGATGGATCGAAGGTAGTGATCACCTGGAACGTAGACGAGTTTGTGCGGGATGCGGGCGAGGTGTTCGCCAAGGAACCGTTCTACGAGAAAGCGATCGTGAACCGGCCTGAGAGTTTCGGGAACGTGACGCAGGTATTCAGCAGCTACGGATCGCGACACAGCCCGACCGACAAGCCTTTCGAGCGGGGGATCAACAGCATTCAATTGCTCAACGATGGCACGCGCTGGTGGGTGCTCTCGATTTTGTGGGATACGGAGCGGGAGGGTAATCCGCTGCCGGAAAAGTTTGCGAAGAAATAAATCAAGAATTAGCAATTCCTTTATAGTCACCTCATGCGGGCCATACTGGCGGGCGGCGGGACGGGCGGGCATGTGATCCCGGCGCTGGCCATCGCGAACGAACTCAAGAAAAGTTATGGGGCTGAGGTGCTGTTCATCGGGACGGCGCGCGGCATCGAAAATCGTCTGGTGCCGGCGGCGGGGTACCCGCTGCAACTGGTGCGAGTGGGAGCGCTGAAGAATGTGAGCCTGATGACGCGGGCGAAGACGGCGTTCGATTTGCCGCGTGCGGTCTGGGACGCGAGCCGCATGCTGAACGAGTTTGCGCCCGACGTGGTGATTGGCGTGGGCGGATATGCATCCGGGCCGGCGATGCTGGCGGCGGTGGTGAAGCATATTCCTACGCTGGCCTTCGAGCCGAATGTGGTTCCGGGATTTGCCAATCGCGTGGTCGCGAGGTTCGTATCCGGGGCGGCCGTGCACTTTGAGGAAACGGCGAAATATTTTCGTCACGCGGAAGTGACGGGCGTGCCGGTGCGGCAGGCGTTCTTTGAGATCGCACCCAAGCGCGGCGGGACGCCCACGCTGCTGGTGTTTGGCGGAAGCCAGGGGGCGCACGCGATCAATGAGGCGATGATCTGTTGTCTGCCGGAGTTGCGGCGGCAGGCGCCGGGGATTCACATCATTCATCAGACCGGCGAGCGTGACTATAATGACGCGCTGGCAGCGTATAGCGGGTTGGGCGAGCCGGCGGAGGTTTCCAAGTTTATCGAAGACATGCCGGCGGCGTTTGCGCGGGCGGATCTGGTGGTGTGCCGGTCGGGCGCGAGCACGGTGGCTGAGATTACTGCGGCGGGGAAGCCTGCGATTTTTGTGCCGTTTCCGCGAGCCGCGGACGATCATCAGCGGGTGAACGCGGAGGCGCTGGCGCGGTCGGGCGCGGCGGTGGTGGTGGAAGAGTCGAAGCTGGAAGGAGTGTGGCTGGCGGAGACGATAGCGGCTTTGCTGGGAGATCCGCGGCGGCTGCAGCAGATGAACGAGGCGGCGCGGGAGTTGGCGCATCCGAATGCGGCGCGGGATATTGCGGCGATGGCGGTGCGGGTGGCGGGGATCGAACAAAACTAGCCACGGATTTGCACGGATTCTCACGAATACTTCGTTTCGATTGTTTTAATAGCGAGAGTTTTATGGGAAGGATCAAAGGCCCTTATAAGGCGGAATTTCCGGTTGGTAGTCTTGTTAGGATCGCTGGGCTCGATGCGCTCGAACACTTTATGCGGACTTGGAAGTTCCATAACAAACTGCAGCCGGAACAACTTGACTATGGGGGCAAGGCCGGCAAGATAAGGTCGGTCGGGTTTTATCACGGAGGCGACGAGCTGTATCAGATCGAAGGCGTGCCTGGAATATGGCACGAACAATGCTTGGAAGCGCATACATTGACCTCCTGAGGTTTGGCTTTGTTTTGGCGGGGTGGGTAGCACGCATGCCCAAGAGACTCCTTGACTAGCCTGTGGTCGCGCCGGCACGAAAGGGATCCTTCGACTGCGTAAGTGCTTCGCATTCGCGAAGCACTTACTCTGCTCAGGATGACAGGCGCGCGGGGCGCACATACATGTTTGCCAAGATTCAGCAGATTCATTTCGTGGGGATTGGCGGGATCGGCATGAGTGGGATTGCCGAGGTGTTGCTGAACCTCGGCTACAAGGTTTCGGGGTCGGACCTGAGAAGTTCGGCGGTGACGCAGCGGCTGGCGGGGTTGGGCGCCGCGATCTTTGAAGGACATCGGGCGGAGAATATTGCCGGGGCCGAAGTGGTGGTGACTAGCTCGGCGATTGCGGCGGAGAATCCCGAGGTGGTCGAGGCGCACCAGTTGCATCTTCCCGTGATTCAGCGGGCGGAGATGCTGGCGGAGTTGATGCGGTTGAAATACGGCATCGCCATCGCCGGGATGCACGGCAAGACGACTACAACTTCGATGGTAGCGGCGGTGCTGGCCGGGGGTGGGCTCGATCCTACCGTGGTGGTGGGTGGGCGCGTGGATGCGATGGGATCGAATGCTCGTCTGGGGAGGTCGCAGTATCTGGTGGCGGAGGCGGATGAGAGCGACCGGTCGTTTCTGAAGCTTTCGCCGATTTTGTCGGTGGTGACCAACATCGACCGCGAGCACATGGATTGCTATCGCAACATGCGGGATGTGAAGAAAACGTTTCTGGAATTCATGAACCAGGTGCCGTTTTATGGGATGGTGGTGGTTTGCAATGACGATCCGCTGTTGCGGCGGCTGCTACCGGAAGTGCAGCGGCGCATCGTGACCTACGGGACGAAGCGGGGTTCGGATTTCAGGATCAAGTTGGAGACGTCCGGCGGGAATCCTGGCGTTCCCTACTCCTCGCGCCAAGAACGCGCGGAAAATGGGGCACCCGATCCTCAGCCGTTGAGCCGCTTTCGCGTGAGTTATCGCAAGAAGGACCTGGGCGAGTTTACGCTGCATGTGCCGGGAGTTCACAACATCCTGAATGCGACGGCGGCGATTGCGGTAGGGGTGGGGCTGGATGTGGGAGTGGAGGCGATTCGCGCGGCGCTCGATCAGTTCCGCGGAGTCGACCGGCGATTTCATCTGCGCGGTCGGGCAGCGGGTGTGAGTGTGATCGACGATTACGGGCACCATCCTACGGAGATCAAGGCAACACTTGCCGCGGCGCGGTCGTGCGGCTTTGGCAAGGTTCATGTGGTGTTCCAGCCGCACCGGTACACGCGCACGCGCGATTTGATGGAGGAATTCACCACGGCATTTGGCGATGCGGATTCGCTATTTGTGCTCGATATTTATGCGGCCAGCGAGAAGCCGATCGAGGGGATCAGCGGGGAAAGGCTTGCGCGGACGATTTGTGAGAAGGGTGGGCTGAGCGCGGAGTACGTGAGTTCGTTCGCCGATGCGGTGAGTTCGGCCGCTGCCGCGGCTGAGAATGGAGACATGATTCTTACGCTGGGGGCGGGCAGCGTTTCACAGTTAGGGCCGATGATTGTGGAGAAGTTGAAGGAACGGATTGCCCCGCTGGCTTGAGGATCGCGCTCGTTCCAATGCGGCCGGGCTATGCCCTGGCCGGACAGCCCTTCGCCTTCGCTCAGGGCAGGCTAGTTCGGCCGTCCCTCCCTGGTCCTTATCCTTCCGGTGAGGAACTAATTTCCTCGTGGCTGCGTATCTTCCATTGCTAACGGATTGGGGTGGGGTTCGTCCAATCCGCTAGATGGGGATATGGCGATGAAAACTACACAGGCATGGGGATGGCTGGCGGCTGGGGTGCTGGCGTTGGGATTGAATGGGTTGTACCAGGACGGCGGCGCGGGCTGGGCGCATCGGCTTGTCGATCGGTCGGGGAGTTTGGCGGACCTGGCCTCGGAGCGGGCTGAACGGTTCATGGAAAGGGTCAGTTTTGGGGTGGCGCGGGATGAGACTGCGTCTTGCCGTCTGGCTACAGCGATGGCGCGGTTCCAGACCGGGATTGCTCGGAGGCAGAGTGGAATGGAGCGCTTTGAGGCTATGTCGGCGCGGCAGGAAGCGACTGTGGCGCAGGGGGAGGCGGATCGGGCAAGGATCGAGGCGCAGGTTGCGCGGGTGCGCTTTGCGTCGGTTGCGTTCAACGCCGTGAGGATTCCGGCCGTGAGCTGTCCACGAGTGCGGGGGGATATTCCCCGCATCGATGTTCCGGCGGTGCAGGTTGAGATGACGGACGACGGGCCGATTTAGGTCCCTGTCTTTTGAAGAGCGGGCACGGCGAAACTGCCGTGCCCGTTTTTGTTTCAGCTAGGGCACGGTGAAGACCACGTTGCTGGTAAGCGTGGTCCCTTTGGAGGTGACCACCTTAACTTCGCCGGTGGTGGCGCCGGTGGGCACGGTGGTCGTGATTTCGGTACTCGAAACCACCGTGAACTTAGCCGCGACACCGTTAAAAGTGACACTGGTGGCGCCCGTCAGCTTGTTTCCAAGAATTTTGACGGCCGACCCAACCGTGCCGGAGACCGGCAGGGTTTCCACGAATGGGCGCAGACCCATGGACAAACTGAAGACGGTGCCGTTGCAACTGGTACAGGTTTGGTAGTTGGCCCCGCCCTCTGAAGTCACCCCGTAGAACGTGCCGCTGGTATCCTGGATGAGCCACGGTCCGGGTTGGAAGTCTTCTGAGACGATGCCGTCGGTGCCGTCGAAGCTGTGCTCCGTGGTCAGTGAGCCGCTGGGGGTGATCTGGAAGATCGTGCCCAAATCGTTGGCCCCACCGGCTCCCGTCACCCCGTAGAAGTTCCCGTCGGTGGCCAGCATCAGCGCCATGGGGTAGTTGCCGTCAGCGCAATCTGCCAAGCTGCAAAAGCTGTAAAGCGTGGTCAGCGCGCCGCTTGGGGTCATGGTGAAAAATGTGCCGCCGCCGCCAAAGGCGCCGGTCCCACCGGTGCCGGTTACCCCGTAGAAGTTCCCGTCTGCGCCCTGAACCAGCGCGGCATAGGGGTTTTCGCCGTCAGGGCAACCTGAGACCTTGCAAAAGGTGTAAAGCCTCGTAAACTTACCTGCCTCGGTGATTTGAAAAATCGTGCCGGCTCCGTTAGCCCCGCCCACATGCGTGGCGCCGTAGAGGTTTCCGTTCGTGCCCTGCACCAGCGCCGTATAAGGCCCGTTTCCATCCAGGCAGTCACCTTGCGCGTTCTGGGTTTCGCAAAAGGAGTGCAGCGTGGTCAGCGTGCCTCCCATGGTGATTTTGAAAATCGTGCCTTGGCCGTACGCTCCGCCACCTCCCTGCGTTGTCCCGTAGAGGTCCCCGTTGCTGGCCTGCACCAGCGTCGCTTCGGGTGTGGCGCCATCCGGGCAGTCTGGTAAGCCGGCTGAACAAAAGTCGTAGAGGGCAGAGAAGGCGCCGCTGGGAGTGACTCTGTAGACCGCCCCGTTCGACTGCGTTGTCCCGTAGAAATCCCCGTTGGTGGCCTGCACCAGCGCCGCCTGGTTTCCGTTTAGGGGTCCCTCGGCCCAAAAGTTATCGAGGACCGTTTCTGTCCCGCTGATGCTGATTTTGAAGACCGTGCCCTGAATATTGTTGCCAAGCGAGCTGCCCCCGAACGTGGTTCCGTATAGGTATCCGTTGGCGCCCTGCACGAGGCCGTTGGGGTATTCGCCGTCGGGAGGTGTGCCGTCGAGCCCACCGAAGGTGTGCAGCGAGGTAAAGGTTTGTGCGTGGGCCGGAATGGCGAAGCCGGCGAGGGCCAGAGTGAGCGCGAGGGTCGCGACGATGCGAATTGCTTTTTGCTGCCGAAGGTTCTTCATTGAAAGTCTCCTGGGTTCCGCCAGTTCCTGAGATGTCCTGGATTCGGCCCGGCGTCACCGCGCTGTTCCGCAAACGAGCAGCGGCGTAACTTCCGGGCACGGCGCTCACTCTCGCCGAAAGCTGGGGTGGCGTCAATGCTCTGCGGCTCACGCCGCGCGCCACAGTGGATCACGCGCTAAATTGTTTAGTTGCCGATAAATGCGAAGACATCTCACGGGGAAAAACCGGCACGAAGGGGTGATGAACTGGCTCGAAGGTGGGGGATTTCGGCGGTTTCTCGCGTGGTAAACTGGCTGCCTTCCTTGGGAAGGCGAGCGTATGCATCGGACTGCCGCTCAAGACGACGTGGTGCGCTTCGGGATATTCGAGGCCGACTTGCGCTCGGGCGAACTGCGGAGGAATGGGATCAAGGTAAAGATTCAGGAGCTGCCCTTCCGCGCCCTGAAGCTATTGCTCAGCCGCCCTGGCGAAGTGCTCAGCCGCGAGGAATTCCGCAAGGCGCTTTGGCCGGATGACGTCTTTGTGGATTTCGATCACGGCATCAGCAGCGCGATCAATCGGCTGCGGGATGCGCTGGGTGACTCGGCTGAGAATCCAATCTTCGTTGAGACCGTGGAGCGCCGTGGCTACCGTTGGATCGCGCCCATTCGAGCCTCAGCGCCCGTGATCCTAGCGGAAGGCCTGTTACCGGTTGGAAGTGTCGGCAACGATAGCGCCGCGAATGCAACCGCAGCGGAGACGCCGGATATCGCTTCCGCCGGGGACCGACAATCCGGGCAGGAGTTCACGGCGCGTTATCTGATCGGGCTGAAGGCGCCGGGCCAGAAGCGACGCCGACGATACGAATTGTGGATTGGGTGCGCGGTGGTCTTGATGGCGTTGGCGGTGGGGTTGGCGTGGATAAGGACGCGTCCGCCCGCGATCGCTTCCATTGCCGTTCTGCCGTTCGACAATGTCGGAGCTGCGCCCGACGACGCCTTCAGCGATGGGCTGACGGACGAGGTCGCGGCTTCAGTCTCGCATCTGGAGGGTGTGCGGGTGACCGGCCGACGCTCGGCTTACGTGTTCAAGGGAAAACATGACGATCTTCGTCAAGTGGGGACGCGGCTGAATGTGGAGGCGGTAGTGGAAGGCAGCGTGCAGCGGGCGGGCGACCGCACGCATGTCACCGTGCAACTGAACCGCACCCGCGACGGCTTCACGGTATGGTCCCAGACCTACGACGGCAACTCGACCGACTGGATACAGATCGAATCGCAAATCGCGAGTTCAATTGCCCGTGCGCTGGCCCGCAAAATAAGTCCGGAGGGCCCGGCTACGACTCCTCCCGACCCGGAAGCACACGCGTTGTATCTGCAGGGCCGCTATCTGTGGAACCAGAGAAACTTCCCGGCAGAACTGAAGAGTGTGGGTTTGATGCAGCAGGCGATTGCACGCGATCCCAACTACGCGCTGGCCTGGGCGGGGCTGGCCGATTCGCTTGCGGTGATCGGCAACAACGAAGAGGTGTCGCCGGCCGCGTATATGCCGCGCGCTCGAGATGCAGCGCACAAAGCCCTGCTGCTCGACCCGTCGCTCGCGGAGGCGCACGCGGTTCTGGGCATGGTGGCCTGCCACTACGATTACGACTGGCCGTCCGCGGAGCAGGAATACCAGAAGGCGCTGCAGCTCAATCCCAGCTATGCCAGCGCGCACCAGTATTATGCGCTGGGTTTGATGGCCCACGGACGCTTCTCCGAGGCCCGCGAACAACTGGAGACCGCGCGCCGGCTCGATCCGCTGGCGCTGATTGTGGATGTGGACGCTGCGGTGCTGCTCAAGTTCGAACGGAACTACGATGGCGTCGTCGCCCAGTCGCAGCGAATCCTGCAGATGGACCCGAATTTTCAATTGGGGTACAGCATGCTGGCGTCGGGCTACTTCTGCGAGCACCGCTGGGAGGAGTGGCGCGCGGCCGACGCCAAGTTGCCGCAGGAGGCGTTTCGGCGCGCTTTGGTCGATGGGCATGCGGAGGAAGCGCGGCGCATTATGAACCAGCGTATCGCCGAGGTGCCCAGCGGCCTGAGCCGGCCTTACGACGTTGCTTATGATGCCGTGCTATTGGGCGATCGCGATCTGGCTCTGGAGTGGTTGGAGAAGTCTTACCAGAACCGCGATTACTGGCTGCTCTTCATTCGTGTCGAGCCGGAAATGGACCCGGTGCGATCCGATCCTCGATTTCAGGCCATCGTGCGGCGTCTCGGAGTCTGATCGGCAGAATCGGCTTACCGGGAGCGGGTTGTGCCGATCATCTCTGCGACCGTCTCCTGACTCACAGGGCTCGCCCAGTCCGGACAGCCGAGGCGGCTGTCTCTACATAGTCCGTGCCCGTCATCGGGTTCGCTGTTCGGCGCGACGATGTCCAACGCGATTCCTCTCTGTGCAAAAGAACCAAGATTTTGTCTATCTCTATCCTGAAAATAAAGTTATAGTTTGAAGGCTCAGCGATTCCACAGCGACAATTAACCTGAACTGATGGCGCGGAAGCCAGGTTCCACCATCTTGCAGGAGGAGTTATATCCACCCAGCGCCGAGGCCGCGCACGAGGGGATCGACGATGCGCGCCTGGTCGACCTGGATGTGGACGAGGAATCTCCGTTCCTGCGCGGGCAAAAGCGGGTCTCCGCCCGCCGAAGTTCTCTTCCAAGAAAAACTGCCAATCGATTGTTGTGGGCCTGTGTGGCGGCGGGCGCGTGCTGCCTGGCAGGATTAGGCGCGGCGTGGCTCTATCACTATGGCGAGCATTCCTGGCGCTTTCGCGTGGAATCGAGCGACAACATTGAAGTCACGGGCATGCAGAACGTAAGCAAGGCGCAGATCATGGAAGTGATGGGCGCCGACATTGGGCGCAACATTTTTTTCATTTCTCTGGCGCAGCAGAAGGCGCAACTGGAGCAGATTCCGTGGGTGGAATCGGCCAGCGTGATGCGGTTTGTTCCCAATCGCCTGAAGGTGGAAATTCACGAGCGCACGCCGGTGGCGTTTGCGCGGGTGGGGCCGCGGATGTCGCTGATCGACGCGGGCGGAACGCTGATGGAGTTGACGCCGAAGCACAAATATTCCTTCCCGGTGATTCTGGGTATGAATCCGGGCGAGCCGCTTTCGACACGGGCGCCGCGCATGAAAACCTTTGCAGAGATGGTGCGGGACCTGGATTCGGGCGGGGCGCGCTACTCGCAGGATCTGAGCGAAGTGGATCTCTCCGATCTGGAAGACGTGAAGGTACGGGTGAACGATCCGGCGGGGGATGTGCTGGTGCATCTGGGATCGTCGGACTATCTGCGGCGCTTCAGGATTTATGTGAGCCATGCGCAGAGTTGGCGGCAGCAGTTTCAGAAGCTGGAGTCGGTGGACCTGCGCTACGACAACCAGATCATTGTGAATCCGGATATGCCGCAGCGCCCGGCGAAGGCAGCGGAGTTGAGCCCGGCGGCGGCGAAGTTGGCGGCTGCGGCGGGAGTGAAGCCGGCGGCGCTGATTACGCGCTTGCCGCATGATCGTGCCGTGCCGAAGCCTGCGTTCGAATTGACGCAGAAGACACTCGGTGCGAAGGCTGCAGCAGCCGGAACCAAGAAGGCAGCCGCGAAAACCAAAGTCAAGAAGGCTGGGGCGAAGCCGGGGAGAGTCGCCGTGGGCATGAGGAAGCCAGCGTCAACCGCGAAGCCGGGAACGTTGACAACCGCGAAGAACACGGGGATGACGAAGATAAATTCGCCGGCCGGCGGTGACTCCGCTGCGCGGCAAGCGAAGAATGTGAAGCAGCCTCCATCGGCATCGTCGAAGCCAACAATAAAGCCTTCCGGGAGTGGTGGCGGTGGGAAGCCGAGCCCGGGGGTTGTTAAGAGCCAGACGAGTCAGGGGCCGAGCCAGTAAGGGTGCGAATTTCATAGAAGTGGCGAAATGTATTGAGGAACTCATAAGAAATGGCGAACCAACAGGGAAATCTCTTAACGGCGATTGACGTGGGCAGCGCGAAGACGTGCGCGCTCATGGTGGAGGTCAGCGACGGGGGCTTGCGCTATCGCGGGCACGGCGTGGCGGAGTCGCGGGGGTCGCGCAAGGGCGTGATCGTGGAATTGGACAAGGCGGTCGCGGCGATTCAGAAGGCGGTGGAGGCGGCCGAGGATGTGGCGGGTGCGGCGGTTGAGCACGCCATTGTGGGCATTGGCGGAGCGCATGTGCGCGGTGTGAACAGCCACGGCGGCATCAGCTTGGGTACGCGGCCGCGGGAAATTGGGCGGGATGAGATCAAGCAGGCGGTGGAGCGGGCGCGGGCGATTCCGCTGCCGGCGGATCGGGAAGTGCTGCACCTGCTGCCGCAGGAGTTCATTCTGGACGATCAGGCGGGGGTACACGATCCGCTGGGCATGATGGCGGCGCGGCTGGAAGTACGAGTGCATTTAGTGACTGCGGCGGCGAGCGCGGCGCAGAACGTGGTTACGGCGGTGAATCGCGCCGGCGTGCATGTGGACGACACAGTGTTCGAGCCGCTGGCGGCGGCCGATTCCGTGTTGCGGGCGGACGAACGGGAGTTGGGAGTGTGCCTTGCGGACATTGGAGCCGGATCGACCGAGTTGATCGTTTTTCTGCAGGGCGCGGTGGCTTATACGGGAGTGATTCCGGTGGGCGGCGACCACTTCACCAGCGATTTGTCGGTGGGCATGTGCACGCCGCTGGCGGAAGCGGAGAAGATCAAGAAAGTGCATGGGAATGCGATCGTCACCTTGATTCCGGAAGGGAATGAAGTGGAGGTGCCGTCGGTGGGCGACCGGCCTTCGCGCTTGCTGCCGCAGCGGCTGGTGGCGGAGATTCTGGAGCCTCGGGCGCGCGAACTGTTTGAGATGATGCGCGAGACACTGCGGCAGAGCGGCATGTTTGACGCGTGCCGGGCGGGCATCGTGCTGAGCGGCGGAGGGTCGCGGCTGCCGGGAATTTTCGATGTGGCGGAGTCCGTGCTGCGGCGACAAGTGCGGCTGTCGTGGCCTACGCCTCTGGCAAAGATGCCGGCGACGCTGGCCGAGCCGGAGTACGCCACCGTGCTCGGCATGGTGAATTACGGGCAGCGGGCGCGGGTGGCGCGCGGGTTTCAGGGGGACCGGTGGGGATCGAGATTGAAGGCGCTGCTGGTGGGATAGGAATTGAGTCATTGAGCGATTGAGTGATTGAGTCAATTAAGACGGGCTTCTTTACGACTTTGCAGTTGAGACGAAAGCTCTTAACCGCAAAGGTCGCGAAGGGAGGCCGCAAAGAACGCGAAGGTAGGGGTAATTCAAATCAGGTGAAAAAATGACAAACGATTCGAGCATTCGCATCAGCTTCAACGAGGATCCTCTTAACGATGCCAAGATCAAGGTGATCGGCGTGGGCGGCGGCGGAGGGAACGCGGTGAACCGCATGATCGATGCGGGAGTGGAGGGCATCGAGTTCATCGTCGCCAACACCGACTTGCAGGCGCTGCGCATGTCACGCGCGCCGGTGAAGCTGCAGCTCGGGGTAAAGCTCACGAACGGATTGGGCGCGGGCGCGAATCCGGAAGTGGGGCGCAAGGCGGCGCTCGAGGACTCGGACAAAATCATCGAGGCGCTCGAGGGCGCCGACATGGTGTTTGTGACCACCGGCCTGGGCGGAGGCACGGGCACGGGAGCGGCGCCGATTATTGCGTCGCTGGCGAGTGAGATGGGCGCGCTCACCGTTGCCGTGGTCACCAAGCCGTTTTCTTTTGAGGGCAAGCGGCGCATGACGCAAGCCGAGAAGGGCATCGCCGAGCTTATGGAATCGGTGGACACGACGATTGTGATTCCCAACGAAAAACTGCTGGCGGTGGCGGAGAATGCGGGATTCTTCGAATCGTTCCGCATTGCCGACGACATTCTGCGGCAGGGCGTGCAGGGGATTTCCGACATTATTACGATTCCGGGCATCATCAACCGCGACTTCGCCGACGTGAGGACGATCATGGCCGGCATGGGTTACGCGGTCATGGGCACGGCGACGGCGAGCGGCGCGAACCGCACCACGGAAGCGGCGCAGCGGGCGATTGCGTCTCCGCTGCTGGAGGCGGGCGCGATCGACGGAGCGCGCGGCATTCTGATTAACATCACCGGGTCGGCTTCGCTGAAGCTGGCCGAGGTGCAGCAGGCCTGCACCATCATCCAGAGCGCGGCGCATGAGGACGCCAATATTATTTTTGGCGCGGTGATGGACGAGAAGATGAAAGATGCGGTGAAGATTACGGTGATCGCCACCGGCTTCCGCGAAGTGAGCCGGGCGGAAGTTGGCCGGGCACATCAGCGGCCGCAGCAAGTGCAGCACTCGTTCGCGGCGTCGCATGATGACGCGATGGATTTTCCCGACCCCGTCGGTCCGGCGCAGTCTATGCCCGAGCCGTTTCCCGGCCAATTTTCTGAGTCGATGGCTGAGCCGATGATGCAAGAGCACTCCGCGCTGCCGGAATCGTCACCGGCGGCGATGGCTCACGGCGGGACCGAAGTGATCTCACTGGATACAATGCGCAGCGCGATGGTGGCAAACTTCGAGCAGGACGACCTGGATGTTCCGGCATTCCTGCGCAAGCGCGGCGAAGTGATGTAACAGCAGGGGCTAGGGATCAGGGATCAGGGAGGAACAAGATGGGCCCGGCGATACTTCTTGCCAGCCCCTAGCCTTGGCCCCTATTAAAGCGGAAAAACTTTGCAGCTCCGTCCCGTGTCTTTTCAGTAACGGGGTAACGGTTACTGGAGGCTCTGTGCCGAAGGTAATTCCAGTTTAAGTGCTTTTCCCGTAACGGGTTACATCGAAATTAATGTTTGCTTCGATAAAAACTTTGTTGTTGCTTGAAAGGCTGTAACTCCCGTAGTATCGCGAAGATGGAAGTGGTTACCGGGAGAAATCCGGGAACTGGCCAGCGTCGTGCATCTATGTAGACGTAGAAATCCTGAAATTCAGGGGAACAGGCTCAGATGTCCAAGTTGGGAATGCGCGGTCTTCGTCTGGTGGTGATGGTAGCGGGGTTGTGTTTGGCGCCGGCAATGTGGGCGGCGCACGTCAACTCGCATGCGCTGAATACCAGCAAAGCGAAATCCACCAAACTCAGTGAGACGCAGCGGACCCGGCGCCGTATTCACCACTTAGCCAGCAGCCGCAGCACGGTGGCGCACAGCGCCAGCACTGGCACAGCCGTTCACAGTGCGACCAGCCACAGCGCGACTTTCACCCGAGCTTCCGTCAGCGCTTCCCATGGCACCACCCATAAATATCACGAGCGCTTTTTTGTGAGTTCGTTTGCCGGGGGCCTTACTGGCGGCGATATCACCGACGGTGAAGATCCCGTCGTCCGCCAGGCGGCCATCGATGCCTTGGGGAATATGAATGGCACGGTGGTGGCGATTGAGCCAACCAGCGGACGAGTGCTGGCCATGGTGAATCAAAAGCTGGCGCTGTCAAGCGGCGCGCAGCCCTGCTCGACCATCAAACTTTCTGTGGCATTGGCGGCGCTAACCGAGGGCGTGGTTTCGAAGGAAACCGAGGTATCGCTCGGGGGCCGCAGCCGAATGAATCTGACCGAAGCGCTGGCCCACTCCAACAACGCATATTTCGAGGCGTTGGGACGCAAGCTGGGATTCGAGAAAGTTGCTTACTATGCCCACGAGTACGGCCTGGGCGAGTTGGCTGGCTACGACATTCCGGGTGAGCAACTGGGCACGTATCCCGGCGAGGTGATTCCGCAGAAGCTGGGCGGAGTGGGCAAGATGTGTTCCTTCGGCGAAGGTGTTTCGATGACGCCGTTGCAGTTGGGCGCAATGGTTTCGGCGATCGCCAACGGGGGGACGCTGTACTATTTGCAGCATCCGATGAATGCGGAAGAAATTGCGAATTTCCAGCCGCGGATCAAGCGGCAACTTGATATCGCCCCGCTGATTCCGGAAATTTCCGACGGCATGGCAGGAGCGGTGCAGTATGGCACGGCGCGCCGGCTGGGGCTCAATTTTAGCGAGGAAGAGATCCTGGGCAAGACCGGAACCTGCTCCCATGCCGGAACTCGTTTCGGCTGGTTCGCCTCCTACGCAAACACCAGCAGCGGACGCGTGGTGGTGGTGGTTTTCCTGCAGGGTGGGCGGCCCACGTTCGGCCCCAAAGCGGCCGAGATCGCCGGACGTATGTACCGCAATCTTTACGATCACAATTTTTTCCTCGCCGGTCCTCTGAGGCCAGCGGACACCGCTTCTGCGCAGTGAAGCTCGCAAGCAACGCACTGTAGTCCAACCGACGCAACTCTGATTTCCAATTCTCGACTTTCCACGAGAGCCTCTACCGAGGCTCTTTGTCGCCTGCACGCATGATTTTCGACCGGCAAGCTATCGTAACTCCTAAGCGATTCCTAACCCGGAAACTGTGACTGCTGCCGATATACAGGTAGAGGCTCGAGGGCGTCGGCGGGGAGAATCCGGTTCTATCCGGCGTTCTCCGAAGACTTTCTGGGAGGGGTTGGAGCGTCACGGTTAATCGATGAATTCGATCGCGACCATGAACGGCAGCTACGACCACCGGTTGGTGGCGCTTTCCGTTGTGCTGGCGATATGCGCTTCTTATGCCGCGTTGGATTTGGGGGGCCGGGTCACGTGGGCGCGCGGCTGGGTGCGTGCCATCTGGCTCAGTTGCGGGGCTGGGGCAATGGGCCTCGGGATCTGGTCGATGCACTATGTCGGCATGCTAGCTTTCACGCTGCCGATGCCGGTCTCCTACCATGTTCCCACCGTGGTGCTTTCGCTGCTGGCGGCGATGGCTGCTTCCTGGGTGGCGCTGTTCGTCGTCAGCCGGGCGAAGATGAGTCTTTGGCAGGAAATTGCAGGCAGTTTGGCGATGGGCAGCGGGATTGCAGCCATGCATTATATCGGCATGGCGGCCATGCGTTGTGCGGCGGTGATCGTGTATGACCGCAGAATCGTTGCCCTCTCGATCGTGCTGGCGGTTGCGATCTCTCTGGTAGCTCTGCAACTTGCCTTCCGAGTGCGAGATGAGAAACGAGTGAGTTGGCGGAAAATCGTGAGCGCGCTGGTGATGGGCAGCGCCATTCCGCTGATGCACTATACGGGAATGTGGGCCGCCGGTTTCCGTGCTTCCGGGATCGCGCCTGATCTCACGAATGCCATCGGAATTTCTACGATTGGCGTTGTAGCCGTCAGCGCCAGCAGTTTTGCCGTGATGGGAGGCGCGATTGCTTCCTCGTTCTTCGACAGGTTCCTTGTCCTGAACAGAGTCAATCTCAGCGCGGCCCGGGAACGGGAGTCGTATTTCCACACCATGGCGGATGCGGTTCCCGAGATTATCTGGACGGCTGACCCCTCCGGTGCGGACGACTTCTTTAACCAGAGGTGCTACGACTACACGGGACTGACGTTCGAGGAAATGCGGGGCTCAGGATGGACTGTGATCGTGCACCCCGATGACTCGGCGGTGTGCGCGGAGCTGTGGGGGAACGCCCTGCGCAGCGGCCAACCCTACGAGGTGCAGTATCGCCTGCGAGGCAAAGATGGGGCCTACCGATGGTTCTTATGTCGAGCCAAACCTATCCATGACTCCAAAGGAGAGATCGTCAAATGGTTCGGTACATGCACGGACATTGAAGATCAGAAGAGAAACCAGCAGATTCTGGAAGAACAGATTCTGGAACGGACTACACAACTGGCCGAGATCAACACCCAGCTGCAAAACGAGATGATGGAGAAGGATTATGCCCGCAACCAACTTGATCGACAGAACGAAAGCATGATGAGGGAGCTTGAAAAGCGCACGCAGCGGGCGACCATGCTGGCGGAGATGGGCGAACTGCTGCAGAGTTGCGTTAGCCGGGAAGAAGTGATGGCGGCGGCGCTGGGTTATGGGCCTAAGATATTTCCTGCCGTCCCCGGCGCGGTGGCTATGCTCGATGCTTTGCGGAGCGTGGCTGAGGTTGCCGGCTCGTGGAGCAATTGCCAGGTGATGGCGCCGGTGTTCGAACCCACCTCCTGCTGGGCGCTGCGCACCGGGCATCCTCATCTGGTGGTAGCGGGCGATTCCACGGCACGCTGCGAACACGCAGCGGATGTTAAGAACACGTACTTGTGCACCCCAATCGTGGCCCAGGGCGAAACGCTCGGGATTGTGCATTTCCAGGCTACGGCGGAACACCCGGAACTGGACGCATCGGAGATCTCGTTCAAGACGACGTTTGCGGGGCAAATGGGGTTGTCAATTGCGAACATAAGACTACGGGAAGCCCTGCGAGCCCAATCGGTTCGGGATGCCCTGACCGGTCTCTACAACCGGCGGTACCTGGAAGAAGTACTGGCACGCGAGGTGAGGCGCGCCGCTAGGGGGGCGCAGTCTCTCGGAATTATCATGATCGATCTGGATCATTTCAAGAATTTCAACGATACCTATGGCCACGATGCGGGCGACGCAGTCTTGCGAGAAACCGGATCTGCCCTGGCCAAGAGCATTCGGGCGGAAGATTTCGTATGCCGCTTCGGCGGCGAGGAATTTGTTGTCATCCTGCCGACTGCGGACCTGGAAGCTACATCTGCGCGAGCCGAGCGTTTGCGAGTGAAAATGAGGGAACTGACCGTGCTACACCAGGGCAAGTCGATGGGGATGCTCACGATTTCGGTGGGAGTGGCGGTGTTCCCCGAGCATGGCACCTCACCCAAGGAACTGATGGCGGCGGCCGACGCAGCGCTGTATGGAGCGAAGCATAATGGGCGCGACCAGGTGGTGGTGGCATCATTGAAAGGTGCTGAGGAGGCAGCGATGCAGGAGGCGGCAAAATCGGCTGCTGGGTGGAAGTAATTCTTTAAGGATGGGCCGTCGGCAGACCTCGCTGTGATTCGATCGCCTTCAGGAACAAGAACGGCCGTCCGGCGTCCCCAGCGATCCGTCTGTCAGTGATCGGTCTGATCGAGTTATTTCTTCCGCTCGTCGCGTTCGACGGCTCCATCCTTGATGTGGACCACGCGATGAGCGTACTCGGCGATGTCATGCTCGTGAGTGACCAGCACAATGGTGTTGCCCTCGCCGTGCAGGCGGTCGAACAAAGCCATAATCTCGCCGCCGGTCTGGGAGTCGAGGTTGCCGGTGGGTTCGTCGGCAAGAATGATGGAAGGCCGGTTCACCAGGGCGCGGGCGACGGCGACGCGCTGACGCTGGCCGCCGGAGAGTTCGTTCGGCTTGTGAGTCATGCGCGATTCCATGCCGACGGCAGTCAACGAGGCCTTGGCGCGTTCAATGCGCTCACCGGTCGGAACGCCGGCGTAAATCAGCGGCAGCTCCACGTTGTGCAAAGCGGTGGCGCGGGCTAGAAGGTTGAAAGTCTGGAAGACGAAGCCGATTTCCTTGTTGCGGATGCGCGCCAGTTCGTCGTCGTCGAGTTGGCTCACCAATTGGCTATTCAGCCAATACTCGCCTTTGGTGGGCGTGTCCAGGCAGCCGATAAGATTCATCAGTGTGGACTTGCCCGAGCCCGAGGGTCCCATGATGGCCACGTATTCTCCCCGCTCAATGCGGAGGTTGACGCCGCGCAGAGCATGCACCTGCTGCTCCGAGCCCATGTCGTAGGTCTTCCAAAGGTCCACGGCTGCGATCATGCAGGACTGGGGCGGCGCTGAGACGGCGGTTTGGGGCATGCTGATCACTTCTGCGGTAGCCATATTTTTCTCCTGCTCCGGTGCCACTGGGTTCTCCGTGTGTGAATTCGACTCCCTGGGCCCCGTTTACTGTAGAGCTGTGAACCCATGCTTCCAGACTGCTTCCCGAGACCGAAATTCTTCGGCACCTGATTCCTCAGGGCCCCAAAGCGGCTTCCCCGTTGGACGGACGACGCGGGCGAACGTCATGACGATTCGTCTTCTTTCTTTGGAACCGAGTTGTCGACCTTGACGCTGCTTCCAGAACGAAGCGTACGCAAAACTTTGTAACTGCCGGTGATTACCTCGTCCCCTTCGCGCAGGCCATCGACAACCTCGATATCGGTCGTGCCTGCGACTCCGGTGGTAACGGAGACGAACTCTGCCTTCTTGTTGCGGATCACGAAGACGCCCTGCACGTCCGCCTTCTGATCTTTTTGCTTCGATGCAACGTCTTTCGGCGCCGGTGCGGCGGCATGCACGGAACCGGGAGTGTTCTTCTCCTCTTCCAGTTGGGCCTTACTGCGAACGGAAAGCGACTGGATGGGGATGGTCAGCACGTTGCTGCGCGCGGCCGTCGTGATCTTGGCGGTAGCCGAGAGGCCGGGACGCAGATCCGGCGGAGGATCGTTGACGGTCACGACCACTTTGAAATCTTTGGCTTCTTCGCTGGCGGTAGCCTGTTGGGAAGTGGCCACGCCGGTGGAGCGCACAATGGCGTTGTCTCCGATTTCGGAAACCGTGCCGTGAAAAATCTTCTTGGGAATGGCGTCGATGGTGACCTCGGCGGGCTGACCCAGGTGCACGTTGACGATATCCGTCTCATCTACCTTCACTTCGGCGGTGATGACAGACATGTCGGCTAGAGTAAGCAGCGTGCTGCCAAGAGCATTCTGAATGCCGATGACCACCGACTCGCCCTCGCGAACCGGCAAGTTGGTGACCACTCCGTCGTAGGGAGCGGCGTAGGTGGTTTTCTGCAGTACATCCGCGACGCGCGTCAGATTAGCTCGGGCCTGCGCCACATGGCGGTCGGCGGAGTCTTTCTGCGCCTTGGCCTGGGCGACCCGCGCCTTGGCTTGCACCAGCCCGGAGTCTGCTGTGGCCCATGCGTTCTGGCGGCTGTCGAAATCGGATTTTGCGATCAGCCCATCCTTGAAGAGATTTTGCGCGCGATCCCAGTCCAGCTTGTTGCGCGCGTAGTCGGCCTGGGCGCGCAATAGATCGGCGTCGGAGGTCCTGAGCGCCGCATCGGCCGCGATGGCATCCGTTTCCGCGGCTTGCACCGAGGCCTGGTTGGCGCTCACATCCGCCGTGGACTGCACATTTTCCAGTTGCGCCAGCAATTGTCCCTTCTTTACGTGATCGCCTTCCCTGACGTATAGGTGGGTGATTTTGCCGTAGGCGTTGGCGCCGATGTTGACGTAAGTCTTCGGCTTGATTTCGCCCGACGCGCTTACCACCGACGACAAGTCCTGGCGCTGGACTTTTCCAGTCTGCACCGTGACCACGTTCTTGCCGCTCTGATGGACTGTAATGCCGACGATCGTGGCCAGCAGCACCAGTGCGCCGGCGCCAATCGCGATTTTTTTCCAAGTCTTCATCGTTCCCGTCACCATCGCCAGGCAAGCCGCAACCCACAATCGGCCCCATGCGCGACCTGCTTACCCATTCAAACCCTTGGCGTGGCCGGCGGACTTACATTCTGGGATACGATCCTGCGGTCAGGAAAGTTCCAGCCAGGAATCGATCACCCAGGAAAGGAGCCACCGGATACCGAACACGCCCAAGGAGTTCGCAGGGACCCTGAACGGAAGATTATAACAATCGCGCAAGGAGGCTGGGGTTGGTTCACGAACAAGGCGGAAAAACGTGTGGAAAAGCTCTCATTTCAGCGCTAGACTTCTAAGGCGCGTTGCGGCTGGGCTGTCGTGTTCCCCCCCTCCCCTACCGGCCAAGAGGAGAATGTATGTCCCGTTTTCCCGTTGCTCCCCGCCTTGTCCCTTTCGCGCTTGGTCTGCTGCTCGCGGCTGTTCCCGCCAACGCGCAGTTTGAAACGCGTGGACGATCCGTAGCAGAATTTGAGCCGTACTCGATCGCGGTCGGGGATTTTAACCATGACGGCAACCTTGACATGACGGTGGCGGCGACGGGCTTAACTGGAGGACCCTCCATCGCGGTCCTACTCGGCAAGGGCGATGGCTCTTTTCTGCCGACGGTGGGCTACAATGCCGGCGTCGGGCCAACATCCATAGTTGCCGCCGACTTCAACCACGATGGCAATCTCGATCTTGCGGTGGCGAACTCCCTCAGCGATTACGTTAGCGTCTTTCTAGGCAATGGCGACGGGACGTTCACGCCCGGCCCGCAAAATCCTACAACCCTGGCGCCGCAGGCCGTCGTGGCCGTTGGCGACTTTAACGGCGATGGCATACCGGACCTGATCGCCCTCTCACGGAGTAATCCCTGCAAGTGCATTAGCGTCTTTCTCGGGAATGGCGACGGAACTTTCCAGGACGCGATAATAACGGAACCATCCTTCGACGTGGAAAGCATCGGCATTGGCGACTTCAACCGCGACGGCAAGCTCGACGTGGTCACCGCCGGAAATTTCACGGTTAACGTTCTGCTAGGCAACGGCGACGGTACATTCAAATACGGGGCGAGTTTCCCCAGCCCTGAATCGCCCGAGTCGATCGCGGTAGCGGACTTTAACAACGACCACAAACTCGACCTTGCCATCGCCAACAGCGAAGGCGGAAGTGTCAGCGTACTAATCGGCAACGGCAATGGCACATTCCAGCCAGCGGTCGACTACCCGATCGCGTTCGCGACGTGGGTTGCCGCGGCCGACCTCACCGGGAATCACAAGCTGGACCTGATCGTTGCCAATGACGTGATTGAGGGGTTCCACACTTACAGCGGAGCCACCGTGTTCCGGGGCAACGGCGACGGCACCTTCCAGCAGCCGGGTAGTTTCTACGAGTCCGATCCAGTTTCCGACACCAGCTACGTTGCCGTGGGCGACTTCAACAACGACCGCAAGCCGGACATAGCCATTACGGATTTCGGTTACAACGATATAGTCGTCATGCTGAATACCGGGGTCGTTTCGTTTACGCCCAGCACCATGCTCTTGTTCAACCAGCAGGCGGTGAGCACGACCAGCCCTCCGCAGAAG
Organism: Acidobacteriaceae bacterium; assembly: GCA_003140075.1. Classification (GTDB taxonomy): domain Bacteria; phylum Acidobacteriota; class Terriglobia; order Terriglobales; family Acidobacteriaceae; genus Sulfotelmatobacter. Next base: position 60,031 of record PLIO01000243.1, on the reverse strand, counting down.
GTTACGCTCACGAATACCCGCAGCGCGGCGCTAAAGGTTGCGTCGATTGAGGCGGCGGGGCAATTCGAGATGAAGACCACCTGCGGGAAAGCCATTGCCGCTGGAGAAGATTGCACCGTCAGCGTGACATTCTCGCCCAGGACAAAAGGCAAGCTGAACGGCACGGTCACCCTCATCGACAACGCCTCAAGCAAGCCGCAAGTGATCGCTATGCAGGGCACCGGTACGGATTAGGCCCGAGAAATATTCCCCCCGCCGGGGCAACTCGGCGGAATCGCCGCCGCGTCCTAATCTGCAGGGCGCATAATCCATTCTTTTAATGTGAGTTAACCTTGCTTTCACGCGTCGGAAGGCCTAAAATTACGGGTCACAGGCTTGTCGTGGCAGGAGTCCCTCTCATGGTTCGGGTTGCCTCACGTTGTCTTTCATCTCTGACGGTTTTGGCTTTGGTCGCGGGTTTTGCCGGCTTGGCCGCAGCGCAAATCGATAGCGATAAGGGCGATGCTTCCAGCGCTCCCGCTTCCAACGCCCCGGCGTCCGCCGCAGCGGGAACCAGCGCCCAGCCGCAGGCTACAGACCCAGGCGAGGACCCACTCAAGCGCAAACCCACGGACAAGCAGAAGAAACAGCAGAAAAGGTCACTGAACATCGAGTTGAGCAAGACTTACAAAAAGTGGCTGAACGAGGACGTAGTCTACATTATCAGCGACCAGGAGCGGGCGGCGTTTAAGCAGCTTTCCAACGACGAAGAGCGCGACAACTTTATTGAAGCCTTCTGGCAGCGCCGCGATCCCACGCCCGACACGGAAGAGAACGAATTCAAGGAAGAGCATTACAGGCGCATTGCCTACGCCAACGAGCATTTTGCCGCCGGGATTCCCGGCTGGAAGACCGATCGCGGCCGCATGTACATCATGTACGGTCCGGCTGACGAAATCGATTCGCATCCCTCCGGCGGGTCGTACGAGCGGCCTATGGAAGAGGGCGGTGGAGAGACTTCAACCTTTCCGTTCGAAACCTGGCGGTATCGCTATCTCGAAGGGATCGGGCAGGAAGTGATCATCGAATTCGTCGACACCTGCATGTGCGGCGACTACCACATGACGCTGGACCGTTCGGAGAAGGATGCTCTGAAATACACGCCGAATGCCGGCCTCACGCTGTACGAGCAAATGGGAATGTCGAGCAAGGCGCAGCGCTTTAGTGGGGGTGGACTCGAGCAACTGGGAGCCGGCCCGATGAGTTCGGACCTGCAGACGAAGGAGTTCGACCGACTGGAACAGTTCGCCAAGTTGCAGGCGCCNNTTTGTGAAAGTCACCGGGGACACAGTGCTGGTGCCGATCACCGTGCAGATGAAGTATCGTGACATCACCTTCGCCAATAAAGATGGCGTGCAGCGCGGAACGGTGAATATCTTTGGCCGGGTGACCACGTTAACCGGACGTGTGGTGCAGACCTTCGAAGACCCGGCGCAGATTGACGTTCCGGCCGAACTGCTTCCCCGCATGGCGGAGAATTCGTCGGTGTATTGGAAGGCGCTGCCGCTGCGACCCGGACGTTACAAGATTGAAATCGCGGT
>PLIO01000243.1:0-58374 GCA_003140075.1 Acidobacteriaceae bacterium | reverse complement strand
CCGCGCGTGGCTCCGGCGGATGGCAAGCCGGCTCTGTTCAAGCGCAGTCGCGATCAGAAGGTGAATTTCTGGCTGCAAGTTTATAACTTGGGTGTGGACGAGAAGACGCACAAACCTTCCGCCACGTTCGAATTCGACATCGTTAACATTGCGACCAACAAACCGGTTGTTCAGAAAATGGAATCTACCGACACGATGGGTAATGTAGGCGAACAGGTAACTCTGCAGAAATCGATTGCCTCGGCTAACCTGCAGCCGGGTACGTATCGCATCGAAATCAAAGTGAACGACAACATTTCCAAGCAGACCATTGATCCTTCAGCGACGTTTGCGGTAGAGTAGCGGACTACTTGGTTCCCCGGGGGTAAGAGTGAAGCTTCGCCGGCTCGGATCTTGGGCGGTGATTGTCGCGATGTCGCTTCCTGCGTGGGCCGCAGAACGGCCAGGCGCAATCTCTGGATACGTGCGCGATGCCTCGGGCATACCCCAGATGGGCGCGGTGGTGGAAATCATCGGCACCGCGGCGCGCACCTTCACCGCGTTCACCGATGGGGCGGGCTTCTACTCTGCCACAGACCTACTGCCGGGAATCTATACGGTCAAGGTTTCCGCTCCTTCGTTTTTACCTGCCCTGCGGGAAAGAGTTGGTTTGCATCCCGGCACCAGTGCTCATGTCAACGTCACCCTGAACACTCTGCTCAATGCCATGCGAGTGGGGCCGCTGCGTGGGACCGCAGATGATGACGACTGGAAGTGGACTCTGCGTTCGGTGGCGAATCGTCCTGTGCTGCGAGTGTTGGACGACCCGGCAGCGAGTGCTGAAAAACAAGATCACGAGTTGACGGGCACTCTCTCCTTCCTGGGCGGTTCTGCTGCAGAGGGCTACGGTAGCGGCTCAGATGCGAGCACGGGCTTTTCCCTGGAGCGCCCCGTTTTTTCCGCGTCGCGCGTCGGGCTGAGTGGCAATCTGGGATATGGAGATTCCGTTCCGGTCGCGGTTTTGCGGGGGACTTACTCGCACCGACTGCCCGATGGCACCGGACCCGCGATGGCGGTCAGCGTCCGTCGTTTTGCTCCCTCTGATCCGAACCTGCATAATGCGTCGCTGCAGGCGATGGCGGTTTCTGCAGCGGACGACCTCGCGATAGACGACGTTGTGGAGCTGAAATTCGGCAGCGAACTGCAAACCATTCAATTCCTCGGACGGGTGAACGCGTTCCGTCCCCACGCCTCCGTGGACCTGCATCTCTCGCCCAATACCGTCGTGGCTTACGACTATGCTACTTCCTTACCCGACGCGCGCGAGGACAAGGGGTTCGATTCGGAGCCAGCCGACCTAAGCGAAGCCGATCCTCGGATCAGCTTAGCCAATTTTGTCACCCGGGTTGAGCACGCCCACCATCAGGAACTGAACGTCTCCCGGCGCATCGGAAATACTGATTTACAAGTCGCGGCCTTCAACGATCGCCTGGACAATACCGCTTTGCTCGGCACGGGCGAGGTGACCGCCGCCAGCGGATATCTGCTGCCCGACGTCTATTCGGGCACTTTTACTTATACCGGCGATACGCTTAACTCGCGCGGGGTGCGGGTTGTGCTGCAGCGGAAGCTGTCTTCCGATCTTACGGCAACGCTGGATTGCGCTTACGGCGGCGTCCTTGACCTTGCCAAGCCTGACGTCGAGATTCAGAATGCTCAGCAGTGGATCGGCGCACAGCGCCGTGAGGCTCTGGCCGCCAAGCTCAGCGGCACGGTGCATCGTACCCATACGCAGTGGATCGCATCCTATCGCTGGGTGAGCGGTTCGGCGTTGACTCCGGTGGATATGTTTAACGCGTCGCCGGGACAGAGCGATCCATTCCTGAATTTTTTCATCCGCCAGCACATTCCAACCTTGGGATTCCTTCCCGCCCACATGGAAGCGCTCATCGACGTGCGCAACTTGCTGGCGCAGGGCTATGTGCCGGTGATGGGCACGGACGGCCAGACCGTCTATCTTGTCCAGTCGGCCCGAGCGGTTCGCGGCGGCGTGGCCATCACGTTCTAGTTCGCCAGCCTGAGCAAGTTTCACCCCTCCCCTTGTTACTTCGGAGTACCTTATTCGTAAAATCTATAGGCTGGATCAGAACTCAATGGTTGACTCTTGGGATCGGGTTTCGATAATGTTCTGTGGGCGGTCGGGGCGTGCATCTTGTTAGTATGCAAGGAATTGCGCGCCTCCGAGGAGTGGGCCGGAAAGCTCGGCCTGCCGCACCGAACGTTACTCCCCCCAAAAACGATCCGCTTCTAAGGAGACTCTATGAGAGCGCGCATCATCCTGGCGTTTGTGCTTCTGGCCGCAGTAAGCCTTTCTGCACAGACCTTCCGTGGCACCATTCTCGGCACCGTGACCGACGCCCAAGGCGCAGTGGTCCCCGGCGCCAAGGTGACGGTGAAGAACGTGGGCACAGGGTTGGAGCGCACCACCGAGACCAGCGCCGACGGCAGCTACGCCCTGCCAGAGCTGCCGATCGGAACTTACACGGTGACGATCTCGCAAGCCGGCTTTCGTACGTCGGTGACCACTGGTGTGATCGTGGATGTGGCCGGCGAGCGCCGCGTGGATGCCGCGATGAAGCCAGGTGAAGTATCGACCAAGGTGGAAGTTTCGGCCGATCAGTTGCCGCTGGTGGAAACGACCACAAACGACATGGGTGGCGTGCTCACCGCGAAGACTGTCGAAGATCTTCCGGTCAATGGGCGGGACTATACGAAGCTGATTTTCCTGAACCCCGGTGTAGCGGGTTCACCGGACCAGATTTCCGACTCTCCCGGTTCGTACGGTGAATTCAGCATGAACGGCGCGCGTGGACGCTCCAACAACTATCTGCTCGACGGCACCGATATGAACGACGGCTACCGCAACGATCCAGCCATCAATGAGGCCGGCGTGTTCGGAACGCCATCGGCAATTCTTCCGATCGATGCAGTTGCGGAAGTGAATGTTATCTCGAACTTCGAACCGGAGTACGGTCGCAACTCCGGCGCCATTGTCAATATTGTCAGCAAGAGCGGCACGAATCAGTTGCACGGTACCGCCGGCGAGTACTTCCGCAACGATGCGCTCGATGCTCGAAATTACTTCAATTTTTCCGATCAGCCCAAAGCGCTGTTTCACAACAATCAATACGGCGTTTCATTGGGCGGACCCATCGTGAAAGACAAGACATTCTTCTACGCGGACTACGAGGGCCAGCAGGAAGGAGTGGGCGTGGTAACACTGGGTTGCGTGCCGGACCCGGCGCAGATTGCGGAGGACATTTCGCTCAACGGCCCCCCCAACCCTGTGGTCGCGGCTTTGCTCGCGCGTAATCCTTGGCCTTCTCCAAATATTCCTAACACCTTTGGAAATCCGTCGCCGGTAGCGGGCGCTGGCGAAGATGCAGGATGCGGTGGCGTTCCGAACAGCTCCGTCATCTCTCCTTCCTACAACAGGCTCACCAGCTTCATCGCCAAGATCGACCACAGCTTCAACCCTAACAATCTTCTCACGGGTCGCTACTTCTTCGGAGACAGCGTGCAGTCTTTCCCTCTGGCTCTAACCGCCCAAGGCGGACAGTTGCCCGGTTTCAACACCTTCACACCCACGCGTGTGCAGCTCGTTTCGATCTCCTACACGCACACGATCGGTTCGAATAAAGTCAACGAACTGCGGTATGGCTGGAACCGGTTCGCTGAAGGGTTTTTCCCACAGGACCAGAACTTCCAGCCCAGTTCGATTGGGCTGGAAACAGGTGGCGGACTCGCCGACAGCGGACTTCCGATCATTACTGTAGGCGGTGGGACCGGCTTCGCACAGCTCGGAGCGAGCTCCAGCGACCCCCGTCATCGCGTCGACAGCAACGTTCAAGCTCTCGATAATTTTTCCTGGAAGATCAACAAGCACGACATCAAGGTAGGGTTCGATTTCCACCGCACCACGATTCAGCAGTACTTCGGTAAGTACTTCCGCGGAAAGCTCGAATTCAACGACCTTACGGATTTACTCGACGGAACCGTGGATGGCGGATTTCAATATTCCGGCGACTCGATTCGTCATACCTTCGAGAATAACTTTGGCCTTTACGCTCAGGACAGTTTCCGTGTCTCGCCGCGGGTGACTTTTAACTACGGCCTGCGCTGGGATTACTACGGAGTCGTGGGCGAGAAGAACCACTTGATGAGCAACATCACGAACCTCGATCCAGTGGGCGATACTTTTACACTCACCCAAGTCGGGCAGCCGGGTCTGAGCAGCCTCTATAACCCGGACAAGAAAGACTTCGCCCCACGTGTAAGTTTGGCGTGGGATGCGACCGGCAAGGGAAAAACAGTGGTGCGCAGCGGCTTCGGCATGTTCTTCGACGCCTTCTCCCAGGATATGGTTCTAGGTCACCTGCCATATCCCCCGTTTTTTGATCCGGGACCAGCGTATAACCCGCTCTCAACCGCGGATCCAATTTATTCCGCAGGGGTCACTGGTAGCCTCGCTGCGAATACTCCGTTGTTCGGCGACGAGACCACATGTAATTTCGAGTGCGACACCTTCGCCTTCGACCGCAATATCAGAACGCCATACATGGAGAACTACAACCTGAACATCCAGCAAGAACTGAGCAGCCACGCCGTGTTTCAACTTGGCTATGTGGGTTCACAAGGTCACAGGTTGTGGCGCTTCTTCGATATCAGCCAGCCGAGCAATGCTCAGATTAACGCCTTCGACATCAGCAACGCCCAGGGCAGTGTGAACACCGCGAACGGCGCTCCCTGTTACCCTGCTGGGGGACCCGGCTGCATCGTGTCCTATGGGGTTCCTCGCAACTATGGCGGCAATCCCTACGGTTCTTTCTACATCATGCAGGAGAACTCGAGCGGTCAGTCGAACTACAACTCTTTGCAGGCCAGCCTACACTTGACCGGCTGGCACGGCATCAGTTCAATCGTGAACTACGTGTGGTCAAGGTCTTTGGATAACTCGAGCGACGGAGAGGATTTTGAGCCCAACGCGGCGCAGCCCAATGACAGCACCAATCCGAAGGCAGAATACGGCCCGTCGAATTTCAACATCCCCCAACGTTTCACCTGGATCTTCAACTATCAGGTGCCGAAGATGGGCGGCAGCTGGCAGCGCCTGAAGAACGGATGGGGTTTTGGAAGCACTATGACGCTGCAGAGCGGGCAGCCCTTCCAGTTCAATTACAATTTTGAGGACGATTATAGCGGCAGTGGTGAAGGCGATGATCGCCCAGACGTCGTCGGGCCGATCACATACCACACCAACAATCCCGCGAACTTTGTGGACCTGAGCGCGTTCGCGATCCCCTGTACTTTGACCGCTGCCGCGAGCGATCCGGCCAGCTCGATTTACACCGGTCCCACAGGAACGGCACAGGACTGTGTTCCCGGGACGCGGCACTTTGGCAACGAGGGACGAGACTCGCAACATGGCCCCACATACAAGAACTGGGACCTGGCGATTTATAAGGACACGAGTATCACGGAGCGGGTGAAATTCCAGCTACGCGCCGACTTCTTTAACATCGTGAACCATCCAAACTTCGCCAACCCATTCTTACCGGCCTTCATCGCCGATCCCGGCATCGCCGGTTTTGCCGTCAACGGCAATGGTCGTGAGGTGGGTGCTGGTCCTTACCAGCTCACTGCTACTGGCGACGTAGGCATCGGCAACCCGTTCCTCGGTGGCGGTGCACCGCGCGGCATTCAGCTGGCGGCCAAGTTTACTTTCTAGCACGATTATACCTTTCACTAAGGGTACGTGCTATGCTTTACCGGGGGGTGGACTGTGAAGCTCCCCCTCAAGGTAAAGCCCGGTTGCTGTCGCGCACAGACACGGCAACCCGCCAGGAGAACCGCATTGACCCTTTGTATAGCAGCAGCCTGCTTGGATCATAAGAAGAGGGACCGTGTCGTTATCGGAACGGATTGGATGGCAACTGGGGAAATAGCAGCAGGAGCCGACATCCAAGACAAACTGTACTGGGTGAATGATGATATTGCTGTCTTGGTTTCTGGCGTGGTGACGCGAGCAGTGGAACTCAGGGACGCGTACCGCTTCGAGTTGGAGTCAATGAAAGCCAAAAAAGAGAAACTCACTCACCGGAACATTAGGAGATTCATCAAGGCGGGGCCGCGCCTACTCAAAAAGGACATCGCCGATGAAGCTGTGACCTTTGCCACTGGGCTCAGTTACACCGAATTCAGAAAGGCGGTAAAGGATGGGCAAATTCCGCCAGCAGTTGCTACCGGAATGTTCCGTGCCGTCGAACAAAAAGATTTGGAATGTGAGGTAATCATTGTCGCGTTTGTCGAGAAAGACCCTTATATATTCCAAGTGGAGCGAAGCGGCCATGTAGAAGAGAGAGACAACTTTGCACTTATCGGGGAAGGCACGTATGTGGCAGAGGCGATGCTGTACTACCGCAAACATGAATCAACCGACCCCCTATCTATCGCTCTGTATCACGTTTGGGAGGCTCTGTACATTTCTTCAAGGCGAGTGGGTACGGTCAGTAGAACCCATTCGATAGACATCCTGATCCCACCGAAAGAGAACGGTGCACACGTGGATGTCCACGAATTGACGGAAGCTGGTTTTGAATTTATGAAAAAGCAGTTCAGTGACAAATTTGGGATCAGAAGGATTAAACGTTTCCCAGACTTGCCAGACAACTGCGTCGAAGCGTCGGAATAGGAATATTTCTATGCCGTCAATTCCTCAAATGTGAGCGGATCGGCAGTGACCATATGACGCAGGGTATCAATGAACAAATCGGAACGCTTGCGGCGATTGAAACGAAACTCCATCTCCGCGAGATAGGCCGGGAGATGTTTTGCGCTGATCTTATGCCACGATCCAATAATGCCGCGCTTCAAGAGCGAGAATGCGGATTCAACCGTGTTCGTTGTAATGCAAGCTCCGTCCTCATAGCGAACATATTCCTTGGCGAGATGGTTGACGGTTTTGTGCTCAACATCCCCGACCGCATACTTGTAAGCGGGGAACGAATCAGTAATCAACACTTCAACATCGGCGCTCAGGTTCTCTTTGATGTACTTCGCCAACGTCCCGCTCTTGGCATCTTCGGCGTGAAAGAATCGAACATCGCCGCCGCGTTGCCGGAGACCGATAACGACCTCCTTGGCATCTCTAGCTGCCTTCGATCCGCGCCCAAGCATCTTTCCGCCGACATACGTTTCATCCATTTCGACAGTACCGCCGAGCATCGGGCGATCCGCCTCTTTCATCGCAGCACGAATACGATGGAACAAGTACCACGCGGTTTTGTAAGACACTTTGTGTTGGCCCCACAGGGTACGTTTGAGTTGCATGGCGCTCATACCCTTGCGCGCTTCTACCAAAAGCAGTACGGCGAGAAACCAGCGAGTGAGCGGCAAGTGGGAATCATGGAAAATCGTTCCGCTCGTTACAGTGAATTGATATTCACAGCCCACACATTCAAAGCGGCTATATTCTTTGAGGCGCGAAACTCTGGTGTCTTTACACCGTGGACATTGGACGCCTTCGGGCCAGCGCAGCCGCTCAAGCAATACGCGGCATCGTTCGTCAGTTCCATACAACTCATTTACGTCAGGGAGAGTCATGGCAGCACCTCGTAAACCGAAGTCTCCGCTGGAGCGGATACCGACACGAAAGCTAGTTGCTGGGATAAAGCGAGACTTGCGCCGAATGCTCCGTTCCGGGGAATCGGCAGATTCGAGTAAACCGAAGAAAGGAAAAGAGTAACGGCGACCATGAGGCAATAGTATCGCAACCGTTACCCTTTGTCAAGTGGATAATCTTGCTTTCTAGTAACTTCTCTTGGTTCGGGCCCCTGCCGCTTGCGGGGGGCTTTTCGTTTTCTGCGGCGCACATCTTGAAACTTGAAACAGGATCTCAGCCGCCGGCTTTCGCGGACATGAGTGTCCGCGCCACACAAGCATCCCCCACCCGTCGTACGTCTTCCGTCACTAGGTCAGGCGGTTACTCGGATGTTACGCTGCAGTCGTAATCCCTCCCTCAAAGCGTCTGTTCCGGAGACCTTGATGCGTCGTTCGATCTGCGTCCTCATTCTTGGCGTGTGCTTTGCCGCGCCGGTTTATGCCCACCACCTTAAGCAGGCGGCTACGACAACGATGCCGGTGACCACCGCGTCGGCCGAGGCGCGCTCGCTCTATGAAAAGGGCATGCAGGACTATGAAAACCTCTACCTGGAGCGCTGCAACGACGACTGGCGCGCGGCCGTGAAGGCGGATCCGAATCTGGCTGTGGCCTGGGCCTGGATTGCCTTCAACAGCAGTGATCCCCAGGAAGCGAGCGCGGCCCGCGAAAAGGCCAAGGCGCTCGCGCCCAAGCTGACGCCGGGAGAGCAGTTGATGATCGAATGGATCGTCAAGGTGCAGGAGGGTGATTTCATCGGCGGCATTTCCGCCATGAACGATTTGCTTGAGCTGTATCCCAAAGACAAGCACGTGCTCTATCTTGCCGGCAACTGGTTGTTGCTGGAAGATGGCGACGAGCAGGGGCTGAGAATCATGCAAAAAGCGCTGGCCCTCGATAAGAACTTTCCGCCCGCGCTGAACGACTTGGCCTACATGTACGCGCGCAGCCGAGATTTTGATAAGGCCTTTGCCGCCATGGATCGCTACATTGGGCTGCTGCCGAAAGAACCGAATCCGCAGGATTCCTACGGCGAACTGCTGCGCATGGCGGGAAATTTTGAAGGATCGCTACAGCATTACCGCGCCGCGCTGAAGATCGATCCGGACTTTGTTACTTCTCAGGTTGGCCTCGGAGATACTTACGCCCTGATGGGAAACCAGGAGCAGGCGCGGATTGAGTACGAAAAAGCCATCCGCTACGCCCACACTGAGGCCGACCGGCTGGCTTACAGCATGCAGAAGGCAATGACCTGGGTACGCGACGGCAAATTCGCCGAGGCGGACAAGCTGTTCCAAGAGATTGCGGAGACGGCGCATGCCAAAGAGCAGGACCTGCAGGAAGCCCAGGCGTACCGGCACTTGTCAGAGTATCAGACAGACGACAGCGCTGCCCTGAAATATCTGCAGAGCGCGGAGGAGTCGCTGGGACATCGCACGATTTCGAAGTCCGATAAAGATGAGGAACTGTCGCGCATTCTGCGCAACCGTAGCGTGCGCGCGGCGCATGCCGGCAACTCAGCGTTGGCCGACCGGTCGCTGAAGCAGCTCGAGGCCATGGCGAGTGGCAGCCGCAACCACGCGATCCTGGGCTCATACAACGGCGCGGCTGGAACTCTGTTGATGGACCAGAAGAAGTTCGACGAAGCTATCACCTATTTGGAAGATGACCAGGACAATCCCTTCACCCTGGAGCTTCTGGTGCAGGCCTACTATCAGACCAGTCAGTCCGACAAGCTGCACGAGGCCGAGGCCAAGCTGCGAAGCACGAATGTTCCGACCATGGAGCAAGCGCTTGTGGTGCCAGCCGCTCGCCTGCGCCGCCCAGAAATCTAGGAAGCTCTTGGCAGTGTTTTTAAGACAATGTCGAACTCTTACTCATTTGTGCAAGTTGCTCTATACTGGCACACTGCGGGGTGGAGGATTCCAGTCGTCAGCGGAGCGCGGTGCACCCCGTTTGTTGCGAAATTCAAATAAATGATCTCTAAGATTGACCGACGTTCTCGAGGGAGAATCGTTACGCGGCTGCCGGTTCGCGTCCGGAGCAGCGCAGGGAATGCGGAGCTGAGCGCCCAGACCCGGGATGTCAGCACGAACGGTGTATTCTTTTATGCCGAAGCCCCCTTGGTGGAAGGCCTGGATGTGGAACTGATCCTCATCCTGCCGCCGGAGCTGACCTCGGGTGAGAAGTGCTGGGTGTGCTGTCATGCCCGGATATTGCGCGTAGAACGCGGTCTTGGCAAGGACTTTGGGGTAGCGGCCGAGATTCGAAAGATAGATATACTGCCGGAGATTCCCGCCTAGCATCGGCTTCAGACGGTCGCACTTGTTGCATCATTAATAGTGCAAAAACCAAATGCCGGAGGGTGTCGCAGCGTCCCCAAGGAGCCGAAAACTCCCCCGAGTATCGACCAGAAAATGTCCCCCAGTCGGTCCGTGGAAATTTGTTAAATAAATGCTTCCCATAGCATCGACCTTAGTGCAATAATTGCGGCCCTAGAATCGCTCTGGCCAAACTCAGTACTCAGGTGGGCCCTGTTATGTGGATCGATAAATTGGCGGATGGTGTGGTGCAGGTGCAAACACCCATCGGCCCGCGCTATGTGATGCCATCTTTTCTTCAGCGCATTTATTTTCTCTGGATGTTCCGTCACTTTCCCATTCTTCCTCATGCCGTGCTGAGCAGTTGGCAGCAGCGGCTGATCGACCGGTTGTGTTCCGAGCAAAGGTTCGTCTCCATGGCGTATGCCGATGGAATGGAGGACGCTCCAGTGATTGGAACGGTGGAGAGACGCGCGGCGATGGGGCCCGGGGCGTTGCCGCCGCGTCGTCCGGTGGTCAGCGAAAGTTCAGGAGGGCTGGCTGCCGAAGTGAGGCAGCGTTCGTAGAGGTTCCGGATTGGCGTCATTCTCGTTCCAGGAACATCCTCAATCACGTCGACATTGTTTTTCGAACACTAACCGAGATTGAAAGCGCGCCGGCTGAGCGATTCACTCTGCTTAGGACGCGCACTTCCAATCGCAGCCACGTTGCCGCCGATGACCGTGTGCGCGGGAAATGCTACAATCACAGATTGTCCCGCCGGTAGGACTTCCCGCCGTGGGCGCGTAGCTCAATTGGCAGAGCAACTGACTCTTAATCAGTAGGTTGTAGGTTCGATTCCTACCGCGCTCACCATCTTTTCAATCAATTCGGTACGGGATAGTCGCGAGTAACCTCCTTGCATCCAGACCAACCGACGCAAGAGTCAGTTGGACGTTAGCTCACGCTAGTGAAACGCATTCATAGTTGGCTGGGCCTACACAGATCAGTGCTATATCGACTATGTAGATGGTGAATATTTCCTGTTTGATCTGCTTCACCCTGGCTTTCGCGTCGCAATTACGGTCGTTCTGTGACCACCGCTGCGCATTGACACGAACTGGAAGGCCCTCCCTTCTGCGGCGGAAAGATTCCGCAGAGCGGAGGGCCGCTATGCAACTCGCTCGTTTTTGCGGAAACAGGCGGAAGGCTTGGCATCATGTCCATCTAGTCTTCGCTTTCTGATGACACCTGAATTGATTGCGATCACTGCCGCAAAAATCTCTCCCAACCTTTTCAATCCCTTGCAGCAACCAAGTTCATATGACTATGAATTTCGGAGGCGTGGGAAGGCCCGCGCTTTCTCAGGAGGAATCTTTTATGGCAGACGACATGGAGAAGAAAAATCAGCAGGGTGGCCAGTCCGGACAAGGCCGGCAAGGCGGTCAGTCCGGACAGCATGGTCAGCAGGGCGGTCAGTCTAGCCCCAGCCAACAGAGCGGCCAGTCCGGCCAATATCAGCCGAAGAAGGGCGGCCAGGCCCAAGACGAAAACGAAGAAGACGAGCACGGCGACCGTCAGCGTCGCGCTTCGTAGTTCTTCGCTCTTCTTTTCGATGCATTGATCACTGATGCTTTGGAGGTCCTGACCGTGTTGGGCCGGGACTTCATCTTCTTGAGCATGAAGATGGCACGCCCCGACCAGCGACCTTTAATACCGAACTCTTTCGAGGATGGCCAATGACAGCACAGAAACGTAAGGCGACGCGGGAACCTCCCCCAACAGTTCATGGCTGCCGTTTTTTGAATGTTTCAGGCAATCAGGGGGCGGCTCGGTTGTTTCCTAGAGAACCCTACAACCTGCCCGCTCTGACAAGTAGGGAAACCATCGCTGGTGAACCGGGGCTACACAGTATTGCCGTCCCGTAGGTGCCGTTCTACAGTGCGGAGAGTGCAGAAAGTTGAGTTCTCTCCAAATGGCATACAAGATTGCGGGACACCACATTGAAGCACAGCGTTCACCGTCCACAAAAGATCTCAGACGTGTATTCGAGACGGCCGTCTGCGAGATCCATCAGTCCGATCTCGCCGCCAACAAAAGGCCTCAATATCGGGCTCCCATCTTTCAGCGCGCAAGACTCCTGGAAATCTCTCAAGCCAGTGCGGAGAAGCGAGCGTTGACAGATGCGGCTCGAGCTTTGGCTCAGTTGTGGAAAGTTTGAGCGAGCTTCACGCAGAAGGAAAGAATACTTATATCATTGCGAGGAATAAGAACCACAAGGGCCTCAAGTTTATGAGGCCCCAAGAATCAAAACAATGCAGAGCGGGAGTTTGAGCAACCATGGCAATCACCGCCGATGGCTACACAGTTATAGCTAGCTCACCTGGCGCCGCGAGCGAACATCCTCCTCATTTTCTCTTTCAACTTTCGTATCAACTGAGTCATCGACGGGTTCGTGGTTCTTGTTCGCCTTCTTGTCGGTCGCTCTTCTTCCGGCGTTTGTCGCATTGCCCCAGGCGTTCTGCAACTTTCCCTCGACTTGTTTCAATGCCCCATGGACCTCTTTCTCTTTGCCTCCGGTCCATTCGCCAGCCTGGCGCTCGATGCGGCCAGCCACGTCTTTAACCTTACCTTCCACTTGGTCTTTATTCATGACTCTTCCTCCTGGATTTGTGTTTGGATCTCTTCAAAGCGGCCAGTGCCCGCTTGCTTCCGTGCCGAGCGCTCCCTTAACTCAGAGTACTGGGCTTCGGCCTTGGATCAGGCGGATCAAAACTGCGATCACTGCCAAAACCAGGAGAATATGAATGAATCCACCCAGCGTGTACGAGCTGACCATACCTAACAGCCAGAGGATCAAGAGCAACATGGCGATAGTCCAGAGCATAGTCATTCCTTTCCTGGAAGCTGTGTATGCAAATCAACTGCCTGGAGTTTACGTACACCGCAGCATTGCCGGTATCCAGTAAATCCCCTAGCGAGGGCTCAATCTAGCTTTACTGGCGGAGGGTTGTGACGATGACGGCAGAGGCCGTGGTCGTCTTCAATAGATCTGAACGATTCCATTCCGCACCGCATAGAGAGTAAGAGCCGCGACCGAATGTAGATCGAGCTTGCGCATCAGGTTGGTCCGGTGAGTTTCCGCGGTTTTGACGCTGAGACTGAGAGCCGAGGCAACTTCCTTGGTGGTCTTACCTTCGGCGACGAGCTGAATCACTTCCCGTTCCCGCGGCGTCAAAACACGTTGTCCGGAAGCGCCGCCCTCGTGGTGCGGACGCAGGTAACCCTCGAGCATCATCTGAGCCACACTCGAAGTGAAGAATGTTCGCCGGTGCTGCAAAGCCTCGACGGCAGCCAGCAGGTCGCGGCCCGCATCCGACTTCAGTAAGAAGCCCCGCGCCCCAACAGCCAGTACCTCCCGCACCACCTGTTCCGAATCGTGTACGGTCAGGATGAGAATGCGAGCTTCCGGCGTCAATGCCAGGATCTGCCGCGCGGCGTCCAGGCCGTTCAGGTTAGGCATTCCGATATCCAGCAAGAGAACGTCCGGCTTCAACCTGCTGGCATAGTCGACCGCCTCACGACCGTCTTGAGCCTCCGCACAAACCTCCCATTCGGCATGGCTTTCGAGTAAGGAGCGAATGCCTTTCCTCGCCACCTCGTGATCGTCCGCGATAAGGATTCGAAGCGCGCTCAAGGTTCACCTCCCAGTAAAAAGTCAACGGGGATCTCCGCGAGTTCTTACTGGAGTGAGCGCCGTGTCTGAGAATGTTTCACTCACAGCCAGCGTAGATTACAGTGAACCAGCGCAAGCTGGCCCCTGGTCCGGAGAGCCGAGCCGTAATAAGTGCGATGAATCTAAGGCGACGCTGATTCACAAGCACGGAGATTGCCAAATCCGCAATCCCTTGAATTCCAATATCTTAGGTTAAGAACCGGAGAGAAATGGGATGTAAGTTTTTCCAGGCGCGGCCGCGGACATGATGCTATGGTGCTCCCACAATATCGCGATGCGCAAATTGGAGTCCGGGGGGTTGCCCAGAAATATTCCGCAGTAACGCCCCGGCATCAATAAACTAACGGTTTGCATGGGGAGCGGGTTCCATCAGGTGGAAGCCGCCCATTGAAACGACGCTGGCTCGGATGCTAAGCCACGGTAGTCTCTGGCGTGCCACGGCGTTGTGGCATCTGAATCTGGATGATGTTGTTCTTGATTGCGTACACGACCAGATCGCGGATGGAGTGCAGGCTGAGCTTCCGCATGATGTTGCTGCGGTGGGTTTCCACGGTCTTGGTGCTCAAGTTCAACAGTACGGCCACTTCCTTGGAACTCTTCCCCTCAGCGAGAAGCTGGGTAACTTCACGCTCGCGGGCAGTCAGCGTCGGCAGATCCGGCGGCTCGTTCCGGGATATAGCATGTCCTTTCTCCAGGAAGCCCGCTAGGACCAGATCGTTTACTCGTGGCGTGAAAAACATTCGCTTGCTCTGCAAGGCTTCGACGGCAGCCACCAGGTCGCGAGCTGCGTCGGATTTGAGCACAAAGCCGCGCGCACCGGCGTCGAGAGCTTCACGAATAACCTGATCGGAATCGGTGATGGTCAGTACTATGACTTTGAAGTGGGGGTCATACTGCAACAACTGGCGCGTAGTGTCCAGGCCGTTGAGGTATGGCATGCCGATGTCCACGATTACAACATCAGGCTTCAACTGTTTGGCCATTTCGACTGCTTCGCGGCCATCGGATGCCTCTCCGCACACTTCCCATCCTTCGCGTTTCTGGAGAAGTGCACACAAGCCTCGGCGTACGATTTCGTGATCGTCGGCCAACAAGATACGTAGTTTCATTCGCCCTCCGCGCACAACCTGAGAGACAGATAACTCGCACTACTCGTGGCACGGAATTTCAACGCGAAGCATTTGGACTTCGTGCCAATGCCGTAAAAACTCGATGCTGACTCACCGCCTCTACCGCCTCCAACAGATCGCGGGCGGCATTCGACTTAACCACATACCCTCTTGCCCCTGCGTCCAGAGCCTCACGCATCATTTGCGGGGAATCGTGTTGAGTAACGAACAAAACCTCCAGACCGGCTCCCATTTGCCTCTTTTGAATCAGCCGGCACGCCTCCAAGCCGTTCATTCGAGGCATGGTGACATCGAGCACCACAATATCGGGCAGCAAAGTTTCGACCTTATCCAGGGCCTCGACACCGTCCGAGGCTTCACCCACAACTTCCCAACCGGACCGTCCTTCCAACAGAGTCCGCAGGCCTTGCCTCACGATGGGATGATCATCCACCAGCAGAATGCGCACTGCCATAACGCTTCTGGCTCTCTGAGGCAGCCTGGTAAAACCCATTCGCTACAGTTCACGGCTGGCTCCGGTTTCAACTCTGCCCCGGTCTTACACCGGAGTCTACTCGCCCCCGGGCGGAAAAGGGAACTTCCAAGTGAAGCAACCGTAAAAATAGCATGGTACTACTGCGCCTCGAATACAGGGAATACTGTATTTTCGCGCGCAACAGGAGATCCTAGTTGCCACTCGAACCGATCGATGGAAAATAGGTTCCAGCATGCAACAGTGCGTCAACTGCCTCGACAATGGAGCCAACGTCTGATTTCGCGCAGGCTCCACGAATGCCCACCTTGCGGGCCTCCTCGGCCAGCTGTTTGGATAGATGAATGGTGACCATCAGGATGGGAATTTCCGGAAAGAGTCTCGTGATTTGCCGGGCTACATCAAGTCCGTTTAGATCCGGCATCTGGAAATCCAACAGAATCATGTCGGGCGGATTCTTTTCTACCCGTTGCAGCGCTTCTCTTCCGGTCCGAGCCTCTTCGCAAACCTGCCAGGCACTGTGCTGCTCGAGGAGAGCTCGAAGATAGTGCCGGACCGCCGGGTTGTCGTCTACCACAAGTATGCGAACCAAGCGGTACTTCCTCCTGATTAGCGCCCAAAACGTAAGCACGGCTAAGATCTTGGCTGGGCAACACGCCGCCGCTGCGGACCCGGCCTGTTGTTCACTGTCCCGTGTTGTGGCCTTCTGCTTTATGCTTCTTCAGCACTGTTCGGGCAGCAACTTCCTTCGCCCGGTCCCCGTATCGCCCGGACCGCTGCGCGCTTTCCTTGATATGTTCGTACTCCCGCTGCTCTTTTGCGCTCACACCGCGAAGATGTTTTCTCCCTGGCATCGGTTTCTCGTTCCCAGCCTGTTTCCTCTCTGCACAATAGGAGTTCAGTCGCGTGCCCGCAATACCGTAAACTCAGTAGTATCCAAGGAGTCTTCTCCGCACGTCGGAGGCAAGCCCAAACCCTCACGCTCTGCCCCGATTACTGCAATGGCTCCTGATTCCACCGTGCTTGGAGGTTTTCGTTCCCTGCGGCTTTACTTGCTTAGCGCGGTATACGACAGTGAAACCTGAGGCCAATCATTGTTGGTTTTTGTCCGGAGACGGGCTTTCGATCGCCCGGTTGGCTGCGGGGCGCCGCAAGACTCTCCGCTTCGGAAACAGCAGGTCACGCATCTTCATCTTCGCCTTGTGCAGTTGCGATTTTGAATTGCCGACTGAGCAGTCCAGCATTTGGGCAATCTCATGATGCTGGTATCCTTCAACCTCGTGCAGGACGAAGATCTTCCGACATCCGTCGGGGAGTTCGTGCATCGCGCGGCGCAATGCAATACGGTCGATCGCACCAGAAAGGTGCGGGTCTGCTTTTCCGACGTCGCGCCGCAGAGACGGCGACTCTGACGACACCGGCTCGTCAAGGGACAGTACACGCGGGGTTTTACGGCGACGCAGCTTCATCAGAACCGTGTTCACGGCAACCCGATAAAGCCAGGTAGAAAAGGCGGAGTCGCCTCGGAACGAGCCCACACTGCGACACACTTGCAGGAAGGCCTCTTGCGTCAGGTCTTCCGCCTCAGCGAGATCCTTCGTCATCAACAGACAAACGGAATACACCCGCTTTCTGTGAAGCTGAAAGAGCCTGGCAAAGGCCTGCTGGTCGCCGCGCTGTGCGCGCTGAATGAGGGTGTGTTCGGATTCTCGCTGTGCCTCCTGCTTGCCCGGAATCAGATTTGCTGCCGTTGCGGAAATAACGCAAGTCGCCACTGTAGTGTCCTCCGATCAAACTAGAGTGCTGGTTAAATGGCTCTCGATGATTCCGGGAGCTTTCAACTTCCACTGAGAGAGTAGCGACACCGAGGTTCTCAGCCCATCAGGATGCTCCTGTAATTGATTGCCAGACTTGCTGTACAACTGGTCGGAGTTAACGCTGTTTTATTCTGAAGCGGCGAGGCAGAACATTTCCTTGCGAATAAGGGCTGCTCGAAGAGAAGGCACAACCGCGACATTTGAAACGAAAAATGGTGGGAGCTATGCCCCCACCATTCGCCAACACGAAGGCCTGGCTCCGCGGGAAAAAGTCGAAAGTCTCGACGACTTTACAGCCGTCCGGCTACCAGCAATACAAGTAAGACCACGACCACAAGACCGAGTCCCCGCTGGGGTAATAGCCCCAAGATCTGCTGTATGGCCAGGTCGGCAGCGCGCCGAGCAACAGCAGCACAAGCAAGATCAGTAGAATCGTCGACATGAAAGCCTCCAATTTATTGGTTGTCTTCCCTGGTTGAAGATACGAGACCCGGCTGGCGGAACAAACCAGGCCTCACAAAGACCCATCAGAGATCCTCGCCTCACCGGCTCGCGGTGACGGGAGTCCCCGGCGCCGGTTTCAGTTCGCCGTGTTCCCTGGCTTGGCCCGAATATCTCCTGACCGCGGACAGGAATGGTTCGCTCGCCTCCCTGGGGCGGACCTTTCCGTTCAGGATGTCGGCAAACGGAACAAAGCTCCCGTAGAGAAGTCGAGTTTCGTCTTTGTCTTGCGTGACCACGGAACCGTTCAGGTCAATTCCCGCAAAAATGCCCCGTGCTCGTGAGTAGGAAAGCACTTCTGCCCTCATTTTCCAGTCTGCGTCGGCGCCGGTATCGCGTCCGACGGGGCCTGCGGCCGCCGAAGCATCCGCACCCAGCTTGAAGTGGCTCGACAACAGATGTTGCATTCCATCGTCATTCGTCACAATCATCACCAAATCGACAGCCTGACCGCCCAACTGCAATCCCCAGCTTCCACCTGTAATAGTGATCGGTGCGGGAGCGCTCCAGAGGCCGGCTTCTGTGCGGCACGTAGCGACGCCTTTGCCGTGACTGCCTCCGAAACCGACAGCAATTTTCACCATCGAGGGAATGACCGCGACGCACTTCGCATCGCTCATCACTTTGTCTGGAATCGCTTTGTCGGGAGTGGCCATAATTTCGTTCAAAACCTTCGCGGAGGCATCGAGGCGTTTGTCGATGTCCGACTGATCTTTGTCATCAGCGGACCAGGCCATGCCGGCGCAGAGCAGAAGCCCAGCACCGAGCACCAGGAGACATCTCGGCAGTGCGGAACCAATTCTTGTCATAAGCGGACCTCTTCCTTGCTCGAAACGAGCAACCGATCAAATTTTTCTGCGAACTCAACACTAACCTTCCAATTGGGCTTGTTTCCATCCGGTTTTTGCTGTAAAGCGAACCAGCGGGTGCGGGAGAACTAGGGGAATCCTGCCAGCGGTCTACAGGGTTTGTGAGAGGTCGTTACTTCGGCGGATGCAGTTTCGGCAGTATGGATGGCTGAAAATCGCGGCCGTCGCGCGCTAACAACTGCCGGCACTTCCGTTCAGGACGTCAGGACGGCGCTTGGCTCCCGCAACACCGAACGAAGCGGAATCGTGAGTTCGACGAGGGTTCCGGGGTGGGCATTCGTCAACCGCAGGTCTCCACCAAATTCCCTGGCGCGCTGTTTCATGCCTCCGATGCCAACTCCAACGCTGTCCGGTTGCAGTTCGGCAATTCTCTTGTCGACTCCCTTGCCATCATCCCGCACTGCAACCACGATGTTTTCTTCGTTTTGGACCAACGTAATCCACACCTTGCTTGCTTCCGAATGCCGGAAGACATTGGTCAGTGCTTCCTGAACGATTCGGAAAACAGCGGTCTCGACGTCGGCTGCGAGCCTCGGAAAATCGCGGGGCTGGACCTCGAGAGACGTCTCAATGCCGCTGCGCTTTGTGATCCCCTCCACGTACCAGGAAAGCGCCGAGAGCAAACCCACTTCATCGAGCAAGGGGGGATGCAAAAGGTGAGACATGGTGCGGACTTGCTGAATGGCACGATCCACAATGCTGCTGGCCTGAGTCCACTCTTCCTCTGGCGGTTGCGCGGATTTCTGCAGGATCATTTTGTCCAGTACCATCTTGGCTACGGCAAGTTCCTGTCCTAACCCGTCGTGCAGATCGCGCGCCAGCCGGCGGCGCTCCTGGTCCTGCATCGTCATGAGCCGAATTGACAGGCGCCGCAATTCGTCCGTCCTCCGATCGACCATTCTCTCCAGTTCTGACGCGTTGTCGCGAATCGACTGTTCCAGGAGTTTGCTGTCCTGAATGTCCGAACAGGTTCCGTACCATTTCACGATTTTCCCGTCATCGCGAATTGGAAGCGCGCGAGCTCGGAACCACCGATAGGAACCGTCTCTGGACCGGAGGCGATACTCCGCTTCGTAGTTTGCCCCCGAGTCAACACAGCGCATCCAGTCCGCCATGGCCTTTTGTTTATCCTCCGGATGCACATAATCCAACCACCCGAAACCTTTCGCCGAAGCTGGGGGAGCGCCGGTAAAGTCATAAAACCGGTCGCTGATGTAATCCCTGGACCCGTCTGCCTTGCGACTGAAGATGATGTCCGGCGCGGTGTGGATAATGGCGTCGAGCTCCTGATTCTTGCCTACCAGCTCCATGTTTAGCTGCAGCAGCAATTCCGCCTTATGGGCCAATTCTTCAGTGCGTTCGAGTACGCGTTGCTCCAGGTCGCGATTCAGCGTTTCGAGCAGCCGCGTTTTGCGGTGCAACTCGGCAAAGACCCTGACTTTCGCGCGCAGAAGTTCAGCCACCACCGGAACAGAGATGTAATCGACGGCGCCGTGTTCATATCCCCTGAGCTGGTCCAGGTCGGTCAGATGCACCGCCGATACAAAAATGATTGCCATCCTCTGAAAACGCGGATGCTGGCGAATCATGGCAGCCAATTGAAAACCATCGAGCTCCGGCATACTCACATCCATCAGCACCACGGCAACGTCGTTCTTCAGCAGAACGTCGAGAGCCTCCTTCGCGGAAGTGGCTTTGATCAGGTTCTCGCCTAGTCCACCGAGCATGACCTCATAGCTGAGCAACTTGGCCGGCTGATCGTCTACCATGAGAATGTTGACTTTCTGGTTCGTGCTCATGACCTACAAGTCCTCCCACTCAGGTCTCGACTGTCAAACGCATGCCGCGGTAATTGCTATCGGTGAAGCCACATGCGCAGCGATGAGAGCAATTGCTCGGTATTGACGGGCTTGGCCAGGTACTCCGACGCTCCCGCCTCAAGGCATTTCTCGCGGTCTCCCTTCATCGCTTTCGCGGTTAGGGCAATGATAGGCAAGCGCCGGAACGAAGAGTTTTGCCGAATTACCTGCATGGTCTCGTAGCCATCCATCTCGGGCATCATGATGTCCATCAACACGATCGCAATATCTGGGGTAGAGTCGAGCTTGGCGATCGCTTCCCGGCCAGTTCCGGCAGTGATCACCGTCATGCCACGACGTTCGATCACACTGCTGAGGGCGAAGATATTGCGCACGTCATCGTCGACTACCAGCACCTTCTTCCCCACCAGGGCGTCGTCAGAGTGGTGCAAACGGTCGAGTAGTCGCTGCTTTTCCCCGGGAAGATCGGCGACCACACGATGCAGGAACAACGCCGTCTCATCCAACAGGCGTTCCGGCGATTCCACACCCTTTACAACCACCCGGCGTGCCAGCAAATGCAGCCGGGAATCCTCCTCCGGCGAAAGTTCCTTACCCGTAAAGACTACCACCGGCAAGTCGCTCAGCGACGGAGTGTCACGGAATCGCTCCAACACCTCGAAGCCTGATATGTCGGGCAGACGAAGGTCAAGAACCACGCAGTCAAAGACCTGCTCGCTGACAATTTGTACCGCCCCGGCACCGGTGGCAACGACAGTGACGTCAATGTCCTCATAACCCAGCAATTCCTTGATGCTAAGCTGCTCGACCGGATTGTCTTCCACCACCAACAATCGCTTGCGACGGGGAGCGGAATATTCCTTGATGCGGGCCAATGCCTTCTCCAGCCCTTCCGGCGTGGTCGGTTTTGTCACAAATGCAAACGCGCCCCGTGCCAGGCCGTGGCGCCGGTCTTCGTCCAGCGTCAGCATCTGAACCGGTATGTGCCGGGTCGCTGGATCCTGCTTCAAGTGGTTCAGAACCGTCCAGCCCAGCATGTCGGGCAGAAAAACATCCAGTGAGACCGCGGTGGGATGATACTCCTTGGCCAACGCGAGGGCTTCCGCACCTCGTGTCGCCATCAGAACTTTAAAGCCCTTGTCCCGGGAGAGATCGCATAACACCCGGGCATAGTGCAAGTCATCCTCGACAATCAGCAAAACGGCATCATCGGGTTGCAGATTGTCCCGGTCGTCTGCAATCTTCTCGACTGGATGCTCCGCGACCCCCGCTACGGTCAACTGCGCTGGTGAAATTGACGATCGGAATCCTCCCTCTACCGGGGCCGCGATCGACGTGGAAGGCCCCACATAGGTTTGCGGCAAGTAGAGAGTGAATGTGCTGCCCCGTCCCGGGGCGCTGCGCAACTGGATTTCTCCTCCAAGCAGACTGGCCAGTTCGCGGCTGATCGCCAGCCCCAGGCCCGTGCCTCCATACTTACGGCTGGTGCCGGCGTCTGCTTGCTGGAACGCTTCGAAAATGATCCGCTGCTTTTCGAATGGAATGCCAATGCCCGTGTCAGCAACTTCCAAGGCCACCACGGACGCTGCATTGCCCAAGATCGGGTGACCCCCGGTCCAACCGCTCCTGGCCTGCGACACAGACAGGCGAACACCTCCGACTTCGGTGAACTTAAAGGCATTGGACAACAGGTTCTTCAACACCTGCTGCAACCGCTTCGCGTCGGTGACCACACTCCGGGGAAGGTGAGGATCGGTCTGCACCTCGAAACTGAGATGCCGGTTCTCCGCCTCGTGCCGGAATGGACGTTCCACTGCGTCCAGCATGCTGGCGAAGAAGACCTCCTCGGCTTCAACGGAGACAGTTCCGGATTCGATTTTCGACAAATCAAGAATGTCCGTGATCAGGTTCAGCAAGTCTGTTCCAGCACCATGAATCGTGCGGGAGAATTCAACCTGCTTCGGGGTCAGGTTGCCATCCGGGTTATCGCTGAGCTGCTGGCCAAGCACCAGGATGCTGTTAAGTGGTGTCCGCAACTCATGGGACATGTTGGCCAGGAATTCAGACTTATACTTCGAAGTGAGAGCCAATTCTTTGGCCTTCTCTTCCAGGGCTCGCCGGGCTTGCTCGATTTCCTGGTTCTTGCGCTCGACTTCAACGTTCTGTTCTGCGAGCTGCTGCGCCTTCTGTGCCAGCTGCTCATTGGTCTGCTGCAATTCTTTTTGCTGCACCTGGAGTTCGGTGGCCAGCTGCTGGGACTGCTTCAGCAGTCCCTCGGTCTGCATGGTGGCCTCGATGCTGTTAAGCACGATGCCGATGCTGGCCGTCAACTGCTCCAGAAATGCCAGCTGAGAGGTGGTGAAACTACTCAGCGAGGCCAGCTCAATCACGGCCTTGACCCGGTCTTCAAACAGGATGGGGAGCACGATCACATTTCGCGGAACGGCCTGAAACAATCCGGAGCGAATCGCAACCGTATTGGGCGGCAAGTCGGAGATCAGCATTCGCCGTTTTTCCGCCGCGCACTGCCCCACCAGCCCCTCGCCCAGTTTCAAGCGTCGCAGATGTCCATCCTCGCCGTCACCCGCGAAGGCCGAAAGCAGCATCATCTCCGTAGACTCCTCGCCGCCCATCTGATAGATCACGCCTTGCTGCGCGCTTACCAGAGGCGCCAGTTCCGAGAGGAGCATACGTCCTACGGTCGTCAAATCCCGCTGCCCCTGCAACATGCCGGTGAAGCGGGCCAGATTCGTCTTGAGCCAATCTTGCTCGGTATTGCGATCCGTCGTGAGCCGCAGATTGTCGATCATGGTATTGAGGTTGTCTTTCAAGTCCGCAACCTCGCCGCTGGCTTCCACCTGAATGGAGCGCGTTAGGTCGCCCTTGGTGACGGCGGTGGCAACTTCAGCGATGGCCCGCACTTGATTGGTCAAGTTGTCGGCTAGCAGGTTCACGTTGCCCGTGAGATCCTTCCAGGTCCCGGCAGCGCCGGGCACGTTGGCCTGGCCGCCGAGCCGTCCTTCCACGCCGACTTCGCGCGCCACGGTTGTAACCTGATCGGCAAAGGTCGCCAGCGTATTCGTCATGTTGTTGATGGTTTCCGCCAGCGCCGCAACCTCGCCCTTCGCGTTCACAGTCAGCTTCTGGGTCAGCTCACCATTGGCGACAGCAGTCACGACTTTGACGATGCCACGCACCTGTTCGGTCAGGTTGGCAGCCATCACGTTCACGTTGTCCGTGAGATCCTTCCAGGTTCCAGCCACGCCGGGCACCTGCGCCTGGCCACCCAGCTTGCCTTCCGTACCCACTTCCCGNNTTTACGTCGACCGTGATTTTGCGCGACAGATCGCCACGGGCCACGGCCGTCGTGACTTCGGCGATGTTGCGCACCTGGCCGGTGAGGTTCCCGGCCATCGCGTTCACGGAGTCAGTAAGGTCCTTCCATGTTCCGGCAACACCGGACACGTTGGCCTGGCCGCCAAGCCGTCCTTCGCTGCCGACCTCGCGCGCCACGCGCGTCACTTCCGCAGCGAACGAGCGCAATTGCTCGACCATCGTGTTTAGCGTTTCCTTCAGTTGCAAGATTTCACCACGCACGTCCACCGTGATCTTCTTCGAGAGGTCCCCGTTGGCAATGGCCGTGGCAACTTCAGCGATGTTACGTACCTGGCCGGTAAGGTTGCTGGCCATGAAGTTCACNNGTGTTCTTGAGTTCGAGAATTTCCCCTTTTACGTCGACCGTGATCTTGCGTGACAAATCGCCACGGGCCACAGCGGTTGTGACTTCAGCGATGTTGCGCACCTGACCGGTGAGATTCCCGGCCATCGAGTTTACAGAATCCGTAAGATCCTTCCACGTTCCGGCCACACCCGGCACATTGGCCTGTCCGCCCAGACGCCCTTCCGTGCCGACTTCACGCGCCACGCGCGTTACTTCGCCTGCGAACGCATTGAGTTGGTCCACCATGGTGTTGATGGTTTCCTTGAGCAGCAGAATTTCGCCGCTAACGTTGACCGTGATTTTCTTCGAAAGATCACCGCTGGCGATAGCTGTAGCTACTTCAGCGATGTTGCGCACCTGGCCGGTCAAGTTGCTGGCCATCGAGTTGACGGAGTCGGTAAGGTCCTTCCATGTGCCGCCCACTCCCGGCACCTGGGCCTGGCCGCCAAGTTTGCCGTCGGTGCCCACTTCGCGGGCNNGACAAGTCGCCGCGAGCCACGGCGGTGGCGACTTCGGCAATGTTTCGCACCTGACCGGTGAGATTACTGGCCATGAAGTTCACATTGTCAGTTAGATCTTTCCAGGTGCCGGCCACTCCAGGTACTTGAGCTTGTCCGCCCAGCTTGCCTTCGGTACCGACTTCGCGCGCCACACGCGTCACTTCGCCGGCGAACGCGTTGAGCTGGTCCACCATTGTATTGATCGTGTTCTTGAGCTCGAGGATTTCGCCCTTCACGTCGACCGTGATCTTGCGCGACAAATCCCCACGTGCGACCGCAGTAGTCACCTCTGCGATGTTGCGCACCTGGCCGGTCAGGTTTCCGGCCATCGAGTTAACAGAGTCGGTAAGATCCTTCCAGGTGCCAGCGACGCCAGGCACGTTGGCCTGTCCTCCGAGACGCCCTTCCGTGCCGACTTCGCGCGCCACACGGGTCACTTCGCCGGCGAAGCGGTTGAGCTGATCCACCATCGTGTTCAGCGTTTCTTTGAGCTGCAAAATCTCACCCCGGACATCGACCGTGATTTTGCGCGAAAGATCGCCATTCGCAATCGCCGTCGCTACCTCGGCGATGTTTCGTACCTGGCCGGTGAGGTTGCTGGCCATGAAGTTCACGTTGTCCGTCAGATCTTTCCAGGTGCCGCCAACTCCGGGCACCTGCGCTTGTCCGCCGAGCTTGCCTTCGGTACCCACTTCGCGCGCCACACGGGTAACTTCACCGGCGAATGCGTTGAGCTGGTCTACCATCGTGTTGATGGTGTCCTTGAGTTCGAGAATTTCGCCCTTTACATCGACCGTGATTTTGCGCGACAAATCGCCGCGGGCGACAGCGGTGGTTACTTCCGCGATGTTCCGCACCTGGGCCGTCAAGTTACCGGCCATGGCGTTGACGGAGTCCGTAAGGTCCTTCCAGGTACCAGCCACGCCCACGACGACGGCCTGTCCGCCCAGCTTCCCGTCCGTTCCCACTTCACGGGCAACGCGCGTCACCTCAGAGGCAAATGAACGCAACTGGTCGACCATCGTGTTGATGGCTTCCTTGAGCTGGAGAATTTCGCCGCGCACATCGACGGTAATCTTGCGGGAGAGGTCGCCGCTGGCAACGGCAGTTGCGACTTCAGCGATGTTGCGAACCTGGCCGGTGAGGTTGCTGGCCATCGAGTTAACGGAGTCCGTGAGATCCTTCCATGTGCCCGCCACGCCAGGCACCTGCGCCTGGCCACCCAGCTTACCGTCCGTGCCAACCTCACGCGCTACGCGCGTTACCTCGGCGGTGAAGACGCTAAGCTGCTGAATCATGGTGTTGACGATGTTGGCGGAGCGCAGGAACTCGCCCTCCAGTGGCCGTCCGTCCACGTCCAGGCGTACGGTTTGGGTCAGGTTCCCCTGGGCAACAGCCGCGATGGCACGGGTCACACCCTCAGTTGGGCGCAGCAGATCCTCAACCAATGTGTTTATCGAAACTTCCATCTCGCCCCACGCGCCTCTGGATTCATGAAACCGGGTGCGCTCGCGCGTCCGGCCTTCTTTTCCCACTACCTGCCCAACCCGCTTCAGTTCTCCGGCCATTTGCTGGTTGGCGGCAACAATGGAATTGAAAGTATCGGCAATCTTCCCCGCCAGTCCTGTCCAGGATCCCGGAAGTCGCACGGAAAAGTCGCCATCCCGCATGGTTTGCAGGCTGCCCAAGATCACGCTAAGATCGGCCGCGGTTGGTTGAGCGACCAGGGCGGAATTCCCGTTGTTCTTGTTTGTCTTGTCTTCGGAGGCGCCGTCAGCAACGGCAGCCGCCGAGTCTTGGCTGTTTCTCTTCATTTTCTTCTCCTGCAGACCGCTGAACCACCAAAAGCAGGGATAATCAAAACATCTGTTTGAAAAGTGAATCTAGGAGGAATCCACAGGTGACATCGATTCATAACACGAAGAACTGTAGGATGACTCTAGGGTCTTTCCTGTAGGGCTGATTCGAACCGACTACCCGGAGGATCCTCGGAGCAAGCCGATGCCCAGTGAATGGGGATTGCGGGGAAGCAGGGACGCGACATGGCGGTTCGGACACGCTGGTCAGGCCGTGGCTGCGGCACTCATTCTTTCTTCTAGCGTAGCCGCCTCCTGTGCTCCGGTGTGCCGTAGTACTTCTCTGGCCCAGAGTGTTCTCGCGCCCTCCGCGCAGGAGACGTACACCAGGACTCCAAGGTTGCCGAGTTGATCCTCGAACCTTTCTGCTTCTCTCTCCGAAAAGCCGAGCCCCACCAGCGTTCTGACATTTCCACAGAGTGCCGGCGCCTCGCGCGCTACCATGAGAGCGTGAAAAAACGCCTGTGATCGGATGAAGAAGCCTACGGTGGGAATCAGGACGGCCCCGAACTCCGAGAGCCACCCAATCAGTCCGGCGGTCACCGCACTGGCTTCCTTTTCGCCATTAAACAGGCTCGCGTCCCGAACGATCGATGCAATAGGATGGCCGGGAGGCAGCATCATACAGATACTTTCGTTCTCAAAGCCGGCCTGGTTTAGATTGTGCACAATATCGCTCAAAGCGATGTTCTGGGAATAAATTCCGTAAGCGGCTGCTGATTTCATTGCCATGTCAAACGCTCCACATCGGCGATGTGTGTCATGCCAGGGTTCATGTCTATCCCGCCAGGTTCGATGTGGAGAGACGCAAAACTTGTGAACTCTTGGCACGCGATTCGCCGTTTGGTCCGAGTACGGAGCCGGACGGTGGCTCTTTCCCGCAATCATTCGCAAGATACGCGTCTTGACTACCCCATGAAACTCGGGTAAATCACGTAGACTCGCGACCATTTTTGGGGGTCACGGAGAAGAATTGAGCTGCTCCTCTCTAGGATTTAAGAAACTGAGTAGCGTAGCCGTCGAGAACTTCTCATGCGGCCAGCTTTCAGCTGAGAAAGAACACTCGTGTCGTTTGGCGTAAATTCCGCAGTCTGCGCAGGAACGCTGCGGCTAAGTGTTTGTTTGCAAGCGATGGGCCTGCCTTTGAGATTGCCATGCCTTTTACAGACAGTGAATGCTCGATGAAGAACGCGGTCGTGAGGGTCTGAATGCCAGTCAGCCTGGCGCTAACCCATGACCGCCCGAATCAAGGCGATACTAAAGCGACGCGACGGTTGTAAGCAATACCGCGAATCCCGTAGCTTACGTTCAAGAAATTGTCGCTGGCATTGGCGACGCCATAAAAATGGGTGCATGTTCAAAGACGCGGAGAGCGTCGAGAGCGTAGGAATCTCCCGGCCGAAGCTGGCGCTGCGGCCCTTTCACGGCGATGCCACATCGACGTCTTTCAGAAGGCGTTTTCAGTGCGTACCACGTTGGAAGTCATAAATTGAAAGGAGGCGACATGCAGTATTAGCGCTGGAGGAGGGAACAGCGGTTCTCATCGGACAGTGCATTTGGTACGTATCTGAATTGTTCGCGAATGCTCTGTGGAATGAGTGGAGCGGCGATGAGCTTGTCGCCGCACTCCAGCACAATCTCACGTCGCAGCAGGCTTTCCAGCGTCTCTTTCTGGTGAGGTGTGAGACGGCGAGGTCCCACGGGCAGGTCGCAGGCCAGCAAAACGCTGGTCTCAGGCAATGTTAGCTGCCAGCACTCAGCTCGGCGGTTAAAGCGTGTATCGGAAACTGTGCAACCATCGGCGCCGGTCTCGACGACAGCAAATTCGCCTCCGCGCCCAGTGGAGTGGTGCTGTAGCCACAGGTCCCAGAAAGCTCGCATGGGTGCGGCGAGTTCCGGAAGGGCTGCCGATTGCGCGTGTTCGTAATCGAAAAAGTAGGCCAGTTGGGCAATGTCCTCGGGTGCGGCGGCGAATACGTGACTATAGGCGCGGACCGGCGCGATTGATCGGAACCCGTGCTGTTGCCAGCGTTCGTAGTTCGGGCTGAAGCGATCGACTCGAATGGGAAAGCACCCTTGCGGCGGACTGAGGTGAGAAAGCTTTTGGATCAGTTCCGTGGTCGCGCCAAAGCCGGCGGGATCTTCACCGGGGAACCCATAGATCAAGTTCCAATGCGCTTCGATGCCAATCTCCATGCACCATCGCAGCAAGGCGATGTTTTGGGCGGCCGTGACGCCTTTGCCCATAATGCGCAACGTGCGATCCGCTAAGCTTTCAATGCCAGGCTGAATCAAGGCGATGCCCGCCTGTTTCAGCAAAACGAGTTCGTCACGCGTCATGTTCGATTTAACCTCGAAGAACTTCCGGGTCTGCGATGCTTCGCTATCGGAGGCCCACTGGGGCAGCAGGTTCTTCATGTAATCGCGCGAGAGAATATTGTCCGAAAAGGACAGGAGTTGCGGCTGGTAACGGGCGGTCAGATAGGCGGTTTCTGCGGCCACACGGCCCGTGGATTTCTGCCGGAAGCGCATGCTTTGCCCGTTCAACCCGCAAAACGTGCAGTGAGATTTCTCGCCCCACCAGCAGCCGCGGGCCGCTTCCATTGGAATCATCGCAGCATCGACACCGGAATGACGGACTGCGCGGAAGAAATCGTCGAAGTCGGGATAGGGTAGGCTATCCATGTCTTGCAGTTTGGGCGGGTGTGTGGTCTGCGAATATGCCTGGGATAGGAAGCCTTGGGGCGGGGCGGAATGGCTGGCTTGATTTTCCAGCGCCTCGCAGAGTTGGAGAAAGCTCACGTCAGCTTCGCCACAGCAGATGTAATCCACAAACGGAAAAAGATGTAGATAAGGTTGCGCCATGCCGGATTCGAAATTCGCCCCGCCCATGACAATGGTGACGTTTGGGTGCTGCCGTTTGATAAGTCGCGCCAGACACATGCTGGCCATGGTTTGCTCAAACGTGCTGGTGAATCCGACCATCCGGTATTGCGACCAATCGCAGCTCTGCAGGCAGAGCTGAAGAAACTCATGGGTATGTCGGAGCGCGGCTTGCACTAGGTTGCGGGAGTCGAGGGGCAATGTGAGTAGAGGGTCGTCAAGAACATTGCGTTCGTACGCGTCCCACGACGAAATGCCCTGGCCGTAGAAGGCCTGTGAAAACACCCATTCGCCGGCCAGCAGCGGGACGGGAAAGTAATCAGCCATCTTGCGGTAGGCTTGGTAGCCAAGCAAGCGGGCAAACAAGGTGTTGAAGTATTTTGAACAGCAGTTGTGACCCCGCCGATTGGCCAGCGACTGCAGCAGGCCTAGCGCTAGACTAGGGCGCGCGGCAGAGGCAAAAGGCATGTTTACAAGCGCTATACGCATGGCTGTGAGGTTACGGATGTGAGGTGAAGGGCGCAGGCATCCACCACATGATGGATTAGCTTCGTGAGGTCGGCGCAATAGACGCTGGTGTTATCGAAGCCGTTGGCTTGCCGGAATCGTGACGGCAGATAGCCGCCGCCACAGATATCTCGCAGTTCGCATCTGCGGCAGGTTGCGCATAAGCCTTCCTGGCCTGCCAGCGCCAACTGAAACGTAGGATGCTGAAAGGCGCGCTCGATAGGATCGGCCTTCGTGTTCAATCCCAGTTTGGTGAATCCGTTGCCGCAGGCGCGCAGCGAATCGACCGGCTCGATACTCCCGTCACAATCGACCACTACCATCGTAAGCGGGTCGCCGCCGAGAGCATCGGAATGAACTCGGGAGCCCACCAGCAGGTGAAGCAAACTATCGAAATAGGTAATGCGAACCTTGGGGTTGTTCTCGCTCCACCACTCGTCGAAGATTGGGATGAGGTAATCGGCGAACGGCGTGGGACTGGCGCAGCCGGATGGTGGATGGTCCCAGTTGGCTTCCACCGGTAACAGAAAGTCCATGGTTTCGATTCCGAGCGAACGAAAATGACGATAAATAGCGCGGCCATCTTCGCTGGGGTTCACCACACACAACACGCCGCCGAACAGTCGCTGCATTCCAGCATGGCGTTGGATGCGCTGAATTGCGGCAACCGCATCACGGTAAGACCCGGCACCAGTGGCCTTTGTACGCTGGCGGTCGTGCACAGCGGGCGGACCGTCCAAGCTGATGCTGACGCCGATCTCTAGCTCTGCGCAAAGATTCACCCAATCGTCGTTCAACAATACCCCATTGGTTTGCATGGCGAAGGAAGTGGAGCATGCGGCTGGCATGTGGGCGCCGAAGACTTGCACCGCCTGACGAAACCAAGCCGGGCCGGCGAGTGTAGGCTCACCTCCGTGGAAAACAATAAGGGCCTTGGGTTGGTGAAACTTGGCACAGTAGGCCGCAATGGCGCAAGCCGCCGAACGAAGCACCGCGCTGTCCATGACAGGCGGCTGGTACTCGGCAGACCTGTCGGCCTGCTCAAACATATAGCAGTAGCCGCAGCGCAGATTGCACGTGGACGTGGCTTTTAGAATAAATGTATTGGCTACATACACAAACAGTCATCCGTCCTACGACGGCAAAAGACCAATGAAGATATACGATACGTCGGCGGTCGGAGCGCCGGGTTTGCGCTTGGCGGTTTCCAGCGCAGACTGCAGATGCCGCGAGCCGGGCTGCACTCGATCGACTCGCAAACGACGAATTTGCTGCAGCTTGTTGGATAACTCGGCCGTGTTTGTCTCCGCAACTAGTGTAGGTATAGTGACTTGCGTCAGCATGTTCATTCCTCCTTGATAGGTGTCGATGGTGCTTCCAAAGTAGACGATGATGTTATCAGCGGGCTGGACTCCTCGAACGGACCGCGCAACTCTTGGCCTGCCAGGGCATACTCGGACGTCACAATAGCCACGCACCGTGCGCAGGCCTCGAAAGAGTGCTGGTGAAACCATCTGCAAGTACTTCGAATAGGACACGCGACATGTTTATTGCCGGCGGCCGGTGCATGTTCCTGAAGAAGATCCGGCAAGCTGCATTCACCATTTCGAAAATTGGCGCACCGCGCGTTTTGGCAGGGACTGGTGAAGCGGAAAACCTGGTTTGGAGGGTCTCCTTCCGTCAGCGCCAGAACTTCCGCAGTGGCAGGAACTGGCCGCTCTAAGTAGCGAATGATCGGGAAGGTACCGCGGTTATCGACAATCCCGAAAACTGCGCTGTGGGGTGAATCCGCCCGTGAACTAGGGCACGCGAGCGAAATATTATCTGTTCGCGGTACCGACATCGGAGCATATTGCCACAAAGCCGGAACTACTGCAACAAAAATAAGTGGCTAACTATTAGGTTCTATAAGTGCTTTATAACATGCTCCGCCGTATCCTGTATTAGTCAATGTAAGTTGGTGTCCGCCACAATATTTGTCGACACGTGTAGCTCTGAGCACGTCGGTCATACAGTATTCGAGCTCAAGGTAGCGAGTTCCTGTAGGTGCTGTTCAGGGTCAGGCTTTTCCTATGCTTCGCCCCGCTACCTGTCCCGTAAGGATACAACTGCCGAGGAAGGTGCCCTCGAGCGAGCCTTTGCCGTGAATGCCGCCTCCGCCGAAGCCGGCGGCCTCGCCCACCGCATACAAGCCGGTGATCGGCTGCCCGTCGCTGGCGCGCAATACGCGGCACTGAAGGTCGGTTTGGATTCCGCCCAGGCTTTTGCGCGCGAGAATGAATTCCCGAATCGCAATCAGCGGGCGCGCTCGGAGGTCAAGAATTCGCTGAAAGTTGCATGTACGTATGCGGTCGCCGCGATAAGAGCGGAAGTTGGCAATGCGCCGCAGTTGGTCATCATTGTGGTAAGCGGGTCCGCGAGCGATCATTTCATCCCAGGCTCTGATGGTTGCCGTCATTTGTCCGCAGTTAAGGCGGTTGCCGTAGAGGTTCTGGCCATCCATCCGTTCCATCAGTTGGTCGAGCGTATCTGCAACAACAAAGTCTTGCGGGCATTCGCGAATCAGGCGCTCGACGAGGGGCTTGTTCCCAAACAGGATTCCGGCGGCTAAAGCAAGGCGCTTCTTGTGTCGAAACGCTGTCATATAGTCGCATCCGGAAACGGCAAGTTCGCGAATGGCAATTTTCCAGTTCATGACCTGCCATGAATATTGACCGGGCTGTCGAAGCACGCTTTCGACTAGATGGCGGGTGTCGCCGTATCCAGGCATCGGTCCAGGGGTCATGATTCGCTCACCGCGCGCGTTAAACCAAAGCGCCGAACGAGGCGGTACCAGGCTGAGACCGTCATCGGGACGGCGCTTTGCGGGGTGATGGACTCCCGCTGCGTAATGCCAGTGAAGGTCAAGATGCGTAACCGCGCCTCCCAACTCGGCGACACGATCATGTAGCATCCCATCCCCGTAGTCGTGCGCGCCATTGAGCAGTTTCTTCGGCGGATCTCCCCACGGCTTGTACCAGTTGGCGCGCAACCGGCTGAGGTCGCCTCCGCAGATACCGCCCGTAGCGATGACGACATGTTCGGCAGAGACTCTAATCCCGGCGCCGGAATCCGTTCTGCGCCCAAGAATGCCAACCACGCGCCCGTTCTCGACCTCAATGTTTGAGACCTCGGTATCGAAGAGCAACTCTAGCTTCGACCGATGGGGATGGGTTTGCAGCGCTCCGAGCAGGCGATCAATAATCTCGTACCCTGTACCCCAAACGACATGCCATCGTGGAACCGTATTGCCCGGCCCGTAGATTCCCCTCTCCGCCCAATTGACCAGGGGCAAGAACTTGATTCGCTTGGCAGTCAGAAACTCAAAAATGTATTCGCGCGAATACTCACAATAGAACCTAGCCCATCGCCGGGGCCACTCATCATCCGGTTGGTAGCCGGCGACACTCTGCCAGTCCCGCCAAGCGAGTTCCGGAGAGTCGCTAATCCCAAGCCGGCGCTGATGCGATGTGTCGATCATGTGCACTCCACCAAATGATTGCTTTGCCAGCCCCCCAAACCTCTCGCGGATATCCTTGTCAATTAACAAAACCCGGTGACCAGCGCTGAGCAATTCACCGGCTGTGACAATGCCGGCGATTCCACCACCAGCGATCGCAATCTCAGTCTTGAGGTCTATTGCATCTGCCATACCAATGTCCATCGCTACAATAGCGCACAGAGCACACTTATCGGGTGGCCTCAGGTACTGTTTGGCCGGTATAACCTGGCAGCGCAACGGCTCGAGCACATGTTGCGAACGTCATGTTAAGGACGTGCGACCTACTTGCTTCCCTATAATGCCGGGCCGAGTCAATGACATCCGCGGCGAACCGTGACGGTAATCTTGTCACAGCCAGGTATCGCTCCATCGTAATGTTCTATTTTCGTAACAGCCGCTTCTAGAAACGGCTACATTGCGCACACACTCCGAACATTACAACAAAGGTGAAACCTATTGATATCACGCGCAGTCATTCAATGCTGCAGACGTGTGTTCCACATTCGTAACAAAAATAGACGGAACGACAAGAATAACGCATTTCATTATATAAGCAGCGGTCAATATCTGTAACTCTCAGTACTTACTTAACGTCTATCGCGCCAGTAAAGCGAGTGTATAGCCTGACAATGACTGCCCGGCATTGTGGTGAATACTGTAAGGGCACCACCGGGAGTCAAATGGCGGCAGCCTGCCTGTGCGAACGCGCGACACACGGTGTATGTTGCAGACGGCTTCGGGTTGTCGCCGACCTGATCGGGGTGAACCGTCCATAGAGTTGCCGCAAATCACGAAAAGCAATATTCTTATCGCGTCTACTCACTGTGATAATGCTTTAGGCTGGAGAGACGCTGGCAAAAGCCGCCCAAAAGCGAGTGCTTAGCTTCACGTTTAAAGAGCGCAATACGGGAATCGGTCCGCTCGAGTTTAAGAATTAGAATGTCCGATTAACAAAAGTATTGTCGACCTTCTTCTAAGCGCTGCGTCCTTGGCCGCGTGTTTGTTGACTCCGGCGCATTTCATCTTCTTGTCGCAACGCCCCCAAGATGCGGTCTTGATGCGACTAAGACAATCAGAGCTAACAACCTGTGACCCACTCTTGCCGGCGAAAGCAAAAGAGCACACATGACATGCTGAATAAGCTGAGA
Organism: Acidobacteriaceae bacterium; assembly: GCA_003140075.1. GTDB lineage: Bacteria > Acidobacteriota > Terriglobia > Terriglobales > Acidobacteriaceae > Sulfotelmatobacter. The sequence goes on along the minus strand of PLIO01000243.1, from coordinate 23,877 downwards.
CTAGAAGCCAGAGCAGCTGAGCCATCCGGATTCCGGTCGGCGATGGCATTGGCAGTAAGTAGGCAGTGCGCCAACTTGGGGCCGGGCCTCTGCAACATGAAACCGCACCCGAGAGTAATCGAGTCTGTCTACAGAGCAATCGCGTCGCGGGCAAACTGGTATACAGAGTGCGAGGGAGTCGTACAACTCAGGACCGCGATCGCGAAGCGGTATTTAGCCTACAACCACGTTTCAATTACTCCGGCCAATGTGCTCGCCACCTGCGGCGCAACCGGAGCCTTCGAGTCAATTTGCAAGTGCTTTCTGGACCCGGGAGACGAAGTGGTGATGTTCGAGCCCTTTTATCAATACCATGTGCGGCAAGTGCGTGAGCGTGGCGCCATTATTCGATTTGTTCGTCTCCGGCCGCCACGCTGGGCGTTTCTGGCAAATGAATTGGAAACGGCGATCACCAACAAAACGAAGCTTCTGGTGATGGCCAATCCCCATAACCCGACCGGCAAAGTGTTTTCCCGGGTCGAGCTAGAAATGATTGGAGAGGTGTGCCACGAGGGGGGCGTCGTGGTCGTTTGTGACGAGGTGTACGAGTACATGGTGGGTCTAGGTCAGGCACATGTGTCTATGGCCAGCCTGCCGGGGATGTTCGATCACACACTTACTCTTTCTTCAGCCGGAAAGACGCTTCAAGTTACAGGATGGAGAGTGGGATGGCTAGTTGGGCCTGAAAGTGTCATTGGCGCGTTGCGAGTTAAAGCCGATGAGACCTATCTATGTGCTCCTGCCCCATTGCAATATGCAGTAGCGGAATGCCTGTCTTTTGGGGATGGGTTCTTTAGTGACATTCAATCGCTATTTGAAAGAAAGCGCCTCCGAATTGCATCAGCTTTGCAGGCCGCCGGATTCAGTGTGCCTGCTTCCGACGGAGCGTTCTATGTGCTTGCCGGATACGAGAAACTAGGTTATCGCAATGACCTAGAAGCGATGACGGGGGTCATTGAGGACTTTGAAATCGCATCCATTCCGGGAAGCGTCTTTTGCTCCAGGGATGCCGACATGAAAATGCTTCGCTTCTGCTTTGCAGTGGAAGACGATGTGCTGGAGCGCGCCTGCGAGTGCTTGGAATATCTGGGAGCTCGAAACACGCCGCGCTTTGTGAGTTAGGCGTGTCGCCCTGGCTAATGAAGATAGCGGAGCGTGGAATCGGTACGCGCACGGTCAACCCATTTGAGGTCATTGGGCGAAGCGATTGACCAACTGCCATCGGCTGTGAGTTGCATAGGCGGTTAGTCAGCCTTTCCGCATAGGGAGTGGACGAGATGTCGGATGTCAGTCTTGGTAGCAACCTGAGTGGGATTCTGCACAAGCGGGCGGTTTATCAAGGCAGTAAGGCCGCCTTCACCTTTCTGCCTGATCACGAGCCGGCCGTCTCATTTACTTATCGAGACCTTGACCGGCAGGCGAGGATTATTGGCAAAGCGTTGCAAAGCCGAGCGAAGCCGGGCGAACGTGTGTTGTTAATCTATCCCTCAGGCTTGGAATATGTTTCGGCGTTTTGTGGATGTTTGTGCGCCGGCGTCATTCCGGTTCCAGTCTACCCGCCTCGCAACAATACCAAACTTGATCGTCTCTTTTCGATCGTGGAGGATTGCCAGGCAAATCTTATCGTGACCGTTGAGAATATCGGCAACCAGATGCATGCCATGCCTCAGCTAAACGGATCACCCTCATTGCAGTTATTGAACACCGACCAGCTGTTGGCTCAGACTGATCAGTCGACGGATGATTGGGACGGGCCGAAAATGCTAAGTACCGATGTTACGTTTCTTCAATATACTTCGGGTTCGACGGCATCACCTCGGGGCGTTATGGTGTCCCATGCCAACCTTATGCACAATCTCGAGGCTATGCGGGAAGCGTGTGAACACTCCGAGGATACGGTACTGGTGTCGTGGCTACCGATTTATCACGATATGGGACTTATCGGTAACGTGCTAAGCGCGATCTATGTCGGGGGCCATTGCATTCTTATGTCCCCCACGTCATTCATCCAACAGCCGGTGCGTTGGCTAGACGCGGTATCGCGATATCAGGGAACATTTTGCGCCGCCCCTAATTTCGCCTACGACCTTTGTGTAGAGAAAGTGACCGCCGAGCAAAAGGCAGCGTTGGACCTGAGCAGTTGGAAGGTTGCTGTGAATGGCGCGGAACCGGTTCGTCCAGGGACTGGTGAAAAGTTTCTGCGGGCTTTCGAGGCGGTTGGTTTCCGTGAAGGAGTGTTCCGCCCGAGCTATGGCTTGGCCGAAGCGACCCTGGTAGTAAGTTGTTCAAGGAAAGGAGAAGCCGGCTCAAACATGAGCTTTGACGCCTCGTCTCTTGAACAACATCGCGTGGTTCAGACGTCAATGCCAGGGGGCAAGACTCAGCGCGTCTTAGTCAGTTGTGGACAGGGACTGCAGGACCAGAAGATAGCCATAGTAGATCCCGAGTCGCTAAGGCGTTGTCCTCCGGACCAGGTGGGCGAAATCTGGGTAGCTGGTCCAAGCGTGTGTCAAGGCTATTGGAGGAAACCGGAGCTCAGCGATTCGGTCTTTCGAGCTTATACGAGGGATGCCGGGGAGGGACCCTTTCTGCGCACGGGGGATTTAGGTTTCTTACACGAAGGCGAACTGTACATTGCTGGACGTTTGAAAGACCTGATCCTTGTCCACGGGCGAAACCATTATCCCCAGGACATCGAATTGACCGTAGAGCGCAGCCACGGAGCAATTCGTCGGGGCTGCGGCGCCGCTTTTTCGGTGGAGTTTGGTGGCGAGGAGCACTTGGTGATTGTTTGTGAAATCAAGCGATCTGAAGCTGGCGGTGTGGACTTGGGCAGGGTGGCCGACGGAATACGCGCGGCAGTAGCGGAGAACCATGAACTGGAGATCTTCGCGATCGAATTTGTAAAGTCTGGGAGCATTGCAAAGACGTCCAGTGGCAAACTGCAGCGCGATGTGTGCCGCCGGAACTTTCTTTCCTGCAAATTGGAGCGGCTTCAAGAGGCTGAATCCATCACGCGGCAGAGCGGAAAGCGGGCGGTGTCTCCAGAAAACGGCATCCAAAGGCCGATGCAATTCAGCATCTTCTATTTTTCCAGCAACGAAGCGGAGTTTCGGCAGAATAAATATCGTTTGTTTCTGGAAGGTGCGAAATTTGCGGACGACCATGAATTCTCGGCGGTCTGGATTCCTGAACGCCACTTCCACGCGTTTGGTGGAATTTTTCCGAATCCGGCGGTACTGGCATCGGCGTTGGCGATGACGACGAAGAGAATTAGAATCCGCGCAGGAAGCGTGGTGTTGCCTTTGCACAGCCCCATCCGCGTCGCTGAAGAATGGTCGGTTGTAGATAATCTGTCCGGGGGAAGGGTAGACTTGGCGTTTGCAAGAGGGTGGAATCCAAACGACTTCGTCCTGGCCCCCCCCAACTACCAGAAATCCCTCCAGATGTTGTACCAAAGCTTGGAAGATGTCCGGAAACTGTGGCGGGGGAATTCGATCGTCGTTCCTAATGGAAATGGGGAGCAGACGGAAATAAAGATTTATCCTCAACCGCAGCAGCGGGAGCTCCCGGTCTGGATCACATGCAGCGGTGGCGTGGAGCGCTTCGTTGAAGCCGGTGCGGGAGGCTGGAATGTTTTGACTGCGCTTCTATTTCAGTCCATTGGGGAACTGACCGTGAAGATTGCATCCTACAGAGAAGCGCGGGCAAGAAATGGACACGATCCGGACCAGGGACATGTCACGCTCATGCTGCATACTTTGGTGGGAACGGATTACGATGAAGTTAAGAACACCGTACGCAAACCATTTATCGAGTACCTAAGGAGTTCTACCGATCTCTGGCGGGTTGGTATGAAGGCGCTTGACGAACTGAGTAATAAGGAACGACAGGACGCGCTGGACTTTGCCTTCGAGCGTTATTATCGAACCAGTGGTTTGTTTGGTACGCCCGAAACGTGTTTTGAGACAGTGGAGCAGTTGAAGGCGGCCGGAGTCAACGAAATAGCGTGCCTGATCGACTTCGGAGTCCACACCGATGAAGCCCTTAAGGGTCTATCCGCGCTGTATTGGTTAAAGGAAAAGTGTCGGGAAAGTGTGCGACCGAAGCTGGAGGTGGCCGGCGCGGTCGCAGTGAACGACGCACACACTCTAAGAGTGGAGGAGCAGCGGTCCGCCTTGAGCCAAGAGCAGAGCGGTGCACGCCTCCAGTCGGATAGCCAAACCGGCATTGAGTTGGCCGGGCACGCGTACCAGCCGCCCGCTGCGATCTTACCGGAGCACGTAGAGCTTAGGCGGCTCATGGCACAGGTGATTGCCAAGGCGGTATCGCGCGCTACCAACGCTGAACCCGCGGCTGTTCCCGCCAGTCGCCATTTTCTGAGTCTGGGATTGAATTCCTTAAGAGCGATGGAAGTCGTCAATGCGATCGAGGAACAATTTGACGTAAGAATCTCGTACTCCATGCTGTTTGAATTTCCGACGGTGGAGTCCCTCTCGCACGCGCTGGTTCGGGAACATGCCGATCAACTTATCGCTCGAATGCGACCAAATTCGACCGTCTGCTAGCGGAAGAGATGGATGCGAATTTCTACACTCTCATTTCCGAGCGGAGCTTCAAGCCACACAATCGGCCGCCTGCGCTTGGTTAAAGACGTCACTCTGCCAATTTGGAGATCAATGCCTAAGTTTTGTCCTTCGGGTAATCCTGGGGAACAAATGTTACGGGTTCGACCCAAAAAAGTAGGAGGAACTATGAGCGAAGACGACAACGCAGAGCTTGCCGCACACAAGGTCCTTATCAATGATGAAGAGCAGTACTCCTTATGGCCTGCTCACCTAAAGGTGCCGCCGGGATGGAAGGAATGCAAGATGGGAACAAAACAAGAATGTTTGACATATGTCCGTGAAGTCTGGACTGATATGCGGCCACTCAGCCTAAGGTTGAAGATGCAAGAAGACGTTCGCATGGCAAACGAGTGCACTTCAGAATCTGGCGCCGCCCAAAGCAACAATAACCCCTGATATCCATGTAACAATACGCCGTCCATGTAGTGGAGATATTCGTGATGACTCTCGGTTTACAAGATGCGCGCTTTGGGCTGCGAATGTTGAAGAAGTTCCCAGTGCTCACGCTCGTTGCCGTACTGACATTGGCAGTTGGTACCGGGGCTAACACCGCAATCTTTACCGTGGTCAATGCGTTCTTACTACGGCCATTGCCGGTAAAAGATCCGGGTCAATTGGTGGTGCTCGCTTACCAGCAGAAGAAAGGAGATTTGCACTCGGCGTTCTCTTATCCAGACGTTCAGGATATACGCCGTCAATGTAGCGAAGCGTTGAGTGATGTGGCGGCTTCACAAATTGGCATAGATGGACTGACGGTCAACAGCAGGGCCAGCCGCGTCGTGAGTGCTTACGTTAGCGGGAATTATTTTACGATGTTAGGTCTTCGTCCCCACCTCGGTCGGCTTTTGTTACCCACCGAAGGACAAGTGGAGGGCGCCGATCCAGTGCTGGTTCTCGGGTATTCATTGTGGAAGAGCCAGTTTGGTGGCGATCCTACCGTGGTTGGGAAGAAAGCCTTGCTGAATGGGCGTCCGGTATCAATCGTGGGCGTTGCGCCCATGAAGTTTCACGGCGTGTATTCGATGCTGGAAACTCAGGCCTATGTGCCTTTGGGAATGGCGTCTTTCTCAACGCAGCCGCCCAATTTCATGGAAAATCGTGATCTCCGAAGCTTTTCAGCTATGGGGCGATTGCGGCCGAATGTCACCATTCGGCAGGCTGAGGGCTTACTCAACATCGCGGCTCAAAATATCGCTCGCGAACATCCCGAAAGCGACGAAGATCTTTCGATCACCCTCTACCCAGAGTCTTCGGCGAGGCCGCAGCCACAACTATCCAATCAGATGGCGGGACTATCGGGCATGGTCCTCTTTTTGGCCGCTTTGGTACTGGCGTTGGCTTGCGTAAATGTTGCGAACATGATGCTGGTTCGTAGCAGCAGCCGCCAACATGAAATGGCGATCCGTACAGCTCTCGGCGCGGCGCGCATGCGGCTTATTCGCCAACTTCTGACGGAAAGTATCTTGCTTGCGGTGGTTGGCGGGGCGATTGGAATCGTGCTGGGGTTGTGGCTAAGTAGGTTGATCCAGTCCATTCCTTTGCAAACCGACTTGCCGGTGTTGCTGGACTTTGGACTTGATTGGCGTGTCTTTGCTTATGGATTTCTGGCCATACTAGCCACCGGAGTTCTGGTAGGGGTGTTCCCAGCATTGCGAGCTTCCCGCATTGATATCAATCGCACTCTGCGCGAAGGCGGACGCGCTCTCTCGGTTGGGCGTCATAGGCTTCGCAAGTTGATTGTAGCGGCCCAGGTCGGCGGATCCCTCATGCTGCTCATTGTTGCGGGCCTGTTTGTCCGCAGTCTCCAGGAAGCTCAACATGTAAACCTAGGGTTCCTTCCAGACAGGGTAATCAACCTTAGTATGGATCCACACGGCATTGGCTACAGCGAAATTGAAGGGGTGGCCTTGTATAAGAAACTGTTGCAGACAATAAGGAATACGCCGGGAGTCCAGTCAGCTAGTTTTGCCGCTTCCGTGCCCATGGGGTATTACTTCAACTCTGCCGTGCTTGAAGTGTCGACCTTCACACCACCAGAGGGGAAGCCGCGACCTTCAGCCGTATACAACATTGTTACTCCCGGTTATTTCGAGACGATGGGCATACCGATCCTACGGGGCCGGGCCTTCTCCGATTCCGATGATCAGCAAGCCCCGCATGTGGCGGTTATCAATCAAGCGATGGCTGACCGCTACTGGCCCAGCGACGATCCGATCGGAAAGACGTTTAAGATGTCCAGCGATAGACAACATGTGATTGAAGTGGCGGGCATCGCCAAAAACAGCAAATATTTACTGATGGGAAACGATACTTCGCCATTCTTCTACATCCCGGCTGCGCAGAACTACAGTTCGTACCAGACCTTACAGGTGCAAACCAGTGTTCGACCTGACATTATGGTTCCCGAATTGCTGAACGTAATCAGAGGCAGCGCGCCCAATTTGCCGATTTTTGACGTCCGAACTATGACTCAGGCGCTCAATACGCTGAATGGTTTGCTGGCGTTTCGGCTCGCCGCCGCGGTCACCGGCGGCCTCGGCTTTCTCGGACTTATGCTTACTCTCGTGGGCATTTACGGGATTGTTTCGACTGCCGTAAGTCAACGCTTCCGCGAAATCGGGATCCGGATCTCGCTTGGCGCACAATCGTGGGATATTCTCCGCATGATATTCAAAGAAAGCTTCGTTGTGGTCGGTCTCGGCTTGGGCTTTGGACTGGCTGGGGCTTTTGCGCTGGCGCGCGTTGTACAAGGTTTTCTGGTCGGGGTAAGTCCGAATGATGTCGCCGTGTTTGCGGGCGTCTCGGCCATACTCGGATTGATGTCGCTGGTCGCATGCTATCTGCCGGCGCGCCTCGCATTGCGTGTGGACCCCGCCGTCGTCCTTCGGAGTGAATGACAAATCGCTTTTCCTTAGGCCAACCATAATCTGAGGCCCCGGCAATCAACCCTGGCTTTTCCATGCGGGGTAACCTCATTCAGCCGTTCAAGAACGCTGAGTGGATGATGAGCCCCAAGCCGCTGCTCATTGTCATCACAAGTTGCGTCGCCGCCGGGGCGTGTGCTCATCGATCAACGTCAACACGAACAGTAGGACTGGAAGGTAGGCCATGAGTACGCCTAAACAAAATCATGCTCATTTCCGTGTCGCATGCAGCAAGTTTCCAACCGGGGTGACTGTAACGACTGTTTGCGGTACAGATAGCATGCCGCGAGGAATCACTGTAAGTTCATTCACCAGCGTCTCGCTCGACCCACAGCTTGTGCTGATCTGCATAGATTACCGCTCCCGAATGCTAAAGCACCTGACGTTGGACAAGTATTTTGGAATAAACATCCTAAGCGCTCTGCAGCGAGACCTCTCTTCCAAATTCGCAAGAAACTGGGATGACCGCTTCAAAGATGTCTTATGGTATCCCGGCGAAACGGGTGTGCCTTTGCTCTTTGATGTCTGTGCAAGTTTCGAATGCAAAGCAGTAGAAGCCCTGGCGGCGGGCGACCATACCGTTGTGATTGGCCGGGTGCTTCACATTAACACCAGTGAACGCGTTCCTCTGGCCTATGTGAACAGCGGCTTTACAACCTTGCCGATTAACCAACCAGAACCAGGCATATACGGTGATCTGCAAGAGGAGAGAAAAAATGCCTAAAATCAAGGTAATGATTGTCGGAGGTGGTACCGCCGGATGGATGACCGCCGCCTATCTACGAAAAGCCTTGGATAGCAATGTGGAGATTACGGTAGTGGAATCTCCGACAATAAACACGATCGGAGTGGGAGAAGCCACATTCAGTACTCTGCAACTGTTCTTCCAGTTTCTCGAACTCAAAGAAGAGGACTGGATGCCTCAATGTCATGCAAGTTATAAGCTTGGAATCAAATTCGTGGATTGGAACCGGGAACGGCGCCATTTCTATCACCCCTTCCAGAGATACGACACCGTCCAAGGCCGAAGTCTCGCGGAATGGTGGCTGAAGCTGAAGAGGTTCGATGAACCCTTCGATTATTCGTGTTTCACAGTGCCCGCAATCTGCGATGCTGGAAGATCTCCTAAATACATGGACGGAAGGGTATATGACCATAAAGTCGACAGTTATCTGAATGCGCCTGCCAGCGATAAGGCATTGATTCTGGAAGATCTCAAAATCCAATATCCATACGCTTACCACTTCGACGCGGCTTTGCTGGCCCAATTCATGGCCGAGTACGCCAGAAAACGCGGTGTGGTGCACCTTCTCGATGATGTACTGGAAGTAAAGCGTGCTGAAGACGGCAGTATCGCATGCCTACACACCGAACGCCACGGTCAGTTGAGTGCAGATTTGTATGTGGACTGCGCCGGATTTCGCGGACTGCTGATCAACAAGGCGTTGGGAGAACCGTTCGTTTCTTTTTCCGACTCGTTGCTATGTGATAGCGCGGTAGCGATGCAGTTGCCGAGAGATGGGGAACAAGAAGGAATTAACCCGTACACGACGGCTACCGCACTTACCTGCGGATGGGCGTGGAACATACCATTATTCGAGAGAATCGGCGCGGGGTATGTGTATTGCAGTGCATTCAGTTCTCCCGAGGACGCCGAACTGGAATTCCGTGCCCATTTGAGGGCGCGCTCCAGCAAATGCAAGGCATCACATATCAAAATGCGGATTGGGCGGAACAGGAATTCATGGGTCAAGAATTGCGTGGCCATAGGGCTTGCTAGCGGCTTCGTCGAGCCGCTGGAATCAACGGGGATTTTCTTCATACAGCATGGAATTGAGGAACTGGTAAATTACTTCCCCGCAGCCGAAAGAAATGAACAGGCGATCAAAAGCTACAACAAGGCAGTGGCGGACTGCATCGACGGAGTTCGAGAATTTCTTACCCTTCATTATGTGGCCAGCACGCGTGAGGAGACTCCGTTCTGGCGAGCAACCAAGCATGACATTAAGGTACCTTCCGATCTGGCGGAACGGTTGGCGCTTTGGAAACACCGTCTACCTACAAACAAAACCATCAATCCGAACTATCACGGATTCGAGGCCTATTCCTACAGTGTCATGCTGCTCGGGCTAGGTTGTAGGCCTGCAAGCAGCCTACCCACGCTGGAGTTTATGGATCACTCTGGCGCCATCAGGGCCTTCAAGGAACTTCGAAGAAGGAGCGAATATCTGGCTAGTGCGCTGCCATCTCAATACGAGTACCTGGCATCTCGCTACCAGCAAGAGGGGCAGCGAATGCACGCAGCCATCATTTAGAAGAAAGTGCTCGACGGCAGGTCACATTATGAACCTATATGCTGAGGCTGGATGTCCGATCGATAAAGCTGAGACCCTCTTAGAGTTGCTTCAGAGGCGAGCTGAATGCGACGGAGACAAGCTCCTCTATAGATTTATAGAAGACGACGACTTAGTAAGCGTTGGGCTGACGTACAAAAAGCTGGACCAACGAGCGAGGGCAATTGCGTCGCGCTTGCAGCAAATCGGAGCCAGCGGCGAACATGTTGTACTTCTTTATCCCCCGGGCCTGGACTTCATCGAAGGCTTCTTTGGGTGTCTGTATGCGGGCGCTATCGCGGTTCCGGCATATCCGCCACGATTAAACCGCTCTCAATTGCGTTTGAACTCCATTATTCAAGATGTTGCCAGCAAGTTCTTGCTCGGCTTGTCGTCCCTCCTCTCGAAGATCGATGTCTTTTCCTCGGACTTGCCATATCTGCGGTCCATGGTCGGGGTCGCGACGGACTTGATCGCAGATGGGGAAGCGTGCAATTGGAGACGACCTGTCGTGGCTGGGTCCAGCGTAGCGTTTGTGCAATACACGTCGGGCTCTACCGGTGCGCCGAAGGGCGTGATGCTTAGCCACACAAACCTTCTCTGCAACGCGGCTTTGATTCACCATGCGGTGGAACATTCTGCGAGCGACCGATATGTGTCCTGGCTGCCGATGTTTCATGATATGGGATTTATGGCCGGTGTCTTGCAGCCGCTGTACGCGGGCATCGAGGCCGTTCTCATGTCGCCGGCTGCGTTCTTGCAGTGCCCAGTTAGATGGCTGAAGGCAATCTCACGCCACAAAGGAACCAGCAGCGGCGGGCCTAACTTTGCGTTCGATCTCTGTGTGCGGAAAATCAGGGAAGAGCAGAAGGCTGATCTCGACTTAGGGAGGTGGACCGTCGCATTCAATGGCTCTGAACCGATTCGAGTTGCAACGATAGATGCGTTCTCCAAAGCTTTTAGCAGGTGTGGGTTCAAGCGAGAAGCATTCTTTCCGTGTTACGGGCTGGCGGAGGCTACGCTCATGGTTGCCGGCGGGAGAAAGAGCGCTTTGCCCGTAGTTAAGACCCTTTCTGCAAAAGGAGTCGGGAAAGGGCGTGTCGACGGGAAGCCGGAAGAACCGTCCGACGAATATACCCTGGTCGGCTGCGGCCAAAGCTTAGTGAACCAGGAAATCGCCATCGTGGACCCCGCCAGCCTCCAACCCTGTTCCGCGGGACAAATTGCTGAAATATGGGTGAGCGGGCCTAGTGTGGCAACGGGATACTGGGGAAGACCGAAGGAGAGCAAGACCATCTTTGGGGCGACGCTCGAAGGCCAGCCGCAACGTACTTACCTGCGAACCGGCGATTTGGGATTCGTACTGGATGGGGAGCTATTCGTTGCGGGACGTCTGAAAGATCTGATTATCATCCGGGGAGTGAACTATTATCCGCAGGATATAGAAAGCGCTGTCGAAAGCGTCTGCCCGTCTCTGCGTCCTGGTTGCGGAGCCGCTTTTTCCGTCACCGTTGCAGGAGAGGAACGCGCGGTCGTCGTACAGGAGACGGATCGCGCCATCCTGCCAGAAATTGATTCCGTGGCGGCAAAGGTCAGGGATAAAGTCGCTGAAGTACACGGCGTTGCCCTCCATGCGATCATCTTCATCAAGAAAGGAACAATTCCTAAAACATCGAGTGGAAAGATACAGCGTGCTGCATGCCGCGATGCATTTGTTGAAGGCAAGCTGGTTGTGTTGGGGGGGTGGCAGGAGTCGAAGGCCGCCGTGGTTGCGCCCGACAACCCCCAGCCTATTGGGTCATTGCCTGCGAATGCGGAATACATCGAGACTTGGCTTCTCGCCAGATTGGAGGGAAAAAGAGGAATCAATCGGTCGAATCTGACGAACAATCGACCGATAGTGTCGTTTGGCCTTGACTCATTACAGGCTACTGAGCTGGTTCATTCGATAGAGGAGCAATTCAACATATCGCTATCTGTCGCTGATGTTCTCGAAGGTGTAACTGTTGAACAATTGGCCGCGGAAATTCTGGGGGAGATCAAATACCCGGCAGCCAGAGACATTGCCGCCCCTTCCTGTAAAGCGTCTGCTGCCGATGAGGCGATTCCGCTGTCTTACGGCCAGCAGGCGCTTTGGTTTCAGCATAGTTTATTCCCCAACAGCGCCGTCTATAACATCTTCGGAAGCATTCGTCTCCTTACGAGAATCGAGGAACCTCTACTCAAGAAAGCCTTCGACGTTCTGACGGCGCGGCATGCTGCTCTGCGCACTGTCTTTGAAGATACATCCGCAGGACCGGTGCAGATTGTTCGAAAGCAGCTACCGCCGGACTTTCGTGCGATTGACGTGAACGGATGGCCGGAGACGGAGATTTCGGCACTCGTGCAGCAGGAGGCGCATGGCCCGTTCGATTTACAGAAAGGCCCTCTGGTTCGGGTAAGGATGCTGGAAAGAGGTGGGAGCGAACAGATCCTGTTGCTCGTTTTGCATCACATCGTCGCAGATTTCTGGTCTCTCGAAATTCTGATGCGGGAGCTGTTCCTTGCCTATCAAAATGAACTTCAGCTAAAAACCCGCGAATTGCCTACGGTGCGGTGCCAATTCCCCGAGGCCGTGAGATGGCAGCACGACAGACTGAAGTCTGCAAAGGCGGAATCGGAATGCACATACTGGATAGAGCAGCTTGCTGGGGCGCCGGTGCTGGATCTTCCCGTGGACCACCGATGGCCTGCGGAGCCCAGTTATCATGCGGCAAATGTTCATTGCGTCATAGATCGGCGGGTCTCGGAACGGCTTCTGACGGTGGCGCAGGAATGCACAGTAACGAAGTTTGCGGTTCTGCTTTCGGCATTTCAACTGCTGTTGCACCGGTACACGAACCAGGACGACGTGGTTGTGGGCACGCCTGTTTCTGGGCGTACACGGGCTGATTTTGCGGGTACAGTGGGTTATTTCGTCAACCCCGTCGCTATTCGTTTGAAGTCGTTTGATCCTGAAAGCTACCGCGGGTTCGTCAAGCAGGTTTCACAGTGCCTGATTTCGGCTTTTGAACACCAGGACTATCCGTTTCCTTTGATTGTGGAAAAGCTTCATCCGGAACGGCTCAACCGACCGCCGCTGTTTCAGGTCATGTTCGTCAGCCAGACGGGAACATCATTGTCAGATGGGGTCCTTGCCGCCGTAGCCTCCGGACAGAAAAGGGTTCGGGCAGAAGTCTTTGGCATCCACTTCGAGACCATGGTTGTAGAACACAATGCCACCGACTTGGATCTGGTGCTGACTGTTTCCGAATTGCAGGGCCGTCTGGCCGTAACGATTAAGTACCGGAGTGACGTATTTGAAGTAGCGACGATCGAGCGAATGGCGGGGCATTACGCGAACTTGCTGGAGGCGATAGCGACCGGCCCAGAGTGCGACATCTGCGAACTGCCGTTGCTTGCGGATGCAGAAAGCCGCGAACTGTTAGTGGAGTGGAACCAAACGGAGGCAACTGATCCGGCAGATAAATGTGTTCATGAAATCTTTGAAGAAATAGCGGAATACTCCCCTGAAGCTGTCGCCGTGGAGTATGAGGAGCAAGGACTCACTTACTTCACCTTGAATCGCCGGGCCAATCAATTGGCGCATCGGTTGCGGCAATCTGGAGTTGGTCCAGAGTCGCTGGTCGGCATTTGCGTGGAACGATCACCCGAGATGCTCATTGGACTGCTGGCCATCCTGAAGGCTGGAGGAGCGTACCTGCCGCTCGATCCCGCATACCCGCAGGATCGGCTCACCTTCATGCTGCGTGATTCCGGTGCACTCCTGGTGCTCGTAACGCAGGAGATTGGGGCTGAACGGATGCGTGAGACGCAGGCACGAGTCATCATGGTTAACGAAGATTGCCGAGACCTAGATGAGGAAAAGATGTCTAACCTCCGTCCAATTGTGTCGCCGAGAAATATTGCGTATGTGATTTATACCTCAGGTTCAACCGGGAAGCCCAAAGGAGTGGCGATACTCCACTCTGCACTTACCAACGTTCTTGGGTCTTTCCGTAAGAGGCTAGGAATCAGCGCCCGCGACGTGCTTCTGTCGGTGACTTCGCTGTCCTTTGATATAGCGACGCTGGAATTGCTGTTGCCACTGATAGGCGGCGCACGGGTCGTGATTGCGTCGGCCGAGCAAGTGGTCGATCCCAAGATGCTGGCAGACTTGTTGTCTCGGTCCCATGCCAACGTTATGCAAGCAACCCCGGCTACATGGCGATCTCTTGCCGAGAACTGGACGGGAGACAGAGGTCTTCGCGTGCTGTGCGGCGGCGAAGCGCTCTCGGCGGAGTTGGCGCACGAACTGCGGTCGAAAAGCGAGTCCCTGTTGAATGGGTACGGCCCGACCGAAACCACAATCTATTCCCTGGCCCACGAGGTTCGAGCGTCCGAGAAATCGATTCCCATTGGCCGTCCCCTGGCTAACACGCGGGTGTATGTGCTTAATGCAAACATGCAGCCCGCCCCAGTGGGAGTGCCTGGAGAGTTGTTGATCGGAGGTACGGGGCTGGCACGTGGATACACAAATCAGCCTGAGCTAACGGCTGAGAAATTCGTTGCCGACCCTTTCAGCGACGCGCGAGGAGAAAGGTTATACAAAACAGGCGATCTGGTTCGGTGGACTGAGAACGGCACAATTGAGTTTCTGGGAAGAATGGATCAGCAGGTAAAGGTTCGAGGTTTCCGCGTCGAACTGGGCGAGATTGAAGCCGTGCTGGAACAACATGATTCCGTCAAACAGACGGTCGTTGTGTTGCGGGAGTATAAAACCGACGACAAGCGCTTGGTGGCCTATGTGGTCACAGGCTCGAACGGTAAGAACGCAAATGTCGATGTTTCTTTGAGGGCGTTTGCTAAAGCGAAGTTGCCGGAGTATATGGTCCCCAGCGCTTTTGTGCAGTTAGAGGCCTTACCCAGAACAGCAAATGGAAAAATTGAACGCCGCCAGCTTCCATCTGTCGGCTTGAGCGATCGGGAATTCGACCCTGAACCAGGAAGCCCGCGCACGGCAGTGGAGGAAATGCTTGTCGAAGCGTGGCGGGAAGTACTCGGGGTACGGCGAGTGGGAGTTCACGATAACTTCTTTGAATCAGGCGGGCATTCGCTTTTAGCCACGCGGTTAGTATCGCGAATCCGCAAACTGTGGGGCGTGGAAATTCCAGTTAAGACTGTATTTAAGTGCCAGACGGTTGCGGACTTGGCGCGGCAAATTCAGTCGCAAGAAAGAGAACAACGGGGAGTTGCTTTGCCCACGCTTGGTTCGAGAAGACGCGAATGCGGAGCCCCGCTGTCTTATGGTCAACAACGGCTTTGGTTCCTCGAGCATTTGGAGAAAGGTTCAGGCGCGTATCACATTACGGCAGCTATCCGTTTAGAGGGACCACTCGACATACAAGCTCTGACAGATAGTTTCATCTTCGTGATTCGGCGTCACGAGATCCTGCGCACCACGTTCCCTGTGGTGGGGAGCCGTGCAATCCAAGTTGCACAAGACAGCGGCCCGCTAATTGTCCAGCGGATTGACCTGCACGAGTCGCCGCCGGTTGAAGCCGAATCGCGGATGCGAGAGTTGCTACGGCAGGAACACAGCGCGGAATTTGATTTGGCAAAGGGGCCACTGCTCCGCTGCCTGATCGTGAGTCTCGGGCCGCATGAACATGTGCTTCAGTTGACCATGCACCACATCATTTCAGATGGCTGGTCCCTGGGAATAATGGTGCGAGAGGTTGCCGTTTCCTACCGCGCCTACCGGGAAAACCGCACGCCTATCCTTCCCGATCTTCCGTTCCAGTTCGGAGATTACGCGGTCTGGCAACGAGAATGGGTCGAAAACGGCGCGATTGATCAGCAACGCGCTTACTGGCAAAAGCAGTTGGCTGGATTGGAAGTGTTGCAACTGCCGACCGATCATCCGCGCGGTAGAGCAGCGAGCCATGCCGGGCGGGGCGAGACGCGTCTGACCAACAAAGAAGTGCAACACCAACTGAAGAAGATCAGCGCCGAAAACAACGTTACTTTGTTCATGACGTTGCTGAGCGCCTTCAATGTCCTGTTATGGCGGTATAGCGGCCAAACTGACATCGCCGTAGGCACCCCGATCGCCGGACGAAATTTGGAAGAGCTTGAGCCGTTAATCGGATTCTTTGTAAATACCCTTGTTCTGCGCACTCCCATGGGCTCCGGCAGCAGGACGTTCCGTGAGTTGCTTCGTGAAGTGAGCCAGATATCGATAGACGCTTTCGGAAATCAGGATGTGCCATTTGAGAAGCTGGTCGAGGAAGTCCATCCGGAGCGAACTCTTAGTCAAACTCCTCTATTCCAGGTGATGTTCGTGATGCAGAACGCCCCGTTGCCCGAACTGGATCTGGGAGAGGAAATTCGAGTAAGCAGACTCGCGAACGAGGAGCTCGCGGCACAGTTCGATCTAGTCCTCGAGGTTACGGAAACCGCCGAAGGACTTCTAATTGCGGCGAAGTATAGAAAGCAGTTGTTCAATCCCCCAACCATCCAGAGATTGCTAGGCCATTACCAAGAGTTGGTAGCCGCGATCATATCGGACCCGCAGCAGGCCATCGGCGCCTTGTCGATGTTAGGAGAGGAGGAAAGACAGCAAGTTCTGCATGAATGGAACCAGACGGGGCGGGAGTATGACGGATACAGGTGCATTCACGAACTATTTGAGCAACAAGCAATGCGGACTCCCGAAGCCACAGCGGTCGAATATGAACGGCAGCAGCTAAGCTACTGCCAGCTGAACACCAAAGCGAATCAACTCGCACGCCAGCTCAGGGTGTTGGGAGTAGGCGCCGAGGTGCGCGTCGCTATCTGTTTGGAGCGTTCTTTGGAGCTGATGATAGCGCTCGTAGGCATTATGAAAACGGGAGGAGCATATGTTCCCATCGATCCTGCCTATCCCAAAGAGCGGCTGTCATTCATGCTTGGAGACGCGCAGGCGCCGGTGATTCTGATCCAGGAGCGGTTTCTGCACCTCTTGCCCTCCCGTTCCGGCGTGATATGTCTGGATCGTGATTGGGAGGAAATCGCTGAACAAAGTGACCAGAATCTGGAAACCGCAATCGATCCACAAAACAGCATCTATGTCATTTATACATCCGGTTCGACCGGCACTCCCAAAGGTGCGATCAATACGCACGGCGGGGTTCTCAACCGCTTGTTGTGGATGCAGGAAGCTTACCGCTTGGGGGCACACGACCATGTTCTGCAAAAAACCACGCCTAGTTTTGATGTCTCAGTCTGGGAATTTTTCTGGCCCTTGATCGCCGGGGCCAGGTTGATCATGGCCCGCCCCGACGGGCACCGCGACAGCCGCTATCTGGCGGAAGTAATTGCAACCAGGCAAATCACAACTCTGCATTTCGTGCCCTCGATGCTGAACGCATTTGTGCAGGATGGCGGATTGGAACGCTGCGCCAGCTTGCGGCGCGTGATAAGTAGCGGAGAGGCCCTCTCCGTCGAACTGCAGGAACGTTTCTTCGCGAAGTCCGATGCGGAATTGCACAACTTATACGGACCTACGGAAGCGGCCGTTGACGTGAGTTTCTGGCAGTGTGAGCGGGGCCGCTCCAATGCCTCAGTGCCCATCGGACGCCCTATCGCGAACATGCGGCTGTACATTCTGGATGAATGGATGTCGCCTGTGCCTACTGGTGTGACCGGCGACCTGTATATCGCGGGCATCGGGGTAGCGCGTGGTTATCTGAACCGGCCCGAACTCACTGCGGAACGCTTTATTGCCAATCCCTTCGGAAGCGGTGGCGGGGAGCGGTTGTACAAGACGGGAGATCTTGCACGGTGGCGTGCTGACGGCGTTATCGAGTATGTGGGCCGCATCGATCATCAGGTAAAGATCCGCGGACTCCGTATTGAATTAGGTGAAATTGAGGCGGTTCTGCAGCGACACAAGACCATAAAGCAGGCGCTCGTGAGAGTGCGGGAAGACAGAACCGGAGACCGGCGCCTGGTGGGGTATGTGGTTTCTCATGCCGGGGCAAGCGCGAATCAAAGCGATCTAAGGGAGTATCTGAGACAGCAACTGCCGGAGTACATGGTGCCCGGCGCATTTGTATATCTGGATGCATTTCCGCTGAATGACAGCGGCAAGATCGACCATAAGTTGCTTCCGCCTCCGGAGCAAAGAGACGATGAAATGGAGCGCACTTATGTAGCACCGCAGACTGCCACTCAAGAGCTGCTTGCGGATATCTGGGCGGAGGTTCTGAGTGTGTCGCGCGTGGGTATCCACGATAACTTCTTCGAACTGGGGGGAGATTCTATCCTCAGCATCGAAATCATCGCACGCGCAAATGAGTGCGGCTTGCCGCTGACCTCCAGAAACATGTTCGAGTTTCAGACAATTGCGGAGTTGGCGCAATTGGCCGGCAAGACAGTCGCAGTGAACGCCGAACAGGGAAGAATCGAGGGTCAGGTGCCGCTAACCCCGATTCAGAAATGGTTTCTTGAGCAGCCGTCGGACAATCCGAGTCACTTTAATCAGGCGGTTCTTTTGGAACCAAAGCGCAAATTAGACCGGGATCTGCTTGAACAAACCATACAGGTTCTAGTTGGACATCACGATGCGCTACGGACGAGATTCCGGAAACAGGAGGCGGAATGGAGACAGGAGAACCTCGGAGAGGACGTTAGAGATGTGGTTTCCTGGATCGATCTGAGTGGGGTGAAACCGGAACTGGAAAGCGGCGCCATTTCCAGGGAAGCGGAGCAATGGCAGGCGAGTCTGAATTTGGAGCAGGGACCGCTCCTGCGCGTCGTATTGATGGAATTGAGAAAAGGTCAGCGTCTGCTGCTGATACTTCACCACTTGGCCACAGACGCTGTTTCGTGGCAGCTTCTGCTTCACGACATGGAAACGATCTATCTGTCGATTATCAACGGAAACAAACCCCGTCTTCGGAGGAAAACCACCTCATTCAAACAGTGGGCAGAATCGTTGCAATTGTACGCATCGTCGGACGAACTGCTTCTCGAAAGCGCTTACTGGAATGAGATCGCGGCAGGCGAGAGCGAAATGCTTCCGCGTGACGCCGACGCGCAACAGAATCTTGAGAAGTGGGCCGAGACAGTGACTTACTGGCTGGGCAAGAAAGAGACGTACAGCATCCTACAAGAGATTCCAGCCAGCCACAAAGTCGCAGCTAATGAGTCGATCCTTGCTGCTTTCATACAAGGACTGTCCGAAGCCACAGGTTTGGCGAACATACTTGTGGATATTGAAGGGCATGGCCGCGAGAGTTTGCGCGCCGACGTTGACGTGACCAGGACGGTAGGATGGTTTACTTGTTTGTATCCAATCCGCTTGCAGGCCAGCGGCCGTGAAGAGTGGAACGAAATCCTGCAGCGAATCAAAACGCAGATGCGAACGATTCCCCGGCACGGCATAGGATATGGGGTTCTTCGTTATCTGGCCGGCAGCCAGTCTGCTCGGATCGCGAAACCCGAGATCCTCTTTAACTATCTGGGACAACTCGACCATGCATTCCTTCGGTCGGAATTGCTGAAAGGATTGGCTTCCGAACACCATGGCACACTTCGCAGTCCCGGGTTCCACAGACCTTATTTGATCGAAGTAAACAGCGGTGTGCTGGGAGGACAACTCTACCTGAGCTGGACCTATGGAACCCGCATACATCGGCGGCAACGTGTCGAGGCTTGGGCGGAAGCGGTGCAGTCCGCTTTGCGGTCCCTGGTTCGGCACTGCTGCGAAACGGAGTCAACGAATTCCACTCCCTCCGATTTCACCGAAGTTGATCTGAGCCAGGAAGAGGTTGACCTTATTATGACCAAAATGAAAGACGCACTCGCATGAGCGTGAAACTGGAAACAATTTATCCGGTGACGTCCATGCAGGAAGGCATGCTCTTCCACAGCCTTTATGCACCCGAGAGTGGCATCTACGTGGAGCACTTAAGCTGTCGACTCCGAGGCCGCCTGGATGTGAGTGAGTTCGAAAGGAGTTGGCAATATGTAGTAGACCGCCATTGTGCATTGCGCAGCAGTTTCGTGTGGGACGGCGTAAAGGAACCCGTACAAGTCATACAACTGGGCGTAAGGGTACAGATTGAGCGGCTGGACTGGCGCCAGAAACCCCGCGAGGCCGCGCAAAAAGAAATGAAAGAGCGCCTCGCGCGAGAGCGAAAGAACGGATTCCAGCTGGACCAAGCTCCGTTGATGAAACTCACGCTTTTTCAGATCGGAGAAGAAGAATACGAATTCGAATGGCTACACCATCATTTATTGATCGATGGATGGTCGCTCGCGATAGTGCTCGGAGAAGTATTTGATTGCTACCTGGCGTTCCGGGAAGGCCGTGAAGCAAAATTGCCGCCACCGGCGAACTATAAAGAATACGTGCATTGGCGCAAACGGCAAGATCTTAAGCGAGCGGAGAGGTTTTGGAGAAACAAGCTACGAGGTTTTCGAACTCCCACGGCGGTCGGCATTAGGCAACTGACCCCGGCGGCTGCAGAAAACGGACAAACGGCTGTCTCGGGCGAAGTCTACTACGAACTTTCGGGGGAAGAAACGCGTGTATTGCGGAATTGGGCAATGCAAAATCAGCTCACGCTGAACGCCATTCTGCAGGGGGCCTGGGCGGTTTTCTTGTCTCGCTACAGCGGAGGCGACGACGTCGTTTTTGGCGCGACCGTAGCGGGCCGTCCTGCGGATGTTCCAGGCATGGATAAACTGGTCGGGTTATTCATCAACACGCTGCCTGTCCGCACGCAGTTTGAGAAAGAGAAATCCGTACTGTGCTGGTTGCAAGAGCTTCAGAATGCACAAGCGGAGGCGCGTGAGTATGAATACAGCCCGCTCGCGGCCGTGCAAGGATGGAGCGAGGTGGGCAGTGGCCGGCCGCTGTTTGAAACGATAGTCGTCTTCGAAAACTATCCTGTCAGCTATTCCCTACAGCAGATAAGAGCAGATGCCGGTCTACGAGTCACCGATATCAAGCGGGCAACGCAAACAAATTACGGGATAGTTCTGGCAGCCAGCCTGGAATCAGATCACCTAAAGCTGCAGATCGGATACGACCGCACTCGCTACGACGGAGCCGCAATGGATCGGATGCTGGCGGAAGTTGCGAATTTGTTAGGGCGGATTCCGGAATCATCGAATCATCCACTAGGCTCGCTTTCCCTGCTGGACCAGAACGCACAAATGCAAACGCTTCGCGGCTGGAACAGTACATTCACTCCCTATCCCCGTGGCAAGTATGCTCATCAATTGTTTGAGGACCAGGCGGACCGTACTCCAGAAGAAACCGCATTAGAGTGTGGTGAGAACGTACTCAGCTATCGGGAGCTCAATCAAAAAGCCAACCAGCTGGCGAACTATCTGAAGGAGATGGGAGTAAATCGAGGGAGCCTGATCGCTGTATTTGTCGAGCGTTCATGTGAAATGGTGGTGTCGCTGATTGGAATTATGAAGGCAGGTGCGGCTTATGTTCCTCTGGATACGACTTATCCCGAAGAAAGATTGAAAATGATGCTGGAGGATGCCCAGCCCGCAGTTATGCTCACGCGGGAGAAACTACTTCCAAGACTGCCGCAGTATCGAGCCAGGGTTGTTTGCCTCGACCGCGACGGGCCGGGTATTGCAAGCAAAGGCTGGCAATCGCCGCGTGTAAGTCTGTCACCGGAAGATCTGGCCTATGTCATCTACACTTCAGGCTCTACCGGAAAACCAAAAGGCGCCATGAACACGCATGGCGGGCTGCGCAACCATCTTTTGTGGCGACAGGCGACGTTCCCCTTGGGATTGTCGGACAGGATTCTTCAAAGAATATCAATTAGCTTTGATCCTTCGGTCTGGGAGATTTGGGGACCGTTAGTAGCGGGTGCCCGCCTGATCCTATCCACAGGGCCCACTGAGGATCTGCACTACGTAGCCGGTGAATTGCTGAAGCACAAGATCACCGTCTTCCAGTCTCCTCCTCCAATCATCCAGATGTTGCTGGATATACCGGAGTTTTCGCAATGTGCTTGTCTCCGGAGCGTACTTTGCGGCGCCGAGTCCTTGACCCGACCGTTGCAGGAGCGGTTCTATAGCACGCTGAATGCCGAGTTGCACAATCTTTATGGCCCCTCTGAGGGAGCGGTCGATGCAACTTGGTGGAAATGCGAGCGCAGTGCGGAAGAAGCCATCGTTCCCATCGGTCGACCGGTTGCAAATGTTCAGATGTACGTGCTGGGAGCAGACCTGGAACCAGCGCCGGTCGGCGTTGCGGGCGAGCTATATATAGGAGGAGTTGGACTGGCACGCGGTTACCTGAATCGCCCTGAACTGACGGCCCAGCAGTTTGTGGCGAACCCGTTCAGCGACAAGGGAGGGGAGCGACTGTACAAGACGGGCGACTTGGCGCGCTGGCGGCCCGATGGCGCGCTTGAGTTTCTGGGGCGGCTTGACCAACAGGTCAAGGTCCGCGGTTTTCGAATTGAGTTGGGTGAGATCGAAGCCGTTCTGGGGCGACATGAAGACGTCGAACAGGCGGTCGTGGTGAAGGATGATAGTGCCAACGAGAGCCTGATTGCATATGTGGTACCGAGGAAACATCCCCCGGTTGCGGATCGCCGCGCCCTACGCCGCTACTTGCGCGCAAAACTGCCGGAATACATGGTGCCGAGCGCGTTCGTGAAATTGGACGCGTTGCCTCTTACGCGCAACGGAAAGATCGATCGGGGCGCGCTTCCACGGCCAGACTCGAATCTTGTAGACGCGAGGTTCGAGGCGCCTCGCACACCCATCGAAGAGATGCTTGCCGCTGTGTGGGCCGAGGTATTAGGCATTGAGCGCATAGGGATCCGCGACAACTTTTTCGACTTAGGCGGCCACTCGTTGCTGGCCACGCGAGTGATTTCTAGAATCCGAAAACATTGGGGAATCAATGTATCGCTTCAGCAACTCTTCGAAGAACCCACCGTTGCCGGCCTAGCAGGGATCATCGATGAGGCTCAGCGCCGGGAGCTGTGCCGCCAGATTCCTGCCATCTTGCCGGCGCCGCGAGACAAAAACTTACCGCTGTCATTTGCCCAACAACGGCTTTGGTTTCTTGAACAGTTGCGTCCGGGCAATTCCATCCCCGTGACCGTTCGTCTGGAAGGCATGCTGGATGTTGCGGCACTGCAGCACAGCCTGAACGCGATCGTGCGTCGGCATGAAGTGCTGCGGACTGTTTTTCCCGCTTTCGAGGGGCGCGCGGTGCAGGTAATCAAACCGGCGGAAGCCCTGCAATTGCGGCAAGAAAATCTTGAGGATTTGGCAGCCGACGAGCAAAACGTAAGCGTTGGAGAATTGCTGGGCAACAATGAGCGTGAAAAGTTTGATCTGAATCAAGGACCACTACTGCGCGGACTGCTCATACACCTGAACGATCTTAGTCACATACTGCAAGTGACGATGCACCACATCGTTTGTGACGGGTGGTCTATGGCAGTTTTGGCGCGCGAGTTGCGGTCGCTATATGAGGCATACCAAACGGGCCAAGAGTGTCAGTTACCCGAGCTCAAGATACAGTACGCCGACTATGCGGTGTGGCAGCGGGAGTGGACGCAAGGAGAGGCTCTGCAGGTGGAGTTGAAGTATTGGGTGAAGCAACTAGCGGGTGTGCCGCGGCTGGAGCTTCCGGGCGACTATGAACGCTCCGTGCCGGAGCGGAGTGTAGGCGGATTTGTCGCGCGGGAGTTGCCTTCGGAACTGAGCCGAGGGCTGAAGAAGATGGCGCGGGAGCAGAATGCGACAGTGTTCATGGTACTGATGGCGTTATGGCAGGTGCTGCTGTGGAGGTACACAGGGCAGCGGGAGATGGCGGTGGGAACGCCGGTTGCCAATCGCAATCGCGAAGAAATCGAGGGACTGATCGGGTTTTTCGTGAATACGCTGGTGCTG
>PLIO01000245.1 GCA_003140075.1 Acidobacteriaceae bacterium | reverse complement strand
ATGTTGGCGGTTTCCCATCCCATGGCGTGGAGCAGGCGGAGTTCGGTATCGGGGACGCTCAAGGAAGCGAGTTCGATGCGGGAGCAGTGCGGACCGAGGCGGCGAGTGATCCAGCGTCCGCGAAGCTGGACGAAAGGATCGGGACAGCGGACGGCGTGGTTGACGATCACCTGATAGAGAATTTCGGCAGGGCCTGCGTTCTTTTGCGCTTCGCTGTTGGCCTCAAGATTCTGGGCCCAATGCGAAGCAGACGGGACGAGCGCTTTGGCTTCGCGGGCGATGCGGCCGCCGTGCCAGTCGGCGATGGCGACGTAGCGGGCGTGGCCGAGGCTGCCAAGTCCGGCAACGCGGTGGGCGATGCGAAATGGAATGCCGGGCGCGGGCATGAGATGTTCGATGGCATCGAGCGCGCTGACTGGGATTTCGGTTTTCACCGTGGGGAGGGCGTCGATCTTTGCCCAGAAGTGGACGGGATCGCGGAGTTCGCCTTCGGCGATGCGGCGCAGCCACTGATGCTTTTCGCCCAGCACGAACGCGCAGCCTTTTGCCTGCATGCCTTCACGATAGCCTTCGAGCATGGCGCCGCAGATGTCCTCGCGTTTGATTGGGAGGCGTCCAACTTCGGCGGCGAGGTGAGCGCTGACGGCAAGGCGGACTAAGTCGATGGTGTAGGCCATGGGCCACGCTTCGTCGAAATCGTTGACGCCCCAGATGAGGCGGCCTTCGACGTCCCGCCAGGTGCCGAAGTTCTCAACGTGGAGATCGCCGACGGCGAGCACGTGTGGAGCCTTGGCGAGTTCAGGACAAACCTGCGGCCACACCTGCGCCCAGCGGTAGTAAGTGGCGCGGAGGAAGGGAAAAAGCTCCGCTTTCATGTTGGCGTGTTTAACTCGAAGATCTTTTCGGTCGAGGTGCGTGCGTTGGGCGAGCCAGTCTTCGAACTGGCGGGTGGCTTTGACGACGTTCATGCGGGCAACGATAGCGGCGGTGAGAATGGGAAGTCAAATGGAGGTAGAGAACAAGGCTTTCACAAAAGAGGCACAGAGACGCAGAGAAAACCTCTGATCCTGATTTTCCTTGTCTCGTTTTTCCGTGTCTCAGTGGGGAAATGACGAAACTGCGCCTGAGAATTGCTGCGCGCATAGTGTGTGCGTCCGGACACACTGACTCCCGCAGACCACTCTCAGCGAATGCACACTTCCTTCTAAGTTGTTGGTTTTCAATCTATTGAAGATTGGCGTTCGGGCTGCGATCTACCTCGATGTGCGGCAAAGCGGCGCACGGGGAGGGCGTTATGCAGATGGCAATCACATTCATGGCAGTAGTGGCGGGCATGGTTTTTTCGTTGGCGGTGGCGCTGCTGGCGGAAGAATTCATTTTCGGGCAGGTGTTCCGGCTGTTCTTTGCCCGGCAAACTGTCCCCCACACGGTGCCGGTGAAACAGAACGCAAGCGCTGCGGCACGGGGGAACGCGACTGTGCGTTCAAGTATTTGACCCTGACGGTGGCATGGTGATGCGATTCGCGGCGGTGCAGAACCTGACCCATGCTGTGTATCGCCGCGCGTTGAACGGTGAGATATGATGCGAACGATTCATTAGAGTGGTGGCTGGACCAGAAGCGGGTGGGACAAGAAAGGCAATGATGTTTCGCCGCAAACTGCTGAGCGTATTCGCGTTGACGGTGTTTCTGTCGGTGGCGGCGGTGGCGTGGCTGGTGTCGAAGGTAACGCAACGTGCCTTCGAGCATAGCGAGGATGAAAGAACCGCGGCGCTGGTGACGCAGTTCCGGCGCGAGTTCAACCGGCAGGGCGAGGACGTGGCGCGGCGAGTGGAGGCGATAGCCGCGTCGGAATCCGTGAGCCGCATGGCGTTGAAGCTGAACAGTCCGCTGGCGGATTCCGGTCCGTATTTTGAGTTGGCGAAGACGACTGCGGAAAACAGTCAGCTTGACTTTCTGGAGTTTGTGGAAGGTGATGGAACAATTATTTCTTCAGCGCAGTGGCCGGCAAAATTTGGATATACGGAAGGAGCGGTTGGCGGTTTTTCTGCTGCGGCCGACCAGGGAGCATTTCTGAAGCAGGAAGAACTGCAGGACGGAACAGCCCTGGGCTTGTTTGCGGTACGCGCAATACGTGCGGGAGAGCGGCCGGTTTATGTGATTGGCGGACGGCGTCTGGATAAGGACTTCCTCTCTGGACTGGATTTACCCGTTGGCATGCGGGCTTTGCTGTATCAGAATCGCGGAGATCGCTTCTCGGCGGAATTGCTGATCGATCCATCCGCATCTTCTTCAGACAAATTGAGCTCTCCCGAAAAGCTGGAATCGCTGATCGATGCGGTGCGGCGGTATGGGCAGGAAATGACGGGGGTTGTAGCGTGGTCGGCGGATCGGGCTGAGGATGAGGTGTTCCATGCGATTCCGCTGCTGGGCGCCGGCACGGGCAAAGATCGGCCGTTGCTGGCAATCCTGCTGATCGGGAACTCGCAGCGGACGTATGTGGAGTTGCTGCTGCACATCCGCACCGCGGCGTTAATGGTGGGCGGCGGAGGAATTGTGCTTGCGATTCTGCTGAGCAGTTGGGCAGCGGCACGGGTGACGCGTCCGGTGGAGCAACTGGCGCATGCGGCGCAGGAGGTGGCGGCAGGAAATTGGAACGCGCGAGTGGAGGTGAACGGTGACGATGAGCTTGGACAATTAGCCGATTCTTTCAACCGAATGACCACGGAGTTGCTCGGGCAAAAGGAACGGTTGGTGCAGGCGGAACGGGTGGCGGCATGGCGCGAGTTGGCCCGGCGATTGGCGCATGAATTGAAGAATCCACTGTTCCCGCTGCAGCTTACGGTGGAGAATCTGGTGCGGGCGCGACAGCAGAATCCGGAGCAGTTCGAGGAAGTCTTCCGGGAGAGTTCGAGAACGTTGTTGGCGGAAATTTCGAATCTGAAAGGAATTATTGGGCGATTCAGTGAGTTCTCGAAGATGCCGCAGCCGCAATTGCAGCGGGTGCAGGTGAATGAGGTGATTCACGGCGTGGTGCAGCTTTTTCAAGCACAACTGGAAGCGCCGGGGCGTGCGAAGATCAGTTGTGAACTGCAATTGGATCCTCACCTCGAACCGGTCGCGGCGGACGCAGACATGCTTCACCGTGCAATTTCAAATCTTGTGCTGAACGCAATGGACGCAATGCCGCAAGGTGGAGTTCTGACGCTACGCACGCGAGCGGAGGACGGCAAGGTGTTGATCGAGGTTGCGGATACGGGTTCGGGCTTGACGCCGGAGGAGTGTGAGCGAATTTTTACTCCTTATTATACGAGTAAGCAACACGGCACCGGACTGGGGCTGGCCATCGTGCAGTCGGTAGTCAGCGATCATGGGGGGAGCGTTCGGGTGCGAAGTGAGCCGGGCCGAGGCACAGCTTTTGTGATCGAGTTGCCGAGCGGTTGGGATAAGCAAAACGCCGGTTGAGGTATCTGAGAAATTCGGAGGACGGGTGCCGACAAAAGCACATCTGCTGATTGTGGACGATGAAGCCAACACGCTGGCCTCGTTGTCACGAGCCTTTCGTCTGGCGGGGCACGAGGCCACAGTGTGCGACAACGCGACTAAGGCACTGGAACTAGCCAAAGGGCAGAACTTCGATGTGATTCTTTCCGATGTGGTGATGCCGGGGAAAGGTGGACTGGCTCTTCTGGAAGACTTGAAGTCGCAGGGAGTAACTGCGCCCGTGGTCATGATGTCAGGCCAGGGAGATATCGAGACGGCGGTGCGGGCCACGCGGCTGGGCGCGTTGGATTTTCTGGAGAAGCCGATCTCGACGGAAAAACTCCTGCTGACGGTGGAGAATGCGCTGAAGCTGCGCCGGCTGGAGAGTGAGAACTGGCAACTCAAGCAGCGCCTAGGCAAACATGAAATTGTGTGGCAAGGCGCGGCCATGCAGCGCGTGATGGCGCAAGTGGAGCGTGTGGCGGCGAGTGAGACGCGGGTTTGCATCCTGGGAGAAACGGGCACGGGAAAAGAGCTGGTGGCGCGGACGATTCATGAACGCAGCGCTCGCGCCGCTGGAGCGTTTGTGACGCTGAATTGCGCGGCGGTTCCGGCGGAGTTGATTGAGTCGGAATTGTTTGGGCACGAAAAAGGATCGTTTACCGGCGCCGCAGGACGGCACATCGGAAAGTTTGAGCAGGCGGATCACGGCACGATCTTTCTGGATGAGATTGGCGACATGCCATTGGCCATGCAGGCAAAGTTATTGCGCGTGCTGGAAGAAGGAGAAGTAGAGCGCATTGGCGGCGATAAGCCGGTGAGCGTGGATGTGCGCGTGGTGGTGGCGACGCATCGCGATCTGGAAGCCCGGGTACGCGAGGATAAATTCCGGCAGGATTTGTTTCATCGAATTTATGTTTTTCCGCTGGTGTTACCGCCGTTGCGAGATAGGCGGGAGGACATTCCGGCGTTGGTCGGGCATTTTGCAGCGCAAGTGAGCGCGCAGAATGGCTGGAAGCCTGTTCCGTTCTCAGCGGAGGCGATGGCCGAGTTGCAATCGCACGCGTGGCCGGGTAACGTTCGCGAGTTGCGCAATATGGTGGAACGGTTGATGCTGCTGGCCACCAATGGTCAAGTTGATCTTGCGTCCGTGGAGATGGCTTTGCCGAAAGGCGGGAGCGGTGGCGTGACGGTGACTGCGACGTTGTCGGGGGGAGCGCTCGCCGATCGCGTGGATGCTTTCGAACGCGAAGTCATCCTGGCGGAGTTGAAACGCAGCCATTCCAACGTGAGTCTGGCGGCGAAGTCGTTGGGGCTGGAACGCAGCCATCTTTATAAGAAGGCGGAGCAGTTGGGGATCGATCTGCGGGCGATGCGGCGGGAACAAGGGTCGACGCCAGAGTGATTCTCTCGTTCCCCACAAAGGATTTCAGGAGATTGGCTTGATCAGAGCGGCGCGTGGCGGGGTCGTTGGGGTTTTCTTTTTCACTTCGCTTACTTTCCTTTTCTCTTCCTCTTCTAACGCTTTCGCCAGCGAGCCTCCTTCCCCACCCAGCTACGGCGTTCGCATGGAGCAGGCGTGGATTCCAATGAAAGATGGGATTCGGCTGGCGGCAACGCTTTACATGCCGGACGGGACAAAGCACGGAGAGAAGTTCCCAGCCCTGTTGGAATATTTGCCGTATCGCAAAGATGATGGCACGGCGGCTGGCGATTACCCTAAGCATGCTTATTTTGCGCGGCGTGGGTATGTGAGCGTGCGGGTGGACATTCGCGGGTTTGGCGCGAGTGAAGGCTCGCCGCCGGAGCGGGAATATTCCGAGCAGGAGCAGGTGGATGGAGAGCAGGTGATCGCGTGGCTGGCACACCAGCAGTGGTCGAACGGAAATGTGGGCATGTTCGGCATCTCGTGGGGAGGTTTCACAGCCCTGCAGATGGCCATGCGGCACGCGCCGGGGTTGAAGGCAATTCTCGCGACAGATGCGACGGCGGAGTTGTTTCACGATGATGTGCACTACGTGGACGGCATTGCGCATATCGACGAATTCGAACTGAACATGGATATGGCGGAGGGATGGACCGGCGCGCCGGACTATACGCTCGACGAAAAAGTGCTGGGTCCACGATTCGAGACGCCACCGTGGTCGCTGCTTTACTTGAGGCATCAGCGTGATGGGCCGTTCTGGCGCGATCGGGTGCGATCTCTAAAAGAAATTACGATTCCTAGTTTCCTGATCGGTGGATTGCTCGACGGTTATCGCGACAATGTGCCGGATATGCTGATGAAGGCGAGCGGACCAGTGAAGGCGATCGTGGGACCGTGGAACCATACGTTTCCGAATGATGCGGAGCCGGGTCCGCAGATCGAGTGGCGGAACGAAGCGGTGCGCTGGTTTGATCATTGGCTCAAAGGCCGTGACACAGGCGTGGAGCGGGATCCCCGGCTGGTCATTTATATGCAGCACTGGCATCCGCCTGATCCGAATCTGAAAGATGTGCCGGGCGAGTGGAGGGTAGAAGACACATGGCCGCCAAAAGATGCGACGGCATCAACTTTATTTTTGCAGTCGAATCACTCGCTCGCGGAGACTGCGGCGCAGGCTGATACGCATCAACTCAAGTATGTGCCATCGGTGGGCGTGGAGGCGGGCTTCTGGTGGGGCGAGTTGTTGAACGATCCGCGGCCGGTGGACGCTTTCAGCCTGGTGTACGATTCTGCGCCGCTGCAGCAAGATTTGGCTATTCTCGGCCGTCCGCATGCTTTGCTGAAGGCTTCGGCCACTGCGCCGCTAGCCGATTGGTTTGCGCGGCTCTCGGACGTGGCGCCGGACGGAACGGTTACACAAATTACCGGAGCGGGGATCAACGGCGCGCAGCGGGATTCGATGAGCGAACCGCGCGATCTGGAGCCGGGCAAAGTCTATCCGCTCACTATCGAAATGCATTTGACTTCGTGGGTATTTCCCAAGGGACATCGCATTCGCGTGGCGATTTCGAATGCATTGTGGCCGATGATGTTGCCTACGCCTTATTCCATGACGACCTCATTGGAATTGGGTGCCAGCGACGGTTCTCGGATCGTTATGCCGGTAGTGCCTGAACACGGTATTTTCCCGCCCGCATTTTCACGTCCCGAACCTTCTGAAGAACGCACCGACATCAAGAGCGAAGGGTTTCCGTGGCCGGGTGAGTGGACTGTGGAGCGCGACGAAGCTCGCCATAAGACGACGGTGCATTGGAAGGGACAGGAGAGCGCCGAATATCCCTGGGGGAAGGAAACTGATTACGAGAATCTGGCCTATGATGCAGACGATGCGCATCCGGAAACTTCTTCGGTTCGAGGTGAGGCCGAGACTGTGTTTGCGCTGAAGGGCCGCACCCTGACTTGGCGCGGGCATTTACTGGTGACTACGGATCAAAAGAACTTTTATTACAAATACACGCGCGAGTTGCTGAGGGACGGCATGACGATTAAGTCGAAGACATGGCAGGAGACGATCGCGAGGGATCATCAGTGAGAAGCCGCGCCCTCGACACAAATCTCGTTTGCATTACGCTCTGCGATTTCCTAGTCGGCCGCAGCGGAGACCTGCGCTAAGTCGCGCTTTAGGTCGGCCGCGAGCAGACGGTGAAACAACTGCTCTCCGGCCTCGCGGCGCACGGAAAGACGTCCCGCGCGATAAGCTCGCGACTTCAGGCCGCGCTGCACGTCTTCGCAGATGCCTAGATCCTCCTCCTGCACTCGATTGCCAACGTTAACCGACTGCTCGTTGTAATCCCGGCTTGCATCGCCGATGTCTGCGAAGTAGAAATCGAAAATTACGGTGCAGTGATCGGCGTCGACGGGGATTACGAGATTGGTGTCCATGTATCCCTCGTAACAGTTGATCATCAGGTTGGGATGCTGCCAGAAATACCAGGCGCGGTCGCCTTTGCGGGTGGCGCCGGTGGTGGCATCTTCTTCGGAAGCCACCATCGGACTGGACTGCAGGCAGTAACGATCTTCGTTCTCGATGGTGTAGTGCTTGTAATCGAGAACGGAGTTCAAGCCTTTGTGCAGATGAGGAACGTGGTAGCCGCCGTCGAGATAGTTATCGACAAACACTTTCCAGTTGCAATGGATGTTGAAAGTCCGGCGGTCAAAGTAGTGCAGTTTGCTGATGCCAAGGGGAGCAACACGCTGGACGAGGCCGCCGAGAAATTCCGCCAGCGGGGCTGCGTTGTTGTCGAGGTTGATGAAGACGAAGCACTCCCAGGTTTCGACTCGAATGGGAACGAGGCTGTTTTGCGCACGGTCGAAGTTCTCCACGCCTTCGAACTCGGGCATGCCTTTGAGAGAACCATCAAGGCCGTAGTTCCAGCCGTGATATGGGCAACGCAAGAGCGCGGCATGGCCGCAGGGTTGCGTTACGACAGCGGCGGCGTGGTGGCGGCAAACGTTGTAGAAGGCGCGCAAGGCACCGTCGTTGCCGCGGACGACAACGATCGGTTCGCCGGCGACGGTAGCGCTCACGAACTCGCCCGGCGTTTTCACCTGATCGGTGCGTGCGACGAGTTGCCAGGTTTTGCTGAAGACACTGAGGCGTTCGAGTTCCGCAATGCGCGGGTCCACGTACCACGATGCGGGAATGGTTGAGGCCTGAGACAGAGGAGCGCGGTCGTCGTAGCTGGACAGGATCTGCTCGATGGAGGGTTGCATGGTCTGGGTTTTTCTCACAATTAAGTTCGACGTATTTGTGAATTCGGGTTTGGCGCGGCTCCGTTACAGCCTTTTCGGTTTTGCCACAAGATCAACCGCGGCGATTTTCCGTATTTCGCGTCCGCGGATCTGAGACACTGCAGCCGCGCCAACCGCGCGCTGCAAAACCGCAAGAAACTGCTGAATGCGTGCCTCTTTCTTCTCCGGCATCTCGCCCTGTCTGCGGAACAAGCCGGGATCGAGTTCGGCGGTGAGCAGGGCATCCTGAAAGCGCTCCATGGTCCAATCGAGGATGGACACGATCATCTCGACATCGATGTCCTTGCGCAGTTCGCCGCGATCGAGGCCGAAGCGCACAAAGGCGACCGTTCCGTAGGGATCTTCGGTGGTGAGAAAGCGATTGATTTCACGCTTCAGCACCAGATCGGTGCCGTAGTTGCCGAGCAGCGAAATGCGATAGGGGATCCAGTCTTCGCGCAGCAGATGCTCGGTGCGGACCAGCCAATAATAAAGAACATCGAAAAATCCGGCGGCACGCACATCGGCAGGGGCGTCCAGATACTTAGAAAAGGAGCGCACGGCACGTTTGTAGACTTCGAAGAACAGGCCGTCTTTGCTGCCGAAGTGCTGGAAGACGGAGCCTTTCGCGATGCCCAATGTGGTGGCGATGTCGCCGACGCGCGCGGCGTGATAGCCGTTCTCAGCGAAGTGCTGCATGGCGGCGTCAATGATGCGGGAGCGCTTGGCGTCGGATCGGGGACGAGGAGCGTGTTGGCGTATATAACGTGGGGGCGCGACGGGACTACTGGCAATTCCGCTCATGAATGACTCCAAGTCACGAAAGCATATAGGAGAAACACCTAACATTCAACTTCATTTTTAGCGGCGGGTGCGGTAATGTATGGTTCCGCGGCGCAGAGCGGCGTGACTTTGAGTCAGATTTGGTGAAACAGTCGTCCAATTTCATCTACGACGCGATCATAGTAGGCGGCGGTCACAACGGTTTGACAGCAGCCGCGTATCTGGCGCGGGCCGGCCTTTCCACGCTGGTGCTGGAGCGCCGTGAAATTGTGGGCGGGTGCTGCGTGACCGAGGAGATCGCTCCCGGCTGCCGGGTTTCGACCACTTCTTATATCGCCAGCATGTTGCGGCCGGAGGTGGTTGCGGAACTTCGGCTGGCTGATTATGGATTGCGCATGATTCCCTGCGATCCGGCGATTCAAGTTCCCTTCCCCGATGGGCACGTGGTTCCGTGGTGGGTCGATCGCGAGCGAGCAAAGGCGGAGTTCGGAAAGATTTCCGCGAAAGATGCGGCGAGATTTGTCGAGGTCGACGATCAGCTAAAGAAACTTGCGCGCTACTTGCAACCGTTTTTCATGGAGCCGCCGCCGGAAATAGACATGTCAACGGCAAACGGATGGATTGACTTGTTCCGGGTGGGCAAACGGTTTCGCGGGATTTCAAGCGCGGAGATTGGACAACTGATTTCGTTTCTCACCGGGAGCCTAGGCGAGTTTCTCGATCACAATTACGAATCCGAGAAGATGAAGACGATGTTTCTGGCCAACAACGTGTATGGCAAGCATGGCGGCCCGTACCAGCCCGGGACGGCTATCGGACTGCTGTTTCACCTGCTGAGCGGCGGCGAGCACGAACTGCAGGGTTTCTACGGGCACGTCATGGGCGGGATGGGAGCGATCACGCAGGCGCTGGCGGCGGCGGGAAAGAAGCTAGGTGTGGAGATTCGAACATCGGCTTCCGTGGCGCAGATTGAAGTACGCAACGGACGAGCTTATAGCGTGGTTCTGGAGGATGGCAGCGAAGTTCGCGGGCGAGTGATTCTTTCGAATGCCGATCCCAAGCGGACATTCTTGAAGATGGTTGCTGCCCGCGAGCTGCCTGAAGAATTTCTATTCGCCGTGTGTGGCATCAAGATGGATGGACCGTGCGCGAAGGTCAACTTCGTGCTCGCGGAAGAACCTAGGTTCACGGGGACGTCGACGCAGGCAACGCCTTTGGAACGCACGTTCTACACGCTGGTCCCGTCGCTGGAATTCGCAGAGCGATGCTATGACATTGCGAAATTTGGCGAGATACCGGAAGAGCTGTGGGTGGATTGTGTGGTGTCGTCGAATGCGGACAGTTCCCTGGCGCCGCCGGGCAAGCACATCCTGACTTGCTTTGTGCAGTACGTTCCTTACAAGCTGCGCGAAGGAAGTTGGGATGAGAAGCGGGAATTGCTGGGTGATCGGGTGGTGAGGAAGATTGCCGAATATGCGCCGAACGTTCCGAGCGCGATCGTGGCCCGGCAGGTGCTTACCCCACTGGACTTGGAGCGGACCTACGGATTGACCGAGGGCAATATTTTCCACGGCGATTTGCGGTTGGAGCAGCTTTTCTTCATGCGTCCGGTGCCGGGCTGGGCGCAGTATCGCACACCGATTCACGGGCTGTACCTGTGCGGAGCGGGGGCGCATCCCGGCGGCGGCGTAACTGGCGCACCGGGAAGGAATGCGGCGGTGCGGGCCTTGAGGGACTGGAAGAAGGGCAGATTCAGAGAGACGGCGGCGTGAATTCGAGTTCGCGCGCGAACATCTCGTCAAAGAGAAATGCAGTTGAGTAGCTATCAACTACCCAGGAGCGAGCATGAAAAAGAAAGGCATTCTGGAAAGGCTGAAAGAAGGCCCCGTGTTGGGCGATGGCGGATACCTGCTGGAACTGGAGAAGCGCGGGTGGGTGCGCGCAGGTCCGTTCACGCCGGAAGTGGTGCTGACGCATCCGGAGGCGTTGCGCGAGTTGCACGTGGAATTTCGCGAAGCGGGATCTGAAGTGCTGCAGGCACTGACCTTCTATGCGAGCCGGGACAAGCTGGCGACCGTCGGACTTGAGGATCGATTGCAGGACTTGAATCGAGCCGCAGTCCGCATTGCGCGTGAAGTTGCGGGAGATCGCTGCCTGGTTGCGGGAAACCTGAGTCTGACATGGATGTACGAACCCGGCAGCGTGTCGGCCGCCGACCGGGTGCGGAAGACCTTCGACGAACAACTGGCGGTGCAAGTGGAAGAAGGCGTGGACTTCATCATCGGTGAAACGTTCTCCTGGCTGGGCGAGGCGCTGATTGCGGTGGAACGCGGAAAGAAGACCGGTTTGCCCACGATGGTGACGATATGTTTCGAGAACAAAGATGAAACCACCGACGGCAAGAACGCAGCCGACGCCGCAAACGCTCTGTTCGATGCTGGCGCCGACATTGTTGGCATGAATTGCCTGCGCCCTCCTGAGCACATGCTGGGACCGATGGAACAGATGCGCAAAGCGGTTTCGGGATATCTGGCATGTCAGCCGGTCGCATACCGCACTCCGAAAGAAAAACCCGATTTCACCAGCCTGCCCGAGTTTCCTTACGCCCTCGATCCTCTGCAACTCACGCGAAAAGAAATGGGGGGATACGCGGTGCAGGCACGCGATATCGGCATCAACTTTATTGGAGCATGCTGCGGCACGGTGGCAATGCACATCCGTGAAATGGCGAGTGTTCTGAACAAGCTGCCTGCTGACTCGCGCACCTGGAAAAAGGGCGGCGAGAAACCGATGTCGGCCTATGAGTACTACGACCACGACAATCTGAAAGTGGACAGCCGGACATAAGCCAAAAGCAATTGCGTAATCAATCGAGCAGGCCTCATACGAGAGAGCCTGCTCGATTTATTTCGCGACCGAAGTCAGCTGGCATCGCGCAATCGCGTCTGGTCGGCCTTTACAAGGGGCACATCCACCAAGTGCTCGCTGAGGAACCAGACCTGCAATTCATTGGCGCGAAGCACGTCGCTGACGACCAGATCGTTGGTGCCGGCGTCGCCTAGCTTATTCGCAAGTTCTGCCAATTCGCGGCAGTGGCCGATGATGATCTGATGCGCATCCAGCAGGCGCGAAATTTGTACCGGCACTTCTTCCCTGCCGCGGGGCGGACGCGCGATGCGCGTGGTCTCGGCCACGTCGGCGGCCATGGCAATCGAGATTCCACCGAGGAGCTGTATCCGTTCGGCGATCGTATCCACGATCTCCGATTGCTCGCCAAAGTGTTTGTCAAACAAGAGATGGAGCTGATAGAAAGTCGGCCCGGCAACTTGCCAATGCGACTTCTTGTAGAGATCGCGCAGGGTCATGGTATCGGCCAGCAGCAGATTAAGTTGCTCGGTCATTTCCAAGCGAATTGGCTCCTCCAGATCGAGAGGCAGCATGTGCGAAACTGTGCCGTAATCCTGAATTTCGGGAGAGCTCTGGTGAAGACGAGGCTGTGCGCTTACTTTCCCTCGCTCGCTGGTGGGTGCTTTTGCGTCAAAATCTTTCTTGGGCATAAATAATATTCTCCTTGCTGTTTCAGTAGCTTAAACACCGACACTACAAACTTGGCACCTGTTCGATGCCCTCGACGTGCCATAGGATGCGAGGGCGGGCAATCGAAGGAGACGGTTCTTCAACTAGGAATGAGGCGCTGGTAGGAAACATCGATCGAGGAGTCTCTCCATGGCTTGGAAAAGAACTCCGCAAGCCCTCCGCGAGAACTGGAGGTTAAAGAGCGGCGTCGGAAGGTTTGACGATGTCGAAGCCATTGTTTATGATCAACCTGCGGGGTGGAGCAGTCTGGTAGCTCGTTGGGCTCATAACCCAAAGGTCGGTGGTTCAAATCCACCCCCCGCAACCATTTACGGATTTGAGGGACTACCGGCGTAGTCCCCAATTCCAAATCACTGGATCGTGGCTGTTTGTGGCCTCAAATTCTTCAGGGAAACTTCCTTCGCCCTATCCTTCAGCTGGCTTTTGATCGCGGGTGGCAAGACAATATCTGCTACTCGGCTGTTGGCTCGGCGCTTGGTTTTTTCAAATGCTGAGCCGTGAGGCTTGATGGGTATGCCTGAAAACAGAGACCATGCGAATTTCGTTTTTCGCGTTCTTCCGTCCCCGCGTCACCAGCATGTCCGTCCTAAGTACGCACGGCCAACCACAAACCGCAAGTCCGAGAATCATTACCAGTCGTCAATTCAGATAAACTTGCGGGTTGCCCCGCTCTGCGGAAGGTACTGAGATTGCCCCCAGGAGGAAGCGGTTTGCCACTACACCAGGATGTGCTTTGGTACAAGGATGCGATCGTCTATCAAGTCCACGTCCGCACGTTCCAAGACAGCAACGGGGATGGCATTGGTGATTTTCCGGGGCTGGAAGAGAAGCTCGACTACCTTCTGGAACTAGGGATCAACGCGATATGGCTGATGCCATTCTTCCCCTCGCCTCTACGCGATGATGGTTACGACATCGCGGATTACAGCACAGTCCATTCCAGCTACGGAACATTGGAGGACTTCCGGAAGCTTCTGGGGTCGGCCCACGACCGGGGAATTCGAGTCATCATCGAAATGGTCCTGAATCACACCTCCGATCAGCACCCGTGGTTCCAGGAGTCGCGAAGTTCGAAGGACAATCCACGCCGCGATTGGTATGTCTGGAGTGACACCAACACCCGGTACCAGGGAACCCGTATCATTTTTCTCGACGCGGAAACGTCCAACTGGGCGTGGGATCCGATTTCGACATCCTACTACTGGCATCGCTTCTTTAGTCACCAACCTGATCTCAACTACGACAATCCCGCGGTCCGGGAACAGATGTGGAATGTGATGAAGTTCTGGCTGGAGATGGGAGTTGACGCCTTCCGCCTCGACGCGGTGCCGTACTTGGTGGAACGGGAAGGCACAAATTGTGAGAACTTGCTGGAGACCCACGAAATCCTGAAGGAGTTGCGGCGACAACTTGACGAACACTTCCCCGGCAGGATGCTTCTGGCGGAGGCCAATCAGTGGCCCGCGGATCTCCGCCCCTATTTCGGTGACGGAGATGAATTCCACATGGCGTTTCATTTTCCGCTGATGCCCCGTATGTTCATGGGGCTGAAATTGGAAGACCGCAAGCCCATCACTGAAATCCTGCAGCAGACTCCGGAAATCCCTCCGTCGTGCCAGTGGTCCCTGTTCCTGCGCAACCATGACGAGCTGACCCTGGAAATGGTAACCGACGAGGAACGCGACTACATGTACGACATGTACGCCCAAGACAAGACGATGCGGCTGAACCTCGGAATTCGGAGACGGCTCGCTCCATTGTTGAACAACGACCGCAGGCGCATCGAGTTGATGAACGGGATGCTGATGTCGTTACCGGGTACCCCTATCATTTATTACGGCGATGAGATCGGAATGGGCGATAACATCAATTTAGGCGACCGCAACGGGGTAAGGACTCCGATGCAGTGGAGCGGGGAATGGAACGGCGGATTTTCTGCCGCGGATCCGGAGCACTTGTATGCCCCCCTGATCCAGGATCCGGTATATGGCTATCCAGCGGTGAACGTGCTGCGGCAAAAAGCAAGCGAACATTCGCTCCTCAATTGGATGCGCAGCATCATAACCGTCCGCAGATCTACCGCAGTGTTCGGCAGAGGATCGATTGAGTTTCTCTATCCAGCCAATCACAGAATCTTGGCTTATGTACGGCGACTGGGCAACGAGGCGGTGCTGGTGGTCAACAATCTTTCGGGCACGGCGCAAGCCGTCGAACTGGATCTGCGGCGCTACAAGGGAAATATTCTGATCGAGATGTCTGGCCAGAATATGTTTCCGCGTGTGGGCGACCAGCCTTATCTGCTGACGATGGGGCCTTACCAGTTTTACTGGTTCCGCCTGCGACGAGTATAGCCGAATGTAGGTTGATCGAAACGATGTGGCACGGCGCGTCTTCACCAGGGGCACGCGTCGGGAATTCGCATGGAGACGAAATTGGCAGAGGAAACCTTTCTTACGGATGATTTTCTTCGCCAGCTGATCAATGTTGGTGAAGTAGACATCCTTGTGGGCTTGCCCACTCACAACAACGCCAAGACTATCGGGTCGATCGTCCACACAATTCAGAGTGGCATCCTACAGTGTTTTCCTCGGGAGCGAGCCGTCATCATTAATGCGGATGGGGGGTCGCGTGATGGCTCGACCGAACTGGTGACGGGCGCCTCTATCGATGACGTGCGCCCAGCCTCCAATCTGTACGCGCTCCGCACGCTGCACGCAATCAGCACGCAGTATGCGAGCAGCCCGGCGAGCGGAGTTGCGTTGCGAACGATTCTGGCTGCCGCCGAACTGCTCCGCGCCAAAGCCTGCGTGGTGCTGTCACCGGAGTCCGCGAATATTGAACCAGAATGGCTCGCAAAGCTTTTGCATCCCGTTCGTCGCGACGGCTTCGATCTGGTGACCCCCACCTATCGCAGACACAAGTTTGAAGGGCTGCTTATAACGAACTTGCTGTACCCGATGGTCCGCGCACTTTACGGGGTAGGAATCCGTGAGGCATACACACCGGAGTTCGGATTTTCCAGCCGTCTCGGAAGTCATTTCCTTGCACAAAATGCCTGGAATGATGGAACCGGCGGGACTGGTGTCGAACTCCGCTTCGCCCTAGCTGCGATCGCGGGAGGATACCGGATCTGCCAGTCCTTTCTTGGAGAAAAAGATCATATCGAGCGGCATGCGGCGGACCTGGTGCCGGCGCTGCGGCAAACTGTCGGCACCCTGTTCTCCGCATTGGAGCCGGACTTTCCGGTCTGGAGTACTGTGGCCGGTTCCCGGCCGGTTCCTACGACCGGGGCAGACCAGGAAGTGCTTCTAGAACCGCTGCGGGTAAATCGGAAACGATTGCGAGAGATGTTCTCGACCGGGGTTGCCGAATTGGAATCCGTCTTTGAGTCAATTCTTTCCCCCTCCACCCTGGCAGAACTTCAGCGAATCGCACGCCAGGGAGAGGAGGAGTTTCATTACTCTGGAGAATTGTGGGTCAAGACGGTTTACGAGTTTGCCGCCGCGTATCAGAGGTCCGTAATCAGTCGGGATCACATCATCCAGGCCTTGGCGCCGATTTTCCGCGGGAGAGCGTTCACCTTCCTGATGGAGAACCGCGACGCTTCTGCGGAGGACGTCGAGAACAATATCGAAGGCTTATGCCTTGAGTTCGAGAGGTTGAAACCGTATCTGCTGCAGATGTGGAAATCGAGAGAGTGAGGTAACTATGCGGGAAATGATTATCAGCGAACTAATTCAGGCGCTGCACGATCTGGCCAGAGGCTTCGCCCACTTCCTTCCTCGTCTCATCGTGATGCTGATCCTCGCATTTGCGGGCTGGGTGATCGCGTACGTTGTGAAAGTGGTTCTGCGCAGCATTCTGAAGCTCATCAAGTTCGACAAGCTTTCAGAAAACGCAGGCGCTTCTCAACTGCTCACCCGAGCCGCTCTGCCCTCGGCGACGGAACTGTTGACCCGGTTCGTTTTCTGGGTGGCTTGGCTCGGCTTCATTCTGCTGGGCGTGAGTGTGCTCGGGATCCTGGGTCTGCAGGAGCAGATCGCAAGATTCTTTCTTTTCGTGCCGCGTCTATTCGTAGCCATGTTCATTTTGTTTCTAGGACTGTTGTCAGCCAGTTTTTTTTCTCGCGCCGCCCTTTTGGCTGCGGTAAATGCCAATGTGCCCTCACCCCGGGTTTTGAGTCTCGCTGTCCGCAGCATCATCATCGTTTTCGTATTGTCCATCGTCTTTGAAGAACTGGGTCTGGCAGAGCAGACCATGCTGGTTGCCTTCGGAATCGCCTTCGGAGCCCTGATGTTCGGCTTGGCCATCGCTTTCGGCATGGGCGGCAGAGGTCTGGCTCAGCGTTTCCTGGAGAAGAAGTTCGTTCGCGGGAAGAAAGAAGAAAACGAAGACGAACTGTCGCCGCTCTAGAGCAAGCGACTCGGCAAAACGCGTTCCATCGGAATGATCGGAACGATCTGTTCAAGAGAAACCTTGAAGAACAGTTCCGTGAAGCCAGACGGGCGATCTCAGCGATCGTAGAGGAGTGTGAGCCTTCGTAACTGTTCACTCACTTCCTTCGTCAAAGCCTTCGGTTTGTAACGCCATTTCCAGTTTCCGGTGACTGTGCCGGGCAAATTCATTCGTGCTTCACTGCCAAGACCTAGTACGTCTTGTAAGGGGATGATGGCGATAGCGGCCACGGATGCCAACACGGTGCGAATGAACACCCAATTGACCGGCTCGGTTTGAAACCCCAAGTATGCTCGGGTGAAATCGCGTTCCTTGCGGATGTCTTCTGCGCTTCGAGTGCTCTCCCCTACACCCGAACTGGTCCACCACCCAACCGTGGTGTCGTTGTCGTGTCCGCCGGTATACGCCGCAAGTTCGCGAGAATAATTGTGAGGGCGGAAGGTAGGCCCTTGGGGATCGTTTCCGAAGGCAAACTGGAGCAGGCTCATGCCGGGAAACCCAAACTGCTGGCGAAGGGCTTCGACCTCAGGAGTAATCACGCCGAGGTTTTCGGCAACAAACGGCAGTTCTTTCAATTCAGCTTGCAAGGCGTGGAAAAACTCCGCGCCAGGACCCTTGACCCATTTGCCTCCAGCCGCCGTCGAGGCGCTGGCTGGGACTTCCCAGTGGGCCTGGAAGCCGCGGAAGTGATCCAGTCGCACAAGATCGAACAGTTTCAGAGATGCCCGGCAGCGATTAATCCACCAGCGGTGACCGGAAGCAGCCGACACATCCCACCGATAGAGAGGGTTGCCCCAAAGTTGACCTGTCGCGCTGAAATAGTCGGGAGGAACACCCGCTACCGCGGTGGGTCTGTCTTGCTCATCCAGACGAAATAATTCCGGGTGAGCCCATACATCCGCACTGTCGTGAGCGACATAGATTGGGATGTCGCCCATGATCCTTATCCCGCAACGACTGCAGCGCGTTTTCAGCTTTTCCCATTGCCGGAAAAATTCGAACTGCGCAAACTTGTGGACCTCGGTTTCGGACGACAGTCTCTGTTGCCATTCCATTAGCGCGGCGGTGCGTCGATGTCGAATTCCCGGGTCCCAATTCACCCAGACAGCGTCCTTGTAGACCGCCTTGCACGCCATGAAGAGCGCGTAGTCGTCCAGCCAATCGGTGTTGTTCTGACAAAAAATGTCGAAGGCGCCACGGTCAGTCGGGGCACCATCCGCAAGGAACGTGTGAGCGGCTTTGCGAATTAGTCCGTGTTTACAGTCGATTACACAGCCGTACTCGACGCGCTCCTCATGGAGATCCGGTACATTGGTCAGGTCTTGCAGCGACAGCAGGCCTTGTTCCCGAAGTGCTCTCAAATCGATTAATAGAGGATTGCCGGCAAATGCCGAAAAGCACTGGTAAGGGGAATCGCCGTATCCCGTTGGACTCAACGGCAATACTTGCCAGATTTTTTGTCCTGACTCGGCCAGGAAGTCCACAAACTCATAAGCGGAACTTCCCAGATCGCCAATACCATGGCCGCCGGGCAAGGACGTGACGTGGAGAAGGATTCCACTACAGCGAGGAAAGATCACCCCATTAACGCTATGCCTCGAAGGGTTCATCACGCAAGGGCTGCGGTGGCAGAAAAGTCCTTCTTTTCCGAAGTGAGCCACTCTGAAATACCCAAGCATCGAGTTTGGGGCAGGAGGTGTGGTCACGTTGCTCCGAGCGAAGCGCGAGGCTTTTTTCGTTGGGAGCCCGCAGAAGCTCGGCAGTCGGCTACTTTGATGAAATCGGCCTCCTACCACACAACCCTGATACCAACCAGCCGCCCTTTGCGGTAGGATTAAATTTCTTCCCTGCAGCCATATGGAAGGCTTGTGCCATGCGACTTCTCAGCACCCGGCTCATTGTTTCGCTCATCGTGGGCATCGCGCTGGTCTCGCTCTCGGCCTCGTATTACGAGGCGTTGGGTGAGAAGCGTGGTCTGCGCCGGGACCTGGAGCGTCGCGCCGAGGTACTGGGCCAAAGCCTCGCGGGAACGGTGGAACGCGACCTGGAGAAAGATCCCGCGCAGGATTTGCAGCACGTCGTTCAGCACCTCGGGAACCGCGAGCATCTCCTGGGACTGGCTATTTATGGCCGGCAGGGCGATATGCTGGCAGTCACACCGGAGCTGGCATCCACGCTGGCTATAGTTCCTTCCGTAGTGTCTCAAGCGTTGCGTCAGAATCATGAAGCAGGCACGTTTCAACGAATAGGCGACGCTTCGCTACACATCTACGCTCTACCACTTCACCAGCACGACGAGTTGATCGGCAGCCTCGCGATTGTTCATGATGCCGGCTATATTCGGACAGAGACACTTCACGTTTGGCGCGAAACATTCCTACGAGCGCTGGCACATGCGTTTCTCATTGTGCTGATCACCCTGTTGATCGTTCGCTGGAGTATGGCCGGACCCATCGCCCGTACGGCGCAGTGGATGCACGCGTTGCGGACGGGGCGAATCCCTTCGCGTCAGAACGCAACCGATCTGGATCTCTTTCGTCCCCTGGTGCGGGAGGTAGCCGCCTTTGCCGAAAGCCTTAGCCAGGCGCGGTCCGCGGCCGAGACGGAAGCGCAACTGCGGGAGACGGGTGAATCGCTGTGGACGGCCGATCGACTGGCCGTCCACGTGCGCAAACGTCTGGATAATGGGCGTCTTCTTGTCGTTTCGAATCGCGAGCCTTACATGCACATGCGGCGCGGCAAATCCGTGGAAGTGATTGTACCGCCCAGCGGGGTGGTCACTGCGATCGAGCCAGTACTGCGCGCCTGCGACGGAACCTGGATCGCCCATGGCAGTGGCGATGCCGACCTCGAAACGGTGGATGAGCACGACCGGCTGCGCGTGCCTCCAGAAGATCCTCACTACAGTTTGCGCCGCGTCTGGTTGAACCAGGCGGAAGAAGACGGCTATTACTACGGATTTGCCAACGAGGGAATCTGGCCCCTATGTCACATCGCGCACACCCGCCCGATCTTTCGCGCGGAGGACTGGAAGTACTATCAGGCCGTGAACCTGAAGTTCGCCGATGCCCTGCTCGAAGAGATGCGGGACGTGGAGAAGCCCATCGTGCTGGTACAGGATTACCACTTCGCGCTGCTGCCCCGGCTGATTAAGGAAAAAAGACCCGAGGCGAAGGTGGCGATCTTCTGGCACATCCCATGGCCCACCCCAGAGGCATTTGACATTTCCCCGTGGCGCCGCGAACTTGTGGATGGTCTGCTCGGCGCCGATCTGATAGGGTTTCACATCCAGTCGCACTGCAATAACTTCCTGCATACGGTGGACCGGGTAGTGGAATCACGCGTCGATTGGGAACATTTTTCGGTAAGACGTCTGGATCATCTCACCCTGGTGCGACCCTTCCCCATCAGTGTGGACTTCTCCGATGTGCACCAGCCGGAGTCGTTGCCGGATTCATATACCGAACGGTCCAATTTGCTCAAGGCCTTGGGGATTGAGGCTACCTTCATGGGTGTGGGCGTAGACCGGGTCGACTATACGAAGGGCATTCTGGAACGCTTTCTGGCCATTGAGCGTTTTCTTGAGAAGTACCCTCCCTACCAGGGCAAGTTCACATTCGTGCAGATTGGCGCTCCCAGTCGCAGCCACCTCAAACGCTATCACGATCTGATGGAGGAGGTGGAAGCGGAAGCCAACCGCATCAATATGCGGTTCCAGACGGACCGATGGAAGCCCATCGTATTTCTGAACCGGCAGCATAACCACCAGGAAATTCAAGGCTATTACCGCGCCGCGGACTTATGCCTGGTTACGTCGCTGCACGATGGCATGAATCTGGTAGCGAAAGAATTCGTGGCAACGCGGCGCGACGAAAGG
Source organism: Acidobacteriaceae bacterium (assembly GCA_003140075.1). Taxonomy (GTDB): domain Bacteria; phylum Acidobacteriota; class Terriglobia; order Terriglobales; family Acidobacteriaceae; genus Sulfotelmatobacter. The sequence continues at coordinate 23,020 of PLIO01000245.1, read as the reverse complement.
GGTGTTTTAATCCTGAGTTGTTTCACTGGCGCCGCCCACGAGTTGCGCGATGCCTTGCAGATAAACCCCTACGATATCGACCAGACGGCTGAGGCGATTCGCGTGGCCCTTGAGATGGAACCGGAGGAAAAGGAATTGCGGATGCAGCGCATGCGGAAGACCGTCAGGGAACACAACGTTTACCGCTGGGCAGGAAGCCTCATCGCAGAACTCTGCGAGCTGCGCCTCGACGCATCGGATGAAAGTAATGAGAAACTCCGGGCGAGTACGGCTGCCTGGGGATGAGGAGCTTGTGGTTGCCCCGCACGGTTAAACCAATCGATGTCGAACAGTTCATGGAAGCGGTGGCACAGTCGCCGGCCTCCGCGCTTCTGCTCGACTATGACGGTACCCTCGCGCCATTCTGCCTCAACCGGCAGCAGGCTCTCCCCTATCCGGGGGTGACCGCGCTTCTGCAGGAGATCATCGCCAATGGCCGCACCCGCGTGGTCATCATCACGGGTCGGAGCGCACGCGAAGTGATCCCGCTGCTGGCGGTTGACCCAAGTCTCGAGATCTGGGGATGCCATGGGTTGGAGCGGTTGAGACGGGATGGAACCTGCGAAACACCCCGCGTCGAAGAGCCTGTGCTGCGCGCACTGGCGGACGCAGATCGTTGGTTAAGGCATCAGGGGCTGCATAACCGGGCTGAGTTCAAGACCGGTACGGTCGCCATCCATTGGCGCGGGCTGGACGAAGCGATGGCGGCAGAAACCCGCGCCCGGGTTTTGCTGGGCTGGCTCCCGATTGCTCAACGTACGCCAATGGAACTGCTGGAGTTCGATGGCGGGATTGAGATGCGCATGCCGGGTCTTGATAAAGGGGATGCAGTCGGCACCATCCTGGGTGAAATCGGCCCGGAGATTCCAGTCGCCTACCTCGGGGATGATATGACCGATGAGAGGGCTTTCATCGCTCTTGGTACGCGAGGCCTAAGCGTGCTGGTTCGTCCCGAATGGCACAAGACTGCGGCTGCTCTGTGGATCAGGCCGCCCGACGGTCTGCGGGATTTCCTGACACGATGGCGACAAGCCTGTCGTGAGGGCCAGCATCGCGTAGGGACAGAGTCTTCTGATCTTCAATGATTGTTGAGGGGATAAACTGGTGGGCAGCATACGACTTGAACCTGCGGCCTCCTGTCCCGATTCCACGAACTCACCCGAGAAAACGGAGGCAAGAAACTCGCTCGAATACCTGCTCCAGCTCTGCCTGGAGTAGGAGAGAATAGTCTGCCCTTCCGACTGTCCGGTTGTTCCATCGCGATGTGCGGTGATCGCTACGGCTACACGGAAAGCCGGGGGTGATTGTTGCAACAGTGCCATTGCGCCATTGACCGAGTCGCGAGCGAAATCGGCTGTATGCTCACGCTACGACGCACTGGAAACCGTTCGATCCGCTCGTGGCGATGGCAGTCGCCGTAAATATCCTCTCGTCAGGGGGCCTGGTCTGGCGCTGGGCAGTCGAACTGATGGATTACTCTGATCCGAAAGCCGGTCGAGAGACCCGGGACAAGGTGGACGCCATCTGTGCGAAACTGGCTATTCGATATCATGGTGTGCGGTTTCCGAACCACCGGATACCCACAGATTATTGAAGTGCACCTGTTGTTTCCGTGCCTCACGCCGGGAGCGAGGCCCACCGCCTCGCAACAGTTCTGGAAGAACGGTCGGCTAGTACTAGCGTTGCTGCGCCGGAAACAATTGGTCGATGTCGACGGAGTCTTCGTCCGCTTTCGGATTCTCCTCGCGCAAGTTCTGAACCTGTTCTGCCTCGCGGGCGGCGTCATCTTGCTCGCCTAGCGCTCGGTAGGCTTGAGCCAGGGTGTATCGAGCCTGCAGGTAATTGGGACGCAAGCGAATAGCTTCGCGCAGATGGCGGACGGCTCCGTCATAGTCCTGCTTTTCATAAGCGATACGGCCGGCGCAAGCTTGTATCCAGGGATCTGCCGGCGCTATCGCGATTGCCTCACCGATCTCTTTCGCGGCATCGTCAATGCGATCGGGAGTTGCGCTGAGCGTGGCCTTCGCCAGATAAAAATATACTTGCGTTCCCGATGCCCCGAGCGCGAGCGCGGTCTCGAGCTGGGACTTCGCTTCCTCCGCCCGCTTTTGTCCTTCGAGCAAAATGCCGTATGTCGCGTAAGTGTCAGCCCATTCGGGCCAGTGATTCTCAATCTGCTTGAGGACGCGCTCGGCATCGCCAACCCGCTGCGCAAAGGCAAATACCGCGGCTTGGAGCAACAGGATAGAACGATTATCGGGTAAAGCGCGCGATGCCTCGTCCACCAGTCGAACCGCATCAGCCGGACGCTGGCGCCGAACCAGGAAGTGTGCCGCTTCCTCATAGAGGTCGGCACGAGTCGGAGCCGCATTGAGTGCATTCTGCAGCTCGGCAAGCGCGTCGTCAGGCTTTCCTGCGGCGTCCAACATCTGTGCGCGGGCAAGGTAGTAGTCCCCCGACCGCTGTTTCTCAGGCATGCGTTCTAACTGTTCCATAGCCAACTGGGGGCCGTCGACGTGCAGCACAGCAAGCGCCAGGTCGAGTTGAACTTCTACCGTTGGCGCCGACGCTGCAGCGTACTGCAGAAGAGACTTCGCCTCGGCATACTGCCCCGCGTCCAGCAGGGCGTGCGCGGCTTCCGCTGCCAGGAGCGCTGGCGGGTGCATCGCCTGGAGTCGCGAGGCGACTTCGGCGGATTCTTTGGTTCTTCCCTCGTCGACAAGCAGTCTCAAATAGCGGACGTTTACTTCGAAGTTTTGCGGCTCTTTCTGGAAACGACTTTCCACTTCGGCGCGATACTGCGCGTATAGCTGCTCCGGCGGGAGACCCAATAAGTCGGCCATGCCCGCCGGAGGAATGTGGTTTGCCCGGTCGGGCCCCAGAGCGCGAAAGCGCTCCAGCGCAGCACGCGCATCATCCTTCCGCCCCTCGCGCAAATAAGCGCGGCTAAGATGCAACAGCACGGTGGCGTTTTCGGGCGCCAATTCCGCAGCCTTGGTAAGCGCCTTTTCGGCGTCAGCAAATCGATCAAGGTCGATGTACGTCTTGCCGAGACGGTCGAGAACGAGCGCGTTGTCCGGGTATCGGGCGGCGGCAAACTCCAAATCGGGCAGAGCGTCTGAGAACTTTCCCTGTTGGCAGCGCAAGGCGCCGCGTGCGAAACGAGCGGGAACAAAATCGGGCTGGATGGTCAGCGCCTTCTCCAACTGCGCCGCGGCATCGGCCGGATCGGATGAAGATTCCACGACCGCGATCTCGTAGCGTGCGGTGGCATCGCGTGGATGCGAATGCACAATCGCCTCAAGCTGCGGAACTCCCAAATCTTTCCGTCCACACACCGCGAGCATGAAGGCATGTTCCCTTTGAGCCGCATTGTCGCCGGGCATAAGCTTCAGGTAATTCTCATACACGGTGGCCGCATCGGCATAATATCCCAGCGCGCTCAAGGTTTGTGCGAGCGTCAACTGTACGTTCTGACGCGCGGGATCAAGCCGGGCAGCTTGTGCGAGCAGTGGAATCGCATCCGAGCTCCGCTTCAGATCGATGTTCACGACCGCCAGATTGTAGAGCGAGTCGACATCCTGAGGCCTCCGGGTAAGAGCGGCTTGCAGAAGGTCACGCGCCCGCTGCCGGTGCCCGGCGTGGAAGGCGGCCAGGCCGAGATTATAGAGCACGTCAAAATTTCCCGGCTCGGCTTCCAGAGTCCGCGAAAAAAAGTCTTCCGCTTGTTCGTACTTTGCCACCGATGCGAGGGCAAGTCCAGCCGAGAATGTCAATTGCGGGTCGTGCGCGGCGGAGTCGGATAGACGAAGCAGCAACGCATTCCCTTCCGCATCGCGTCCGCACAAATACAGCGCGCGCATGCGGAGAAGAATGAACTGCGGTGTCGATGGCTGGGAAGTTCCCAGGTGATGCAGGTAGCGAAGAGCTTCTGGGCCGTTCTTTTGGTCGGCCGCTATAGCCGCCAACTGGAGGTTGGCGTTGGGATGATCAGGGCGCAACGCGACAACTTTCAGAAACGCCTTGCGGGCGGCAGTTGTGTCCCCCGTCGCCAGTTGATGATTTCCAAAATTGTTAAGCAGCGAAGCTGAGTTCGGAGTGATCGCTAGAGCGCGGCGGTAGACGCCACCCGCCTCGGGATATTTTTTTTGGGTATCCAAAACCACTGCTAGCAGTCCCAGCGCCGCGGCATCATTCGGTTGGCTGCGCAAGTCCTCAGCTAGGATTGCCTCTGCAGAAGCGATGTCACCTCGTTGGAACGCATTCGCAGCCTCTTGAAAGTGCTCGGCGGCGAGAACTTGCACACAAGAGGCAAGGACCAGGCTGATGACAAACAGGAACTTCTTATCAAAGAAGCAGGCAAGCGCCCCGAGGCTTGTTACCGGGCAAATCATAGCATCGCGGATCCGCCGACAGAAGGGGTACAATAACGTTTTTGCTCGCTGAATAATACATAATAATACCAATGTTCACCGATTGTGACAGCCTCGTCTACGGCTTTTGGGCCAGGATGAGAAGGCATTCGCAACCCGTGCTTGCTGCTGTTGTGCTGTCGGCTATAGGTGGGCTTTGCCCGACCGTACAAGCCGCAGTTCAGGACTGCGCCACCTGTCATGCGAAAGAGAGTGCTCGTTTTCTTGCAACGGCAATGGGCAGGTCTCTCGTTCCTCCCCAGACCCTGCCATCGGCCAAAATCACCCACGAACGTTCTCACAGTGTGATCACCATCGAATCCCAGAAGGGCAGCATGGTTCACAGCATCTCGGAAAACGGTTTAACGGCCCGTTATCAGGTCCAATACCAAGTGGGGGGAGGACTCATGGGCAGCAGCTTCCTGGTGCAGATCGGCGATTACCTCTTTGAATCACCCGCCTCCTGGTTTAAGAGCTATGGGTGGGACGTCTCGCCAGGGTATGCCCCGGCTCCTCTGATCGATTTTGATCGTCCGATGAGTGATGTTTGCCTTTTCTGCCACGCCGGTGCCGCGCGATTCGCAGATGCGGATGGACGGCGCCTTCAGGGCTCCCTCGGATCCATCACCTGCGAAAGATGTCACGGAATGAGCCCGGAGCACGCGCGGCATCCTTCCGCGAAGAACATTGTCAATCCTGCAAAGTTAGCTGGGGCAGAGCGTGACAGTATCTGTGAGCAGTGTCACCTCGAAGCGGCGGGACGCATTCTAAATCCCGGAAAAAACTGGAACGACTTTCACCCCGGCGAACCGGCAGAACGGACTTTCGCCACATACGTCCTGACCGGCAGCGACACCAAAGAGGTGATTGCTGTCAGCCAGACGGAGGAACTCGCAGAGAGCGCGTGCGCCCGCAAATCTAAAGGCAAGCTTTGGTGTGGTACGTGCCACGATCCTCACGGCGCAACGAGGGACCGCCAGCGCGAGGTCCGCGTAATTTGCGTTTCCTGTCATACAAAATTGTCCTCTGTCGCGCACCCTGCAGACCAGCGTGAATGCACAAGTTGCCACATGCCCAGTAGTCCGACCACGAACGTGACGCATGCGGCTCTCACAGACCACAGGATCCTTCGTCGACCGTTGGACATGGCCCAGGACGCGGCCAATCGCCAAGCTGGTACTTCACCAAAGCTTTCAGCCTGGCGCGAACCGCCCCAGGAATTTCGGGATCGCGATCTTGCTCTGGGCGAGATTCTGGCCGCCGTATCGAAGAACCAACCTGTCCTGGAGAAAGAAGGCAGCCGTTTACTCGAAGCGCTACCGCAGGAGCAGCGTGACGCGGATTTCGATGTATTGACCGCCCTGGAAGGCCTTTGCCTGCAAGAAGGAAAGTTGCCCACCGCATTGGAACTCGGACAGCGCACGATAGAATTACGTCCCCAAAGCGCCAGAGCCGCCATGAATCTTGGAATTGTGTTGCAGCGATCGGGAGACACGGCGGAAGCAGAGCGCCAACTTAGGCGAGCCATCGAACTGGATGCCTCCTTGAAGCCGGCTTATCAACGCCTTGCCATGTTGTATGGGAGCCAGAGACGAACTCAGGAGATGATCGACACCATCGACCGTTTTTTGAAGTGGAATCCTCAGGACATAATGTTCAGGTCGCAGAAGGGGCAACAGACCTCCAGCAGGTAAAAAGGACGAGAGGAGACCCATGCCAACGCCATTCGTAAATCGAAACGGCCGGATTGTCCGTACTTCGCCGTCTGGGGCCCAAATCCACGCCGGCCCACCGGGAATTTCAAATCGCGTCCTCTGCACGTTTGCAGGCTTGCTGATTGTTGCTTGTGGCTGTTTCGTTCTTCGGGCCGCCCCAACCCCCGCAAGCCCAATTCATTTCTCATTTAAAGCAATTCCGTTTCGTTTGGAGAATGATGAAACTCCATTCCGCCACGTGCCCGCTGCAATGGCTGGCGGCGTGGCTATTCTCGATTACAACCGGGATGGGCGCCCGGACATTCTTTTCACGAATGGCGCCAACCTCGCCACGCTGAAGAAAGATTCGCCAAAGTACTCGAACCGGCTCTTCCGAAACGACGGCAACGGCGTGTTCACCGACGTAACGAAGGAGGCCGGTTTGGCGGGCACGGGATATGACATGGGTGTTGCCATCGGCGATTACGACAATGACGGGTATCCTGACATATTCGTAGCTGGCCTGCATCGAAACACGCTCTACCACAACAATAAAGATGGGACTTTCACCGATGTGACCGCGAAGGCGGGTCTTGGCCGTCCCGACCCGGAATACGGGCCCTTGTGGGCGATCACTGCCGTCTGGGTCGACGTGAACAACGACGGTCTATTGGATCTTTTCATCGTTAACTATCTGCAGTGGAACTATGAGAAAGAACCCCGTTGTGAATATGCCGGCGTGCCGCAGTATTGTCACCCGCGATCCTACAAAGGCCTTCCCAATCAGTTATTCCTCAACAATGGAGATGGCACATTCACTGACGTGTCCGCCCAGTCTGGTATCCGCGCTCACATTGGAAAGGGCATGGGCGTGGGTATGGCAGACTACGATCTTGACGGAAAACAAGATCTGTTCGTCACCAACGACGGTTACTACAATTTTCTCTTCCACAATCTGGGCGGCGGTAAGTTTGAGGAAGCCGCATTTCCCGCGGGCGTAGCGCTGGTGGACGTCGGCGACTTCGTCAGCGGCATGGGCCTCGATTTTCGCGATTTCGACAACGATGGTTATCCTGACATAGCCTTCGTTGCCCTTAACAACGAGACGTTCCCACTGTTTCAGAACACAGGAAAGGGTAGTTTCGTTGAAATCACAGCCAAGAGCGGGATGACTAAGACCAGCCGGCCCATGGCCGGTTTTGGTGCAGGCCTTTACGATTTTGATAATGACGGCTGGAAAGATCTATTCGTCACTCGTGGCCACATCGACGCCGTGGCGGTGCAGCATGAACAGATTGAGCAATACAATACCGTCTTCCGCAACCCCGGCGCCACCGGGCAATGGCTGCCGCTCACGGAGGAAGCGGGACTGAACGCTGTTCCTCCGGCGCGGCATCGTGGTTGCGCCTTTGGCGATCTTGATGGCGACGGCCGCATCGATGTGGTGACCACCGCCTTGGGTAAGGACGCCGAGATCTGGATGAACCGGAGTCCGAACTCCGGTCACTGGCTCGAGGTTGCGTTGGAAGGCACGCGCAGCAACCGCGACGGCATCGGAGCGCTGGTGAAGGTGGTCACGAAAACGGGAACGCAATATAACCACATGACCACGAGCGTGGGTTACGCCTCCTCGAGCGATGGACCAGTACACTTCGGTCTGGGGCCAGAACTGATCGTGGACACTCTGGAGATCCGTTGGCCCTCGGGGACGGTGCAGCGGCTCGAACACGTGGCCGCGGACCGCGTGCTCAATGTGAAGGAACCGCGCTGACGGCAGGGACGTCCGTGCTCAGTGTGGGATCAGCTTCGAACTGGCGATCTTGCTTCTGGGGCTCGGCCAACAGACGGTCCACAATCCCTCGCTCTCGCAGTCCATCCTCCTGACGGTGCAAACGGTAGTAAATGGCTGCGAGTTGGACGTGCGGCTTCAGTAGGTTCGGAGCGCCGCGAATAATGGCTTCCAGGTCGATGGCCGCTTGAGGATCATCGCCCTCCGCCGTTTCCGCTAAGGCCATCTGATACCTTCCCATCAGCGAGGATGGATTGATCTGCAGCGCCCGGGCGAGATAAGTCTTCGCGCCCACTAATTCTCCCTCGCCGCGAAGAACGGTCCCAAGGCGCAAGCTGGCGTCGAAGTCGTTGGGGTCGAGGTCAATAGCTTTGCGATAAGCCGCCTTGGCTCCTTCTTCATCTGCCGTACGCAACTTTGCTATACCACTCAAGGTGTAAGCGCCGGGCATGGTCGGGTCCAACCGTAAACCTCTCTCAAGGCTGTCGCGAGCCTGAGGATATTCCCCGAGTTTCAATTGCGCCATGCCGGCGAGCATCCATGCGTTGGCGTCATTGCGGGCGGCGGCCACTCTTTGCACCAGCTTTAAGCCCTCCTTTAGCTTCTCCGCGTGAATCAGGGCTTCTCCGAGAACAAACGCCACGTCCAGATTCTCCGGATGTGCCTTCTCCTCGGGCTGAAGCAGCTGGATCGCATCCTCGTACTCGCCTCGAAGGACCAGACAGTTGCCGAGCAGCACGGAAACTCGCAGGCTACCCGGTTGCTGTTTCAGCGCCAGGCGATAGTTGTCGGTGGCTTCATCGAGCCGCCCTAGTTGCAGGAAGGCCGCCGCCAGGTTGATGTGGGCAACGGCCAAGCCCGGTTCAAGCTTCAGCACTTCCTGATAATCACTGATGGCGGTGACGAGGTCGCCGCGCTGTTGCGCGGCCAGCGCCCGGTCAAAGAGTTGCTTCGACCTTGGGTTCTGGGCCCAGCAGAGCGACGTAAGCAGGAGCAGTGCGATGGCAGGGCGCATCGCCTTCAGCATACTGGATGCCCATCTACAGAAAAAGCGGCAGGCCGAAGCCCGCCGCCATGCCGTTCCCTCAACCGCTCAGAACACGAGCTTCAGAGCGAGCTGCAAGATGCGAGGACTGTTCGCCTGGCCCGAAATTTCCCCAAAGGCGCCTCCGCCCACGGTGGTGTTCGGAGCTCCGAACTGTACGTGGTTGAAAGTGTTAAAGGACTCGGCCCGGAACTGCAGTCTGGCCCCTTCAAATCCTAATGGGAACTCTTTGAAGATCGATGCCGACATGTTGTTCGTTCCCGGAGCCCGGACATTGGGCAAGACGCGGGGAGCAGTGCCGAGGGCGTACGGAAGCGGCTTCGTTGCCTCCGCTGCACAAGCGCCGCAGGAAAAATACTGGTCGATATTCCAATTGCCAGCCCTCTCCAGCGGTGCATTGAGGTCCGGGCGTTGGTTCCCGAAGGTTGGAACGGAGGTGCCGCCGTTCAAATATAAAATCAGGGGAAGGCCTGAATCCCAGCGGTAAATGCCGTTCACCTGCCAACCCCCGAGCGCCGCGTCGACGAACTTATTCACGCCTCCGCCAAACTGTTTGCCACGGCCGAATGGGATCTCGTAGACGGCCGAGAACTGCGCAATTTGTGAAATGTCGAATTGCGAGAGCGAACGTTCGCACGCCAGGCAGTTTGGATCTTGTATCTGGGCCAGCGACGAGCCAGCTGTACCGTCGATATATTCGCTATTGCCGGCGATGGACGCGTTGTCGATGCTCTTCTGGTTTGTGTACGTGCCCAGGAACTGGAGACCATGCGAGAATCGCTTCTCCACGCGTAACTCAAACCCGTTGTAGATTGAGTTGGCGATGGGCGGATCGACGTTTTGCAAGAGATTGCCGCCCCACGCGGTCGTTCCGTACTGCGGGAAAGGAAGATAGCCGTTCCAGGGCTGCCAACCCCCTCCTGGCCAGAAACCATTGCTGTAACTCGGGGTAAGAGCTTGAATAGCGGGTCCCAAGGTGGCAGGGACGGGTACAGTACTGGTCCAGGTGGATGAGTTCGTAACGAATTGGCTGGCGATGCTATCCGGCAAGTGGTTGAGGGAATAGTTGTCCCCGCCCATATACAAGCGACTACCTTTTTTGCCGACATATTCCGCATCGATCAGAACATGCCAGGGTACTTCACGCTCGATGCCGAAGCTCCAGGATTGTTCTCTCGGCAGCACGCTGTAAGCGGGCGACCTTACGGGAACCGCCGCACCCGTTCCCAGGTCGCCGATTCCGAACTTGTTTCCCAGGCTGTTGCCGATGACGGTGCCTTCAAAAGCTACACCGGCCGGCTGACCCAACACATCCACTTGGGTCGGATACGCTTGCACCGAGGCTCCTGAGGGCGTGGAGAAGGCATATGGAGAATTCTGATCGTCATAGCCAGCGAAACCATAAGCGCCGCTGCCTATACCGGCTGCGCCGCCTTTCGACGGATCGTAGTAGATACCGTAACCGCCACGGAGGACGGTCCGGTCGTCGATGCGGAATGCCATCCCAAGGCGCGGTCCAATCGCCCCATAGTAGGTGTCAAACGGTGTGCGGGGATTGCCGTTTATGCCAACATACTCGAAGGCTCCCTTGATGTCACCGCAAGCCGGGCAAGAGCCGTCGGCCGGGGCCGTCACGCCCGTCACGGGCGAGGCGGCGTTAGGATCGAAGTAGCTCATCTTGTTCCCGAGCGCGGTGCGCGGCAGGTCTACGTCGTAGCGCAATCCCAAGTTGACGGTCAGCCGGTCACTTACTTTCCAGTTATCCTGCACAAACCCCGCATACTGGAAATTTTGTGTGGCAGGCGAGGCCGGAATCGAGTAGGCGTCCCAACCGCTGGCATATCCGATAAGGAAACTAGCCATCGAATCGCCGCCATTGGAGAACTGCTGCGAGGTAGCAGTCGGGCCGAACTCCCATCGCCCGCCAGGGAGTTCCCACTGGGTGAAATCGATCCGGTGCAAGCGAATCTCGCCGCCGAACTTCAGATCGTGACTGCCCGCCGAATGCGATACGGAGGCAATCAACTGGCCAACATCCTGGGCATATAACAGCGATGACCATGGCTGCCCGCCATAGGTTGCGTTGCCGTTGCCTGACGCGTAGCTATCGAGCGCAAGAGCCGGCGGCGAGTTCACGCCGGAAGCTGTCAAATCCGCGGGCAATCCGATGGAAGTTGGATTGAAGCTTGTGTTCGGCCCCGCCGTCTGAGCATTGTTATAGATGTAACCTAAGCTCGCCGTGAACAGCGTTTTCGGACTAAACGTGTGGTTATAGCTGAGCGCTCCCGACCAATCGTAGCCCTTACTGGGTCCCTGAGTATTGGTGTCAAAGGCGGTTCCCAGCAAGTTAGCCATCGCTGAATTTCCCCAAGAGTGCGACACCCTGAAATTGAGCAGGTCGTTTTGAGTAATACGATAGTCCAGCTTGACGTCGAAAGCATTGCCATTGTTGACGTTTGATCCGTTGCCAAGAAAGTTACTCTGCCTCAAGTTATAGTTCGCAGCGGTGGTCGAAATGTTGGGTAGCGGGATAAGATTCTGAGCGAATATCGCTTGCACAACAGGATTAAGAAGGTTGCCCGCAACGCCCGGAGTGATCCAGGGGGTAAATGTATTGCCCGGACTCGCGTAGAGGTCGAGTCGATTGTTGGGGATGAAAGCGGTGTGATAAGGGGCTCCTCCGCCGCTCTGCGTCGGGCTGATGCTATAAGGATCGTAGATCTGACCAGACTGCAAGAACGCGCCCGTGGGATCCACGCACTCTCCCGTTAACGCTCCCGACGTAGCAAAGCTGCCGGCCCCGGCATTATCGCTGGCGGAAGTGCAGATTACCCCAAGATCTCCCGAGCGTTCGGCCTGGGTGGGAACCGCGAGCGGTTTCACTGTCGGGGTGATCTGTCGACTGCCTTCGTAATCGAAGAAAAAGAAAAGCTTATCTTTTACAATCGGTCCGCCAACGGTACCTCCGAAGTCATTCCAATGGTAGGGTTGCACCGGAATTCCCTGGATCGCGTCGAAGTAGTTATTGGTATTCAGGATATTGTTGCGCCAGAATTCATACAGGCCGCCGTGGAATTTGTTAGTCCCGGACCGCGTAACCACGTTGACTACGGTTGCGCCACTGAATCCGAACTCGGCGCTGAAGTTCGTCTGCTGAATCTTGAACTCCTGGATCGCATCCACACTGGGCACATACAGTGAGTCGACGAACCCCGAGTTCTGGTCGTAGTTGGTAGTGCTGACTCCATCGAGCAGGATGTCGGATTGGGCGTTCCGCGAACCTTCCGAGATGAAATTGTCGGTGCTGTTGGCGATCGTCTGGCCGGGGCCGTAGGCATTGCCGGTCGGCTGAGAAATGCCGGGGGCGAGATAAGCCAGATCCATGACGTTGCGTCCAATCAACGGTAGATCGTTGACGAATTTTCTATCGATCGTCTGCCCGGTGGATGCGTCCTCGGTCTGTACCTGCGCCGCCCCACTCGCGGAGACTGAAACCGTCTCGGTTGTCTGGCCCACTTTAAGACTAACGTCTTGCGCAACGTCGCCATTGACGTTCAACGTAATGTTGTCGATCTGCTCCACCGAGAATCCCGAGGCCCGGACCCTCAAGGAATAGAGACTCGGTTGCAGCGCTCGAAAGAGATAGCGTCCGGCATTGTCGCTGATGGCCTCATACTTGAAATTCTTGGTCACGTCCGTCAACGTGACCGCAGCCTTGGGGAGAACTGCGCCCGAGGGATCGCGGACGACGCCGCTAATCGATCCGCTGTAAAGCTGCGCCCAGGCTCCGCTTGTCGCTACAACAATGAGCAACAATACCGAAGCTCCACGGCTAGTTTGCGTCATGGCAATCGCCTCCTCGGCAATGGTCCCGCATGGGCAAGACCACAAATGCACCCTACTCTCACGCCAGTACAGGAGCAGAGGTTGCGCCCGAGAGACCAACATGGTCTCAGGAGCAAGCGATCAATCGCAGGTGCGTACGTTGCAGCCGAACTCCACGGACAGCGCGCAGTCTGCAACACTTCGAAATCAATTGTCAAGGAAAAAACGATTTTGTTAAGCATTTTGCCGCTTTCTGTGCAAAACTAGTTCGGTTCCGGCGAACGAAAAGGGGAGGGCGTTCTCGAAGCAGGCATTCGTCCTTACCAACGCGAGGAACAGATCTGCATAATCGGATTTATGCTCACAGGAGCACAATGACTCTGAAGTTGCAAGATGACCCGATGAAAACGTCTGACATGCTGATCGAAAACTTCGGGAGCAGGGATGCTGCCGTGCACGTCAATCGTCGATTTCGAAACCACGGATGGTCGCGGTTTGCGGGGCTGTTATACGTGTCGAGTTGGATATGCAAGCAGCTGGATCATTCTTTTCGCTGGATGGGGCGGGCTGCTCTGGACGCCGCGATTCTCTCGTCGCTCGCCCTGACGTTGGGTTGCGGCGGAGGCAGCCTGGGCACTCCTGCAGGGGGAGGATCCAGTGGCAGCGTGCCCTCCGATTCTGTCACGATCGGCAAGAACGTAACCGGACCGTTCAATGTTGCGATGTCCACGTCATTCCAGCCGGCGGAGTGGGATTACACACTTTTCCAGAGCTTTCCCGGCTTGGCCACAACGTTGGGAAATTTGCAGCCCCAGCACATCCGGCTGCAAGGAGTTTCACAAGGCGTCCCTCAGGGAGCAGCCGGCAGCACTTCGACGGCGTGGGACTTTACCATTCTCGATGCGATCACGCAGCCCGTGCTGAGCGTAGGCGATCACAGTCCCGAGTTTCAAATAGCGAAAGCGCCGCCATTTATGTACGCCGGCCAGGACAGCAGCAACGATTTTCTAGACCTCACTTTTCAGCAGTTTTCCGGTTACACGCAGAATTTGGTGCAGTACTATGACACTGGCGGGTTTACTTCGAATGGCCAGACTTACGTGTCGCCGTCTTACCCAACCGACACAGTTACCTGGTGGGGCATCTACAACGAGCCCAATATTAATAACAACCTGACGCCGCAGCAGTACGTAACGATGTACAACGCACTGGTGCCGAAGATGCAGGCGATGGATCCGTCGCTCAAGTTTGTCGCGATGGAGCTGGCGGATTTCTCGGGGCAGCCACAAGCATGGCTGCCAACATTCGTGAATGTCAGCAGCGGTGTCAATGCCCCAGTCGACGCGATGGCCACCCACTTCTACTCCACCTGCAATCAGACGGATACCGATGCTCAGGTCTTCAGCACCATTCCGGGTTTTGTCTCCGACGCTGAGTATTTCTATTCGGAGACGGCCGCGAATCCCGCACTGGCTGCGGTCCCGGTATGGGTGACCGAAAACAACGTGAACGCGGATTACGATGCCGGCAATGGCATGAGCGCCTGCAACCCCGGCCAGACTTTCGTTATTGATCCGCGCGGGTCGAGCGCTTTTTTTGCCGCCTGGCGTCCTTATGTTTTTTCTCAGCTCGGCAAGGCCGGCGTGCAAGCGCTTTACCACTGGGATTTTGGAGCCGACGCGCAATTTGGAGAGGTCAACGCAACCAGCGGGCAAACCAAGCTCAGCTACTGGGTGGACTACTGGCTGGAACGCATGTTTCCTTCGCCACCGGGAGCGAGCCTGCTGCAGTATTCGGCCACCGACAACGCGGAACTGGAAGTCTTGCCGGTGATCAATAGCGACGGCAGGGTGGTCATGATGATAGCAAATCATGCAATCAATGCCCCAGATGACAACAACGGTCCAGGGGCGCCGCGAAGCGTGCTGATCGATGTATCAGCCCTGGGAACATTTTCCAGCGGCAGCATGCTCGCGATTGATGCGAATACGAGTGCGGCGACCGGTCCTATTGCGAGCCTGGTGACACCCGCCGCGCAAATCACAATCAATTTCAGCGGCTATGGAGTGGCTTTCCTTGCGCTTCAGCCTTAAAATCTGAAGAAACCGATTCTACCTCGAGAAAATCAGGCGTACGTCCAACGATCAAGAGAAAAAACAGCAGCCAGAAGGGGTTAGAACAGGCAAGACAATCGTTTTTGTAATTGACAATTCCAAACTCGCGCGGGCTCTATCGCGCCGGCATGTACATGCGGCCGACGGCGATCTGGTCGATGGAAATGTATTCGAAACCGTGAGACTCTTCGCACGGTGCCGCCCGTACACGGCTCCCTACGACGTAACTTGCCTTTGCTTCGCGCTCCAACCCGCGGTGTACAAGAGGCACGTCAACGCTGCGCCAAATAAAGGAACCACCATGCCGCTTCTCAGGCTGCCGAAGCGGTTGGAGCAATAGCCGACCAGCCAGGGAAAAAACGCGCCTCCAAGATTTGCCATGGTAAACATGAGGGAACCCACTCGCGAGGCCGCCTTCCCGAATTTCTGGGACAAGAGCGCTACCGTGATCGGGTAGATCGCGGCCAGACCAAGCCCGGCGACGCTGGCGCCGACGAACACACCGAGCAAAGCGTGTGACAAAAGCAGGCACGCTATTCCCGCACAGGCGATCAAGAGTCCCGTGCGCGCCAGTCTGATCTCGTCGACTCTGCGCAGCAGCCGTGAAGCCAGCCACCTTCCCACCATTAAGGCAGAGTAGAAGAATGAGGGACTCATCAGGGAAAGGTTCAGGGACCAAGGGCCCAAAGTCTTGGCATAAGAGGCGATCCAACCGCCTAAGGAGTTCTCCGCTCCCACGTAGAGAAAGAATAGTGCAGCGAGCAATAGGACCGATTTGCTCGTCCAATCGATCGGAGGAAGATTTTCCGTAGCTCTATCACGACTCGCGTGCGGTTCGGCAACGCGCGCGGGCATCGCCGCAATACCGAATGCCACGAGAAATAAGAGTCCGGCGAAACCGGCCAACAGAAGTGGTACTTGACCGCGACGTGTGGCTGCCGCCACCAGGAAAGGGCAGATTACGGCACCGATGCTCCAGAAGAAATTCAGCAAGTTCAGAGCCGCACTGCGCCCAAGGCGATGCAGTTCGGCCACGAGCAAATTCTCCGCCGGAACCGCTATTCCGAGACCTGCCCCATAAAGCCCAATGCAAAGTGTTCCTGATATTCGTGAACCGTAAGGCAGAGCCGCCACCCCCGCCGCCATCGCCAGCAGGCCGGCTTTGATCGCGAATCGAAACCCCCATCGGGATATGCACAGTCCGGAAAACGCCACGGCTAGAGTCGAGGCCAGGAATTGAACCGTGAAGAGCGCCCCGGCCTGTTCGTAGTTGAGTGACCATCTCGCTGAAAGCGTCGGTAACAGCGGTCCCAGCAGCACATTCACGATTCCGATGGGAACGAAAGCCGCGTATGCCGCCACAGTGAGGGGCCGCGAAGAATCCGCGCTCTGTGGTATCGGAGAACGACTCATGGATGGTGCTCGGCGCGGAGTTCAAACGCCGTGGAGTCGGCCAGCTGCTCTTCTAGAGCCACGGAGCCTTCGCAGTAGATTCACGCTCTACCAGTTCGGGTTCAATGGCGATTTCCGAGGGGTAGTTGTTCTTTCCTGCAATTCGTTCCAGAAGAGTCTGAGCGGCCATTTGTCCCATGCGGACCAAAGGTTGTCGAACCGTGGTAAGCGTCGGCGTATTGAAGGCGGCACTGGGAATGTCGTCGAACCCCATTACGGAAACATCCCGCGGGACCCGCAAACCATGCTCCTGCAAGGCACGAATCGCTCCGAGTGCGGAGATGTCGTTGTAGCCAAACAGAGCCGTAAAGGGCTTGTTGCGCGCCAGTAGCTGTTTGGTGAAGGGATAGCCAAGCTGTGGTGTCGAATCGTCGATGTCAATCTGCACCGTTAATTCGGGGTCTATTTTCAAGCCCAGGTTCTGCGCAACCTTGCAGATGGCTGTCCAGCGAACCTTCGAGTCCGAGCTGAGCGGACTGCCCTTCATGAAGGCAATGCGTTCATGGCCCAGGCTGGTCAAGTGGTTCAGGGCCAGGGTGGCTGCTCGAACATGATCCAGAACTATATTTGTGACTCCTTTGAGTTTCTTGTGTCCAGCAACCGCCACCGTCGGTAGAGAAGGCGCCTCATGAATGGTTGTATCTACTGCGATGAACCCCTCGACTCCTCTCTGCACCAAGAGCTGGGTATATTTACTCAACAACTGCTCATCATGCCGGTGAACCGCCGTAATGAAGGAATAATCCATTGTCCTCAGATGTTCTTCAATGCCCTTGATGACGAGGGAACCGTAGGAATCACCGATCTCCTCCGCAATCACTCCGATCATATAGGTCCGCTTGCTGCGCAAATTCCTGGCGAAAAAGTTTGGACGGTAATTCAGCTCTTTCGCGGCAGCGCGGATGCGGTCTTTAGTTTCCTGCGGAATAGCGCGGGCGGCGGGAGAATCGTTGAGGACGACGGAAACCGTGCCCGGAGTCAACCCCACATGCTGAGCCACGGCCTTGATCGTAACGACCGCCGACTTGGGGCCGGGTCTCTTGGTTCGGGCCATGAATTCGTTTCAGATCGGAGCCTTGGAACAACGAAACCTTAGCACCAACGATTCCTATACTGGATTCCCTTCTGCTTCGAAACCCGCCCATATTGTACACACAAATCCTTTGCGCCAACGCTGTTGAGACGATGAACGGTGCGCATCTCGCTGTTATACGAGATCGCCAGGCAACCCGACGGGTGGAGGGGATGCTGTGCCGCATCGCTCATGCCTATCAACCGGCGACAAGCTGGCACGACCGGCACCCGAGCGTGTAAGGCATCGTGGTACCTCGCGACGATTCCGCACAACTCTAGGATCGCCCGGTCCAAACTCCGAGCGGCCGTAGGTCTAGTGAAAAAAGAGTCCTAGCCATCGAATGAATCATCTGTCCTTAATAAGTTCTGTATTTGGGGCGGGCCTTATGGCAACCAGTCCAAACTTCACAGCACGGCCTCCCTCGAACCCTCCCCTGCTTAATCCGGATCAGGTGGAAGATCTCCTCAAGCTGCAAAAGGCCGCTCAGAAAATCAGCTCCATCCTTGACCTCGATCAGCTCGTTGATAAGGTCGTAAACGAGGTCGCCCGCTCCTTCGGATGTCTGGATTCTGACATCTACCTGCACAACCAAGAGCGCGGCGAACTGTCGCTAGTGTGCGCCCATGGCTGCGCCGGCTGCGACCTCCACGGACCCGGGCACAGCCTGAAAATTGGGAAAGGGATGGTCGGGTACGTCGCATCGACTGGCCAGATGCACTACGCGCCCGATGTGCGCCAGGACCCCTACTACATTGGCTGTGAAGAATCCACGCTCTCGGAAGTTGCGATTCCGCTCCATGTAGAAGGGCAGTTGGTGGGAGTATTCACCGCCTCCCACACCGGACTGGATGCCTTCAACCCCTGCCAGTTGCGGCTGCTTCAAGCCATGTGCAGCGATGTGGCCGTGGCCGTCCACAATGCTCGCCGATTTCAACAGGAACAGCGGCAAAGGGAGCAAATGACTCACGAGGCGCGGGAGGCCCGCGTCATTCAACAAGCACTTCTCCCCAAGGCCGCTCCCTCTATTCCTGGTTTTACTGTATCCGGGCTTTCCATTCCCGTCGGCGCGGTGGGCGGCGACTGGTACGACTTCATTCCCATGGACAAAGGCCGTTGGGGACTGGTGTTGGCCGACGTTTCCGGCAAGGGAACCGCTGCCGCGCTGCTGATGTCGGCCACTCGCGGCATCTTGCGATCCCTGGCCGAGGCCGCCTGCACTCCGGGTGAAGTGCTGGCGAAGCTGAATCGCCTTCTAGTCGAGGATTTTCCCGCCGGCCGTTTCGTGACCATGGTGTATGCCGTGCTCGATCCTGCTAAGCGGACTCTGACCTTCGCTAACGCGGGTCACCTGCGTCCGCTTCTAATGACCGGCATTTCAGGCCAGTTCCTCGACGTGGAGCGAGGAATCCCTTTGGGACTGGGATCAGGCGATTTCTCGGAGGTGGAAGTGAAGCTTCCTCTAGGTTTTCGCTTGGTGTTTTACAGCGACGGCATTACCGAAGCGGAAAATCAAGCGGATGAAGAGTACGGGGTGGCGCGTCTTCAAAAACATTTTTCGCGAACGGACGCCTCCGCCGAGAGCTTGCTCGATGACGTACGCTCGTTCGCCGACGGTTCGGGTCTGCGCGATGACGCCAGCGTCATCCTAGTGAAGGGTTAACCGAGTCACAATGTTGGAGGACCGACGCTCCCGCGAGCGCCTCTTTCTTGATCACAGACCGGTCATTCGCTCAAGTTTTTCCGGGTAGCGAGCTCCTTCCACCTTAATTTTGGAAGCGGCGGCAGCGATGTCGCGGAGGTCATCGGTCGTCAACTCGACTACCGCTGCTCCGATGTTCTCCTCGAGTCGGTTTAACTTCGTGGTGCCGGGGATCGGCACGATCCACGGCTTCTGAGCCAGCAGCCACGCGAGTGCGATCTGAGCGGGAGTCGCCTTCTTACGCTGCGCGACCGTGCCGAGCAGATCGATCAGGGCTTGATTCGCCTTAAGTGCCTCCGGCGTAAAGCGAGGGAGGCCGCTGCGGAAGTCGGTGCTTTCGAACTTCGTAGTTTCATTCATTGCTCCCGTCAGGAAGCCTTTGCCGAGCGGGCTATATGGCACGAGACCAATGCCGAGTTCCTCTAGGGTCGGTATTACTTCTTTCTCGGGGGTTCTCGTCCACAGCGAGTATTCGCTCTGGAGAGCAGTGATCGGCTGGACAGCATTTGCGCGACGAATCGTCTTTGCGCCGGCTTCGGAAAGTCCAAAGTGTTTGACCTTGCCGGCTTGAATCAGTTCCTTCACCGCGCCGGCGACGTCTTCGATCGGCACGTTCGGGTCGACCCGGTGCTGATAGAGCAGGTCGATGGTGTCGACCTTGAGCCGCTTGAGCGAGCCTTCGACGGCCTGCCTGATGTGCTCCGGACGGCTATTCACACCGGCCACTCCCGGCCGATTATCGCTGCCACTCAGGTCGAACCCGAACTTGGTGGCAATCACGACTTTCCCACGGAACGGAGCCAGGGCTTCGCCCACAAGCTCTTCGTTCGAGAACGGGCCGTAGACTTCGGCAGTGTCAAAGAAGGTGACGCCGCGGTCCACGGCGGCACGTAGAAGAGAGGTCATCTCCTGTTTGTCTTTGGGCGGACCGTAGGAAAAGCTCATTCCCATGCAGCCAAGACCGATGGCAGATACTTCCAGATTGCTTTTTCCAAGTTTGCGCGTTTGCATTTGCTACTCCTTCCGTTGAGCGGTGATTATGAGACAGCTACCGAAGCCGACTCTTCTCGGTAGTTCAAGCCGTCGATTTGCGTCTTTGACGATTTCTACGGCGAGTCGAACCCTCCGCTGTTCGGACTCTTCAGGCTGGAGCATCATCGTAATGTGAGGCATCGTTTTGCTCCTTCGATTCTTAAAGCGTAGTCGCCGGGTCTACTTGTGGTATTGCCCATCGGTGACCTGCTCCATCCAGTCGACCACCTTGCCGTCTTTCTTTTCCTGAATGGCGATGTGTAGGCAAAGGAAGAGTGTACCCGGTCCAAGGATCCCTTTGCCTTATCGGGTTCGGTTTAAGATCCTCCAACACTCCGCCACAATAGTCGTTCGCGTCCCTGTCTGCTCGTAGCGAGAAAGAAAAAACATCAAGGAGAACAAGAAAGAGCTTGACAAATTAACGGTGTTGTAGTTAACTACAACAGTATACAACATGCGACGCCCTGGCGCGCCTTACCCGCAAACCGAGTTCGCATGGGAAAAACCCTGGTTCGAGAAGTAGAGAAGTCTAAGGAGAATTAACATGAAATCCCTTCGTTTGATGCTGCCTGTTGTTCTGCTGGCGCTCTCCACCGTGGCTCTTGCCCAGTCGGACGCGCAAACGCCGGTTGCGCAGCCTGAAGCGCAAAAGGCCTCCGTGGCTCCTGTGCTGTCCGAGGCGCAGAAGTCCTTCGCAACCATGAAAACCCTAGCGGGAGAGTGGGAAGGCCCCGTCACCGTCCCGGAGATGCCGGAGATGTCCGGCGGCAAGCCGATGCACCTCTCGCTGCGTGTGACCTCGAGGGGAAACGCCCTTGTGCACGAGATGCAGGAAGCAGGAACGCCGTTGGATGCGACAAAGTACGACCATCCGGTCACGATGCTCTACGTGGACGGAGACCAGCTCACCCTGATTCACTATTGCGACGCAGGGAACCGGCCGCGCATGACCGGCAAGATGTCGCCCGATGGCAAGATGGTCGAGTTCGAGCTCAAGGACATCAGCGGGAGCCCGGAGATGCACATGCACCATTCCGTGTTCACGCTCATCGACGCCAACCATCACACCGAGGATTGGACGTTCATGATGGGGGACAAGCCGCTCCATGCGCACTTCGACCTGCAACGGAAGAATTAACGGGAGCGAATCCCTGGTAAGGGCTATCTTGGGAAAACATCATGGACCGTGAGTGGAACGACAGTCAGCCGATTTACCGCCAGCTTCGCGACCGTGTGGTCGCGATGATACTCGACGGCGTCCTTAAAGAAGGCGATCCGCTGCCCTCTGTGCGCAATGTCGCCGCCGAGTATCGGGTCAATCCGCTCACGGTTCTGAAAGGCTACCAACAACTTGTCGACGAGGGGCTAGTCGAGAGCAAGCGAGGTCTCGGTATGTTTATCAATGCGGGCGCGCGCAGTCTGTTGTTGCAGGGAGAACGGCAGAAATTTCTTGGCGAGGAATGGCCCAGGGTCTACGCCACCATTCAGCGGCTCGGGTTGAGGCCGGAAGAATTGCTCGCTGCCGAAAACCACTCGCCGCGTATTGACAACAGCAAAGAGAAACATGCCGGAGAGAAGAACGCTGCAAAGGAGGAACCGAAGTCATGACAGTGATCGAAGCACGCGGCCTCCGCAAGGCTTTCGGCACGACGATAGCGCTGGACAGCGTCAATTTGCGCGTTGAAGAGGGCCGCATTGTCGGACTTATCGGTCCCAACGGCGCAGGCAAGAGCACCGCGCTCAACGCGATTCTCGGCCTCACCTCCTATCAGGGAGAACTAAGAGTCCTCGGACGCGACCCCTGGACTGAGCGCGACCAACTTATGCGCGACGTCTGCTTTATTGCCGATGTCGCCGTGCTGCCGCGCTGGATGCGGGTTTCGCAGGCGCTCGAGTACATGGCCGGTGTGCATCCGCGATTTGATCGCGCGAAGGCGAAAGGGTTTCTTGCAAAGACTGACATCCGCCAGCCCAGCAAGATAAGAGAGCTATCGAAGGGCATGGTTACCCAGTTGCATCTCGCGCTTGTCATGGCTATCGACGCGAGATTGCTGGTGCTGGACGAACCGACTCTTGGCCTCGACATCTTGTATCGCAAGCAGTTCTACGATTCCCTGCTGAACGACTATTTCGATCGCAGCCGCACCATTGTCGTGACCACGCATCAGGTGGAAGACGTCCAGCACGTCCTCACGGATCTCATCTTCATCAACCACGGGCGCATCGTGCTCGATTGCGGCATGGAAGAATTCGAGTCCCGCTATCTGGAAGTGGCGGTGCGCCCCGAGCAGATCGCTGCAGCGCGGGCACTCCAGCCGATTCACGAGCGCCAGGTGCTCGGCCGCAGCACTTTGCTCTTCGATCATGTCGATCGCCAACAACTCGCCGCACTGGGCGAGGTGCGCACGCCAAGTATCGCCGACTTGTTCGTGGCTTTAATGGGCAATCAGGCCGGCGAGGCCCAAGGAGCAGCCAGATGACTACTCAACCGAACGCTGTGCCCGAATCTCCGCCCAACCCGAGGGAAATCGTCCCCGCGTCCATGTCGGTGACTCGGCCCCTGTACTGGTCGGTGCGACGCGAAGTATGGGAGAACCGCTCGATCTACATTGCGCCGCTGGCCGCTGCCGCCGTCTACCTGTTCGGCTTCCTGATCGGCCTGTTTTGGGTGCCGGCCAGCATGCACGGAATGATGGCGCTTCATTCCACGCCTCTCCTCATCGCGCTTGCTATGCCCTACGCCCACGCCAGTATGCTGCTCATGCTAACCGGGTTCCTCGTCGGGATCTTCTACTCCCTCGACGCGCTGCACGGGGAGCGCCGCGATCGCAGCATCCTGTTCTG
>PLIO01000147.1 GCA_003140075.1 Acidobacteriaceae bacterium | reverse complement strand
GCAGGGAAAACGTCAGCGCAAGGGCGGCGAGAACGAACGATGCGCGGTGCATTAGCGGCATTCCAGGCACATCTGGTGAAGTGTGTTGACGGTTTTCCAATTGCGGGTTGTGGCCGTAACCGATAACACGCGGTCCAGGGGATGCTTCCACAGGCTGCTGTTCGAGACTCCGTTCGGAAAATAGAGATAAACCTCTTTGCCCAGACAGCGGGATTGGTCTGGCGCTAAGGTCAGGTCCGACAGCTTCTTCAGGGCAGGAGCCTCAGGGGCTGCAGACAGGAAGGCGACGTGAAGCTTCTCGAGATCGATTCCGGGTTGCTTCAGGAGCGGATTATTGGCGATCGTCTTGCTCATCTCGTCGACGGTTCTTGAGATAACGGAAGCTGAATGGCCGAAATCGCTGAGGATTCGTTCCTCGATTCGCTTGGATAGCGCGGCGGGGGAAAGTTTTCCGGTCTTGAAGACTACGTTTCCGCTTTGGATGTAGGTCTGTACCTGCTCGAAGCCCAGAGCCTCGATAGACTTTCGGAGTTGGTCCGTCTTGATGAGCTTGTTGCCGCCAACGTTGATTCCGCGAAGCATGGAAATGTAGATCGGCATAAGTTCAAAAATTGTCGCTGACCACTCTTGCCGCTTATGAGCTTAAGTCAGGATACGAAATTTTGCCCAGCACCGCAGCACGTTTCGCTCCAGTTGCAGAGGGAACGTTGGACGGCCGCCGGTGCCACGTCTCATGCGCCAGAACAGCGAAAGCAACCGCCTCTTTTGCGGCAGAAGGCAGGCCGAATTCGTCGGAGAAGCGTAGTCGTAATCCGAGCGGCTGGAGAGCGCTGGTCAGCATCGATACCAGCGTGAAGTTTTTCGATCCTCCTCCGGAAAGAATCATCTCGCGAAATGCCGGCTTGCGTTTGGAGCCCGAGCGCGGCGCCGCATATCGTTGTACCGCATCCGCAATCGACTTCGCAGTGAGTGCGGTCGCGGTTGCGATGACATCCTGCTTTCGGGAAGGTCCGCAGCTTCTAAGAAACTCGCTTACAAACTCCCAGCCAAATTCTTCGCGCCCCGCGGTTTTGGGAGGGTTTCTCTTGAAGAACTTGCGCTGCAGGAATTCGTCGATGACGTTGCTCAAGATTGTCCCCGAAGCCGCGATCCTGCCGCCGCGATCGAAGGGCTGGCCGAACAACTTCTCGGTGACGGCGTCGATCACCATATTGCCGGGGCCGGTATCGAATGCGACTACATGGTTGACAGACGCACCGGCGGGGATGGCGGTAAGGTTTGCGATGCCGCCGATGTTTTGCACGATTCTGCCAATGTGCGGGTCGCGGAAAAGCAGGTAATCGAGAAAGGGAACCAGGGGCGCGCCCTTGCCTCCGGCCGCCATGTCGGCTGGACGAAAATCGGAAACCACGGGTGCGGCGACTCTCGCCGCGATGATCGCGGGCTCGCCGGTCTGCCACGTCGCCGCGAGCTTACGTCCGAGAAATCGCTGGGGCTCGCCTTGATGATAGAGCGTCTGGCCGTGGCAGCCGACGAGGTTTACTTTGACGCGAAACTGGCGCTCCGAAGCCAGTACAGCATCGGAATAAAGTTCGCCGAGGAGGAAATTCAACCGGGCCAGATCGGCCACGCTCGCGCGCGAGGCATTCATCGCGGCCAGAACCGCGGCGCGAACCTTTCTTGGGTAGGAGTATTCGGAGTGTCCGAGCAAGTCAAAATTTGCGTGTGCAAGGTTGGTGCGGGCGCGGCTTTTGCCCACGCCCATACGCACCAAGGCCACGTTGATGCCGTCGGCGGAGGTGCCGCTCATTACTCCGGCAACGATCATTTCTTTCTTCGTCATGGGCGGGGCCGCCGCGGCTTCTCCGCGCGGTCTTTTTCCGCGCGGTCTTTCTCCGCGCAAAGCAGAGATTCGAGCCGCACTTGCTCGCCGAATTCCCATAGGTTTCGCGAGAGTCTTTCAGACATTGAATCAGAGGGCGATTTCGTTCTGCGCGGCGTCTTCATTGACTTCTTCTTGAACATCAATACGCGTCGCGCCGCTTCCGCCACGCGCTTGGCGAACTTCGGGTCGACCGCTGTCGTCTTTACTAGCTCTTCGTGGGCTTCGGCAATGTAATCCTCGCGGTGGCAGATCAGGCACAGGTCTCCGCCGGCTCGAATGAACTCAACCGCTGCTTGTCCTATTGGAGCGGCCGACAAAACGCCGCCCATTTCCAGATCGTCCGAAACAATTAGATTGCGGTAGCCGATACGCTTGCGGAGAACTGTAATCCAGAGCTTCGAGAGCGACGCTGGAGTTTTATCCTTGGTCACGAGCGGATAGGCGGCGTGCGAAATCATCACCATCGGCATCTGCGCGCGGAGCATGCGGTATGGGAGCAGGTCTTCGGCCCAGAGCTTTTTCAGCGGCTTGTCGATTACTGGCAACTGGTGATGGCTGTCGAGTTTGCCTTCGCCGAGGCCGGGAAAGTGTTTGCCGCATCCCAGAATGCTCGCGGCACGCAGACCGGCGAGAAACTCGCGCGCGTAAGAGACGGTTTCGCGTGGGTTGGCCGATACCACTCGCGAACTCATCACGCTGCGCGAGGCTGCAAAGGCAAGATCGAGCACGGGTGCGAAGTCAACGTTGAACCCCAGGGCGCGGCAGTTCTCTCCGATCACCTGTCCGTGCTTGCGGAAAAGCTTGTGGTCGGCGGTGGCGAATACATCTGCGGCCGAGGGTGCGGGACCGAGCACATCGCGGAAGCGGTCGACGCTGCCGCCTTCGAGATCGACGCAAGTGAAGAGCGGCGTGGAAAGACATTTCTGACAGTCGCGCAGCAAGCGCCAGGTCTGCGAGGGAGTTTTTATGTTGCGAGCGAACAGGATCACGCCGGCGGGCTGGAGGCGCGCGAGCAGGGAACTGAGACGCGGCGTCATCGCGGTGCCGTCGAAGCCGACGATCAGGAGTTGGCCGATAGAGCGATGAGCCTCGAGATGTGCCTTCTGCATTCTCATCCAACTAGAGTCACTGGTGCCGGGGCTTTTTCCCGATGATCAGTCTGACGGCCGAACCGTCAGGCGAATTTCTCGTTTGCGAGGCGAGGTCAGCCTTGAATCGCATTCCCTCAACTGAATCACCCACCCAAAGATTCGAGATCGAGTGCTCTCCACCGAGAAAGAACGGGATCTTCGGCATAAGTCTCTTTCCGGTCGGCAACGGTCCATTCTCGGCTTGCCATTTGCTTGCCAATGGCCATGCCGTTTGACGCCGGTGGTCGCCCAAGATTTTCTCTGCCCAGCCCTCGACCGAATCCGCTGTGAACGTTGTTGCGCCTGTTTCCGCTTCGAAGCGCAACACACCATCCGGGGAGAGACAAAACTGGTTCTGAAAAACATCCTCGGCGAAGAAGAGTAACCCCTCAGACATATCCTGGTAACCGTCGCGCCAGAGGCTGCCAGCATTCCACTCTTCTAAGCTAATCTCAGTCGCAGACGTCAGTGGGAGGGCGTGTAATGCCGACTCGAAGGCGTAGAAGCCATTCTTGCATTCGAGCATGTGAAAGAGTTCGGAGCCAAGGGCGTAAGGCTCAAGGAGTTTCGACAGAGCCTTGGCCCGAGGCGCCAGCGGTTCCGAGCTGATCGAGAGAAGCTGTTCTACGGACGTCATCGTCGGTGGTGTCACTCAATCTGCTTCTTCAGCTCCGCCAGCAGATTCAGCGCTTCCAGCGGTGTGAGGCGGTTCAAGTCTACTTCACGCAGCTTCTCCAGCACGGGCTGCGAGATCGGCGTGAAGATGGTTAGTTGTGTCGGTGGAGGCGTGGAGCCGGGCGAGAGATGTTCCGTCAGTTCGCGTTCGGCGGACTCGTGCTCGGTCAGCACTTCGCGGGCGCGCGTGATCACCGCATTCGGCAGGCCCGCG
Organism: Acidobacteriaceae bacterium; assembly: GCA_003140075.1. Lineage (GTDB taxonomy): Bacteria > Acidobacteriota > Terriglobia > Terriglobales > Acidobacteriaceae > Sulfotelmatobacter. The sequence continues at coordinate 4,544 of PLIO01000147.1, read as the reverse complement.
AGCTTGGCGACTTCGATGCCGTAGCTGCGGTCGGCGGCTCCCGGCTCAACTTTGCGCAGGAAGACGATGCCGCCGCCGGTTTCTTTTACGGAGACGTGATAATTCTTCACTCCCGAAAGCTGCTTGGCTAATTCTGTAAGTTCGAAATAGTGCGTGGCGAAGAGAGTCTTGGCGCGCACGCGGGCGTGCAGATATTCGATTGCGGCCCAGGCAATGGCCAGGCCGTCGTAGGTTGAGGTGCCGCGGCCGACTTCATCAAGCAGGATGAGCGAGCGCGCTGTCGCCGTGTGCAGGATCGCCGCGGTTTCCGTCATCTCGACCATGAAGGTGGAGCGGCCGCGAGCCAGGTTGTCGCTGGCGCCGATGCGGGTGAAGACGCGGTCGACCACGCTGAGGCGCGCTGAGCGTGCCGGAACGAACGAGCCCATCTGCGCGAGGATCACGATCAGCGCGGTCTGCCGCAGGTAGGTGGATTTGCCGCCCATGTTCGGCCCGGTGAGCAGCAGAATCGTGTGCGTGGTCGAATTCAGATAAAGATCGTTGGGGACGAAGCGCTCGCTGCCTCCGGCCATTTCCTGCTGCTCGATCACGGGATGACGGCCCTCGATGATCTCCAGATCGCCGGCGTCGCCGCTCGCGACGAATTGCGGCCGGCAGTAATTCCGCAGCGCGGCGCTGTGGGCCAGCGCAGCCAGCACATCGACCTCGGCCAGGGCCAGAGCGGTCTGCCGGATTCGTTTGGCCTCGGACGCAATCGCAGTGCGCAATTCGGCGAACAGCCGCCGCTCGATCTCGACGATCTTTTCCTGGGCGTCGAGAATCCTGGCTTCGTATTCTTTCAATTCCGGCGTGGTGAAGCGCTCTGCGCCTACCAGAGTTTGTTTGCGTTCGTAATCCTCCGGAACGAGATGCAGGTTCGGTTTCGAGACTTCGATGTAGTAACCGAAAATGGAATTGAACTTTACCTTGAGCGAGGTAATGCCGGTGCGGCCGCGCTCGCGCTGCTCGATTTGCGCCAGCACCTGCTTGCTGTTGCGCGACAGTTCGCGGAGTTCGTCGAGATCGTGGTCGATTCCTGGGGCAATCACGCCGCCATCGGCGAAGCTCAGGGGAGGTTCCGGCACAATCGATTTATCAATGCGGTCGCGTAGATCGGCCAGTTCGTCGAGCGAAGTGTGCAGAGTTTGCAGCCGCTCCGCCGCTAACTGACCGACCGCAGTCTTAATGAAAGGAATCTTGCCGAGTGACGACGATAGGGCCAGGACATCGCGAGGATTCGCGGTCTCCAGCGTGACGCGGCTCAAAAGACGTTCCAGATCGAGGACGCCATCGAGAGCGCGGCGCAATTCTTCGCGTGCGATCGTGTCCTTCACGCCGGCTTCGACAGCGTCCAGGCGCGCGTTGATCTCCGCGAGATCGAGCGACGGGCGCAGCAACCACGCGCGCAGAAGGCGCTTGCCCATGGGCGTGACAGCGGCGTCGACGGAGCGAAACAAGGTGATGCCCGCATCCGTGCCGGCAAAAAGAGGTTCGATCAGTTCGAGATTGCGGACCGTAACTGCATCGAGCACCAGACAGTTCTGGCGCTCGTACCAGCCGATGCGATCCACATGGTGGAGCGACCCGCGCTGGGTGGAGCGCACGTAGTAGAGGATCGCGCCCGCGGCTGCGGCTGCGGCTGTGCGGCCAGCCAGCCCAAATCCTTCTAGAGATAACACTCCGAAATGATTTTCGAGCAGGGGAATGGCATGGTCGGGGGCGAAGATCCAGTCATCGAGCGGAGTTTCGGCGCACGCAGCCGCAGATGCCCGAGGCTGAGGAGCCGGTTTTGGCGGCGGTTGCGTGGGCAGGGCGCGGCTGGTGTTGAGCTCGAACAGCGGCGCCGCCGATCCATAGAGCAATTCTTTCGGCCGAAGTTGCTCCAACTCCTCCTGCACTCGCCGCAGCGCGCCTTCACCCGAAATTTCCGTGGCGCGAAACTCGCCGGTGGAGAGATCCAGCGCGGCGAAGCCAACCCGGTCTCCCACTTGCGCCAGCGCTGCCAGGAAATTATTTTCTTCGGACCCGAGAAACGAATCCGCCGCTGTTCCGGGCGTGACCACGCGCGTGACTTCGCGGCGCACGAGTTTCTTGGCGAGGCGAGCGTCTTCCATTTGCTCGCAGATGGCGACCTTGAAACCTTTGCGAATGAGCTTGCCGATGTAGCCTTCCGCCGCGTGGTGCGGCACTCCGCACATGGGCACGGCGATGCCTTTTTCTTTGTTGCGCGAAGTGAGCGTGATCTGCAGTTCTTTCGAGGCCACAATCGCGTCATCGAAGAAGAGCTCATAAAAATCGCCGAGGCGGAAAAACAGCAATGCGGTGGGATGTTCTTTCTTGACGGCGGCGTACTGCCGCATCAGCGGAGTGGAGGGCTCAGACATTATTTCTGCGGGAAGAGGGCTTGGCGCGGATTATAACAAGTTAAAGGGTACAAGGTTTCAAAGTTTCGAAGGCTGGCAATAGTCAGTTTGATAAGTTTGTCATTTTGAAGCGCAGCTTTACGGCGCGAGGAACCTGCCTTGGTCCGGCCGGGACAGCAGATTCCTCACCGGCAAAGAACGCCGGTTCGGAATGACAAAATGTAATGCCGTTCGAAATGAGCCGCCACCCGAAACCTTACTTGACGCAGCTTCTTCCACAGTGCTTTCCTAATGCATGGAGCTCCGCAAAGATCCCATTACTCGTTCCTGGGTTATGACGGGAGACGACCCCGCCGAAGGCTCGCCGCGTCCGGAAACTGTCTGCCGTTTTTGCCCGGATTCAAACGAGTCGACGCAGGTCATCGCGGCGATCCCCAGCGCGAGCGCATGGTCGGCGCGGTCGGTTGTGCATCCCAACCCGCTGTATCACATTGAAGGTGAACCCGGGCGCCGAGGCGACGGCATTTACGACCGCATGAGTTCGGTTGGGGCTCATGAAGTTTTGGTGGAGAATCCCAGGCACGACCGCCAACTGTGGAATGCCAGCGATGAGGAGATTGGGCAGTTTCTGCGTCTCGCCGCAGAACGGATTATGGACCTTAAGCACGATGCGCGCATCAAGTACGTGAGTTTCTTCAAGGATTACGGCCCCAGCGCCGGGCAGGAATTCAGCCATCCTACTTCGCAGATCACGGCCACCATGTTTGTGCCGCGGCGCGTGCTTTACGAGCTGAGGGCCGGCCGGGAATACTTCCAAGGCAAGGAACGTTGCGTCTTCTGCGACATTCTTACGCAGGAGGAGCGTCAGGCTTCGCGTGTGATCGAAGCGCGCGGCGATTATGTTGCGATCGGACCTTACGCGCCGCGCGTCCCCTACGAAACCTGGATCATACCCCGCAACCATGAGGCCTCGTTCGAGCGCACGGGATTGTCGAGGCCGGGATTGCGAGTGAATCTTGCGGCGCTGCTGCGCCGCACGCTGCAGCGCATTCGCACGGTCACGGAAGGTTTTCATTTAGTGCTGCACACTTCGCCCAACAGCCTGCATCCCTCGAGGACGCTCGGCTATTGGAAAACGATCGATGACGATTATCACTGGCACATCGAGATCATGCCGGTGGTCGCGGCCAAGGCGCGCTCCTACACTTTCAAGGAGGTTTACTACTCGCCAGTAAGCTCGGAGACTGCGGTCAAGCAGCTGCGAGAGGCTAAGATTGATGGATGAGGCGCTGCCGGGCGTCTCCCTTTAAGTAAATGTGTTCGCAAAGCCGCCAAGTTAAATAATTGCGGGCGTAGTTGCCTCGGTGGCACCCTTCGGCGCGCTTTCGCTTGCTCAGGGCAAGCTAGAAACCGAAGTCGTGCCCTTCCCGAACCCATTTATGAGATGGCTTCTTGCTATCGACTGTTTGCAGGCCCTGCACCGAGGGACGACGACAAACGACTTTCGACCGTTCATAATGTCGGCATGATTCCGGATAAGACTGTCCGCCGTTTGAAGACCTACGCCAGCACTCAGGGATACGTCTATCAGTACTATTTCGTCGGCGAGAGAGCGGCGCTGGCGAACGAGCCCGAGGCCCCGGCCACCGAATTCGTATTCGACGTTACTTCCGATCGCAAGCTTACTTATGCCGTGAGCGTCTTTCTGCCAGAAAAGTCAGTGGCGGCATGGGCGAAGGCTCACGATCGAGCACTTACCGGCGCAGAGCAGTACGCAGCGGCAAAGCTCCGCCTGTTCCGCGCCTTCGACGAACTGGAGGATGTGAAAGTGCAGGGGCGACGTCTCTTGATTGGCTCCGCGTTACTGGAAGAGATGCTGGCGAGCCTGGGCGTGGAATGACTCGAATAAGCATGTCGATGGCGGAGTGCGGCGGCGCTTCAAGGAGACTCCTCGATGTGGCCCGTTCGCGATGTGACGCAGATCACACCCAGCCGTGACCCCTGCCGTTTCTCCGCTGCTCGCTTTCTGTGCAGAATATAATGTGTGGAAAGGGATGGGTTGCTGGGGTTGAAGAACTGGGTTTACCAAATCGTTTCGGCTTGCATTAAACTCAGCGGACTCTGATACTTACCTAGCCTATG
>PLIO01000159.1:1064-3514 GCA_003140075.1 Acidobacteriaceae bacterium | reverse complement strand
TATGTTTTCTCCTTTTTGTTTTTCGTTGTTTGTTATGTTGACTTTACGCTCTTCCTCCAAAGCTAACATAGTCATCTAGAGCATGCCGTTGTTGTTTTTCCATTCCTCTCGAGGCGGAGTTTGTTCAGGGAATCCCCAGCGCTCCGCAATCTTCTCATCCTCAACTCGGTATAGATCGATGTAGACGCTAGGGGCGCTCTTATGCGATCCCTTGGCAGCTATAAAAACGAAGTCTCCCTGTCCCAACACGAACTTGATCTCATCTATGCTTCTGTGTTTAGTGAGTTCTTTCAGGTCACGTTTGAATGCCGCGACTCCATCGCGGACGCCGGGTTCGTGGCGGATGCAATGATCCCCAGAAAAGTATTGCGGGATTCTACTGTGGTCTCCGGAGACGTGAATGGTCTGGTAGTATTCCCGGACAATCGACTTGTTTTTCTCTTTGTCTTCTGAGAGTTTTGCCTGAGTTGGCCCGTCGGTTTGAGTGTGCCCACTCTGATTGGGAGGGGCCGCTTTTGCGGAAAAGACCCAGTGCTCGACGATCAGACCGTTCTCAAATCTGAAGAGGTCGAAGAAGATGTTCTGACCGAGTATCAGCCCCTCCTCCTGGGTGAAAACGTAGGGGCCGTCCTGGAAGGCTCGTACTACTTGCAGGTGATGGTTTTCGCGCGGAAATTGACTGATGTACTCCCTCAGCCCGCCAACGCCGTCGGCTGCGTGCGGGTTGTGTTGTATGTATTTCTTTGGGTTCATGTACTTCGTTGCAAGGTCTGCATCCCTCTCCCCGATGCCTTGAAACACAGTCAACACCTTTTCAATGTCACTCTTTGCCATTGTCAGATCTCCTTCGTACAGTTTGATAAGCTGCGGGAGGGGGTTCTCTTTCCGCGCCCTTGGCGCCGCCCGGCTGACCTGGAGACCGGTAATAAAGACGTAGGGCGGTCTGAGACGACATTGGGGTGCTCATGATTTCTGTAGGCGCCTGGTGCGATGGCGTGATCAGCGTATCGAAAACGTTTCCGCCAGACTGTGTCGAAAGGACCAGTCTGCTCTCCTAGCCATCCCTTAGAATCCTTACTGAACTCTTGTCCGCGATCGCAAGTCCAGTCGTGATCTCATACGTGGATCTCCCGAACAGATCGAGGCGATGTTTCCCAAGCTTGACGACACTCAAGTTGCTGGGCTTGCAGGATTTGGCCAGCAGCGTGATGCGCAGCCACACGAAGTCATTCTGGAACGGGGAGATCTGCATCACGGCATCTTCGTCGTACTGCGTGGCAGGATCGAAGTGCTTCGTGTTTCCGCCGAGGGCGAGACTGTCCTCCACACTCTCGATCGCGGAGAATTCACTGGCGACGTGAACCTACTCTCGGGTCGTGGCACTCTGATCCGCGCCAGGGCGCTGGAAGCCAGCGCGCTGCTGGAAATCGACCGGGCCAATCTGCGCCACATTATGCAGACGGATTCCGCGCTCGGGGAGATATTCCTGAAGGCGTTTGTACTGCGGCGCGTTTTTCTCATTTCCAGCTCCTTTGGCGATGCGGTGTTGATCGGATCCAACCATTCGAGTGACACGCTGCGTCTCAGAGAATTTCTTGCTCGCAACGGTCAACCGCACAGCTATCTTGATGTCGAGGTCGATCCTGACGTGCAGACTGTTCTTGACCAATTCGAAATTCCGATAGCGGACATTCCAGTCCTGATTTGCCGCGGCACAGTCGCCTGCGCAATCCAAGCAATTCCGAAGTGGCTGCCTGCCTCCGATTGAACGCCGGAATCGATCAAGCCGACTTGAGCGACGTCCTTGTCGTCGGCGCCGGACCAAGCGGGCTCGCGGCGGCTGTCTATGGAGCTTCAGAAGGACTTAAAGTTCTGGTCCTTGAGAAAAATGCACCGGGAGGACAAGCCGGATCGAGTTCCAGGATCGAGAACTATCTCGGTTTCCCCATGGGGATTTCTGGTGAGGAACTCTCCAACCGCGCATTTGTTCAGGCGGAAAAGTTTGGAGCGCGTATCGCTATCGCTAAATCCGCCATAGGACTAAAGTCAAACCTGCCGCCATATACGGTCGAACTAGAAGGCGGAGGCTCAGTGCGGGGTCAAACCGTCATCATCGCTGCGGGCAGCCGATATCGCAGACTCGACTTGCCGAACCTTTCCCTGTTTGAAGGAGTTGGAGTCTACTATGGCGCTACCCACGTCGAGGCCGCCGTCTGCCGTGACGAAGAGGTGGCGGTCGTGGGCGGCGGGAATTCAGCAGGACAGGCGGCAGTTTTCCTTGACGGCACCGCCAAGCATGTTTATCTCGTGGTGCGAGGACCATGCCTCGCTAAAACGATGTCGCGATACTTGATCTCCCGAATCGAAGCGAACCCGCGCATTACACTTATGGCTTGGACCAGAATCGAAGCGCTTGAAGGCGACACTCACCTTAAGAGGGTTCGGCTGCA
>PLIO01000159.1:0-1050 GCA_003140075.1 Acidobacteriaceae bacterium | reverse complement strand
GCAGAGGTTCGAGACGGCTGGCCTCTTCACCGGCCCCCTTATCTGCTTGAAACGAGCCTTCCTGGAGTTTTCGCGGTTGGCGACATCCGGGCTGAGAGCGTGAAACGTGTCGCCTCGGCAGTGGGCGAAGGATCCATGGTTGTTCAGTTTGTGCACAAGGTGTTGGCTGAATAGATCTTTCTTGATTCCGCCAAGCGGCTCTTTGCGCAGTCTGAATAGCTCAGAATACGACCGGGAGGTATTATGTCCGCTGCTCGGACGCTTTCACCGGCCCAGGAACTTGTCGCCACTTTTCCTAACGAGAGTCTTGTATATCGCACGGCTCGAAATGTCCTTCTCGTCGAAGAAATCGAACTGCGCCGCCACATTGAGCACGTGGCATCCAGCGGCGCGCGCTACCCGATAATGTGGGGGTTCCGAACGGCACCGCGCATGCACAACAAGCGAGCGAGGTGTAGAATGCCATCGACTCTACGGAGGAGCGCACATTGACAAAAACAACGGCTTTCGCTGTGACAACTCTGCTCTGTTGTCTCACTCTATCCATTAATCTTCAAGCCCAGGCCGGCGACGACGTCGCCCAGAAGATCAAACAACTGCAACAGGACTCCACGAATGCGCAACTGAAGAACGATGTGTCATGGATGCGGGAGCATTTGGCCGACGGATACGTGGCAGGAAACAGCTGGGGGACTTGGCAGACGAAGGACGAGGTCCTCAAGGATATGCAGAACAAGGCAGTCAAGTTTAAGAGCGGCGAGATCAGTGACGTACATGTGGCGACTTTCGGTCCAAACGTCGCAGTTTCACGTTATACGTTCGCCTACGACGCGGAGTTAAACGGCACGCATCGGGCACGAACGGTCCTCTGCAGCGACACCTGGATCAATGATTCTGGTACATGGAAAACTGCTGCGTCCCATTGTTCGTTAGTGAAGGGCATGTAACGCCATTTCAGCGAACGCCGGATTAGACGGGGTGGCCCACTCAAGCACCGATTTTGGCTTGAGTGGGTCCTCATGCCCCTAATTCCCGGCCCACCGATTGATT
>PLIO01000055.1 GCA_003140075.1 Acidobacteriaceae bacterium | reverse complement strand
GTTTCGGCGCCGTCGTCGGTGACAAAAACCTCACCGTGCTGAAACGGAGACATCGTCCCCGGATCCACGTTGAGATAAGGATCGAACTTCATCAGGTTGACTTTCAACCCGCGGCTCTCCAGCAGACAACCGATCGAAGCCGCCGCCAACCCCTTGCCTAGAGAAGACACGACTCCGCCCGTTACAAAGATGTACTTCGCTGGCATCTCTTCCTCGCTCTAAATTGTGTTTGAAAGTTTGTGCAGGTGGGGTGCACGATCAATTATGCCAGAAGAGGCCTGTGGAAAGAAACAGCAGAATCGGCGCGTTGACTATCCCGGCGATGTGGGCGAAAATGAATTCGGTACTTCCCTCGATCCCGACTTGGCGGACTGCCGCTTTTCGGCATCAATCGTGGGCCTGTGGCGCAGCTGGGAGCGCGCTTCCATGGCATGGAAGAGGTCGTCGGTTCGATCCCGACCAGGTCCACCAATTCTCTCAATAACAGGATGATTGCCTTTTGCGGCGATCTTGAACTCACGGCTGAATTTCAAACACTGTGCCGTAGCCGTATCTGCCGCCCCCGTACGTGGTCGTGCCATAGATGTGACCGCTGGACGTGTCTACAACCACGTCTGCGTTCGGTACGGAGCCATCGCCCGCGCTTTCAAAGTTCTGCAATATCGTCTCTTTCCAAGGACCGCTGGTTTGAGGGGAAAGCTTAAACACGATGCCGCAGCCGGGACTGTTACATCCGGCGCCGCCGCCTGAAGTGGTGCCATAGAGATTGCCCTTGGCGTCTAATACTACGCCCCAAGGGTGGGAGCCGTCGGGCGATGGACCAAAGGTGTAGAGCACAGCGTCAGTCCATTTGCCCCCCGCTTGACTCAGTTCAAAAATCTCGCCGCTCAAAGTTGTGCCGAATAGATCTCCCTTCGCATCAATCGACAATGGCGCCTGGGGCTCGAATCCGTCCGCTTGTCCGGTAAAGCTGTAAATTATCGTCTCCGCGAACCCTCCGCTGCCATTCGGGCTCAACTCATAAACTGTACCGTGATTGGAAGCTCCGCCGGTGTACGTCGTCCCGTAAACGTTACCCTCACCGTCGAGAACCACGCCACCGTAGGGACTCTTGCCATCACCATTCGTACCGGTAAATGTGTAGATCAGGCTCACCTTCCATGTGCCGTTTGACTGAGGGATAAGCTGGAAGACTCCGCCGGTGTCACCGAAGGTATATAAAAAGGATCCGTAGAGATTACCCTGGCTGTCGAAGGCAAGATGGGTGCCAGGATCGTAACCCTGATTGTTAAAGCTGAACAAAATCTTCTCGGTCCAAGTGCCGCCAGTGCCCGGCGTCAACTCAAAGACGGCGCCGAACGAGGAGCCATCCACTCCGGTTGCCCCGAAAAGATTTCCGTTTCCGTCGAAGATCAAATCGGTCTCGGGCCACGATGTATCGGATGTTCCGCCCTTGAAGGCGTAGATTACTTTCTCCGTCCAGGTACCGTTGGAGCCAGGAGACAATTCAAACACCACGCCGCAGCCATGCGGCGGGCAGGTGCTGTTTCCGCCATTGGTGGTCACGCCATAATAGTTGCCTTCACCGTCGGCTGTCAGGCCGTTCCGGGGCTGCAACCCGTTTTTCCCGTCGAAGCGGACAATCGGGCTCTCTTTGGCGGCGGCAACGTTCAGAAACATCCCGAGCACAATGGCCGCTACTGAAAAAATCGTCGATGAGAGATTTTGCTTTTTCATGATCGTGATCTCCAATTCGTTTGGTCCGCCACAGCGGTTTACGGCAAGCGATCCGCGGTTGTCTTGCTGCGCCACACCGATGTCGCAGGCGCCCCCATAGCAAGCATCCCGAGAGTCTGCGCGCCGCTCTCGAGGATTCGTGCGGAATCGGGCTTTGCCTGGCTTACTTGCTTATTTCCGTCTGCCGTTCCACCGGTTTGCCCGGTGACAATGGGCTGATTGGGGACCGTCTCATAGGCGTATCCGGAAATGCTCCCGCTGGCGTAACCGCCAGGAGAAACAAGCTTCACGCGAGCCCAGCCATAGTGGACCTCTCCATCGACCACGAATTTCAGCCCCAGATAGGCGGTTTCAACCTTCAACCAACTGCCGAGATCCTGTTGTATAGTGCTAACGAATATCCCTCCCATAACCAGACCGCTGGGAGAAGATTGAAAATCTGAATCCGGCCCCACCTCGACTCCACCGGCTAATGCGGCAGCGGTGACTTGGTGCTGTCCCTCGACGAGGACTCCGACAATTGCGTTACCGGTTTGATCCGGCAAAATCTTCAGATAGGCCGCGCCCAAGCCGTGACTGAAGTACGAGTAGTTGCTGAAGGCAAAGTCCGGAGTGCCGTCGTTGTTGATATCAAGCTCGGTCAGGGCTCCACCATCAAACGGCTGAGCCATCGGCATGTTTGAAGGTGTATAAACAACCTCCGCGGCGGCGGGCTGAGCCAAGGCAAGCAATCCGGCGCCGGCCGCAGCAGCATAGGCTAGGAGATTCTTCTCCAGATTCTGCGAGAGGCGGGCTGCGGTTCGCTTTCTATTACTAGATACGGGTGGGCGTAGTTCTGCTGTCATAGAAATGCCTCGGGACGGAGATTCACTTCGCGCAGGGGAGGATGCGTTGGCTACGGAGCTTAGACGGCCTACCGACTTCTGTCAATATAAATTCAAGATGCGGCCAAGCATACGCCGACTGTCCCTATCGTGCGCTCTCTGCGAAGCTAGCCTTCTGCTTTTCCCGAACAGCGGCTGCGCGGAGGTCGCGGAGGAAGCAGTCGCCACGCGCTCGCGGCCGCAAATGCCGCGCCAACACTAGGGGTTCGACCCATGAACGTGTATAATTCGGGACTACTTTGAGGGGGACAAGGTCACGCCAATTTCACCGGCGTAGGACACAACACAGAACCTGCGCCCACGATTGCGATCACCCCAACCAGGAGATAATGTGGAGCACTCAAGAAAAATGACGTCAGTACACCCTCGCCCCCAGACAGCGGCCGTCCGCGTCACAGCAATTCTCTTTCTTTCACTTCTGATGGTCGTATTCTCGGGCGCACCAGCCTCTGCTCAGACTGGATTTACGGGGATCTTTGGCGGGGGCCCTTTTTACAAGAACGCGGCAAACAACATCACCGAAATAGAGACCTCCGGTTTTACGGAAGCCATTGTCTGGAGTATTGAGGTTAGCAGCACCGGCGACTTGAATTTCAATGGAGAGTTCCCCTTAACCTCCGGTGGCGTCTATGTCGGCAACGCGACTTATCCTGATTTTCCTGGGGACATGGCTCAGTTGAAGGAAGGGACGGTAAAGCGGGTGACGTTCAGCATCGGCTCATCCAATTACGGAGATTGGGAAGACATCACCGCTCTGGTCAAGGCGCAGGGCACTGGCCCGACCAGCATTCTTTATCAAGACTTTGCAGCCCTAAAAGCTGCCATCCCGGCGCTGGATGCCATCGATTTCGACGACGAGAACAGCTTTAATTCGCCGACCACGATTGCGTTTGGGGTGATGCTGGGCAATCTGGGTTATCACGCGATGCCGGACGCTTTCGACGACAGCAGTTATTGGACGAATGTCGTCTCTCAAATAAACACTCAACTTCCGGGCACAGTGGACGGGGTTCACCTGCAGGCGTATGCCGGTGGCGCCGGAAATAATCCGTGCGTGGGATGGAATTTCGGTACTGTTCCAGTGTTTCCTGGCCTGTGGGATCAGAACGACACCCCGAGCCAGGTCGAAAGCATTATGAGCGGCTGGCATAGCCAGTGTGACATTATCGGCGGATTCATGTGGCTCTATGACGATTTCGTCGGTACTGGTCTTGCGGCGCAGTATGCCAGCGCGATCAACACAGCGGTTGGCGGCCCCGGCTTTACGATCGCGGGACCCACGAGCGTTTTCTTGAACCAAAGTTCAACAGCCGATGCGGCCATCACAATCACGGACTTGAACGGCTTTAGCGGCAAGGTAGCTCTGAGTCTGTCGACCCTGCCGAAAGGCGTTCACGTATCGGTGCAAGGACAGGGGAACAAACGAAAAGCGGTGTTCACGGCAAACTCTTCGGCTGCCACGGGTTTTACCACCGTGACCGTAACAGGCACTTCCGGCAGCATCACGCAAACCTTCACTCTCACCTTGGCCGTGAGCGCAGCGGTGGGCACAACTGGAGCCGGCGCGCCGGTGGATCTCTCTTCGGAATTCAACGTGAACGGAATTTACAAGGACGGTACGACGTACACGACCGGAGGGCTTGACGGTGACGGGTATTCGTATTCAGCGAACCTGCTGACTCCGTCGCGAGTCTTTGGCGGCGTGCTGTTCGATTTTGGGCCCGCCAATGAGCTGGACGCGGTCGGTTGCAGTGGCCAATCGGTTGCTCTACCACAAGGCCAGTTTGCCGGTCTTATGCTGTTGGCGACCGGAGTGGAGGGATCTCAAACATCCGAGACCCTCACTGTCAACTACACGGACGGAACCAGTTCGAAATTTACTCAAAGCTTCAGCGATTGGTACACGCCACAGAATTTTTCCGGCGAGTCCGAAGGCGTGGCCATGGCCTATCGGAATTACGAGAACGGAACTAAGGATCAGCGGACGTTCAATTTGTATGAGTACCGGTTTGCTTTGAATCCGGCGAAGGTTGTGCAGAGTATCAGCTTGCCCAACGATCCGGACGTGCGTGTACTCGCGGCGACTTTATTGCCCGCGAAGGGGTCACCTCAGTCGCATTAAGTTAGAGAGGGACGCAATCTCGCTGAGCTGTTCATTTTGGGGCCTGGAGCTGTGCTCCAGCTTCGGGCCTGCGTTTTGGCACCATACACCTTGTTGAATTGGTGAACACTCCGGTACTTATGCGCCGAATATGGCTCGGTCCCATGTGGAGAATGCTAGGCTTATAGAGTGAACCGGCAGCTAACCACTCTTCCCTTCACCCGCGGTGCGCTTCTACCTCTAGTCTGGATATTTCTCAGCTTGGCCCCTGTGGCCACTGCCGCGAACTGGACTGTGCGCGCGCAGCCCACGCGCCTGGTGAATGGCGGGCCGGTGTTATTTCAGGTCAAGCCTTCGGCCAAGCTGGCGGCGCTAAGCGGAACCTGGCTTGGACATGAAGTTTATTTCAGCTTCGATACGGCCAGCAAAACATGGTTCGCGCTCGCCGGCGTGAGCCTGGAGACCGTTCCCGGAAGTTACGCCCTGGAACTGAGCGGCAATACTGCTGCCGGCGAAGGATCCGGCAAAACCGTTGCGTTCACGCACAAATTCACCGTAGCCCGCGGCAAGTATCCTAAAATCCAGGTAAAGCTCAGCGTCGAAGGCAGGTTCACGGAGCCAAACCCAGAGCAGCAGAAACAAATCGCCGAGGGCGTTCAAATCAAGAAGGATTATCTGACCCGGGTCACGCCGGAGCGCGAGTGGTCGGGGCAATTCACCGCGCCGGCGGAGGCCGAAATTTCTGACGTCTTCGGTTCCGAACGCATCTTCAATGGCAAGACCTCAAGTCCTCACCAGGGTCTGGATTTCCGCGTCCCCAGCGGAACTCCTGTCGCCGCCATGAATAGTGGGACGGTGCTCCTGGCGCGCCCGCTCTATTTCGAGGGCAATTTCATCGTGCTGGATCACGGCCAGGGTTTGCTGACCCTGTACCTCCATCTTTCCGAGTTCAAGGTGAAGGAAGGCGATCAGGTGAAACGCGGGCAGGTAATCGGGTTGAGCGGCGGCACGGGCCGGGCCACGGGACCGCATCTTCACGTCGCGGTGCGATGGCAGGGAACCTATCTAGACCCCGCCCAGCTGATGCGTTTGCGTCTGCCGCAGCCGGCAGTCAGCAATTAGCAGTTAGCATCGCACATCAGCCCTCCGAATCCCGTAATGGCTAAAGTGCCAATTGCTAGCTGCCAACTGCTAATTGCCTCACGCGTTCCCGCCCGAAAGTCCAGTCAGTCCTCGTCCCGAAATATCTTGTAGCGCATCCTTCAGAGCTTCTTTCAACTCCAGGTTGCGGATCAAGCGATGCAGATAATTCGGATGCACTCCCAGAAGGCGGGCCGCGTCGGCGTAGCTGCCTTGAGTTTGCTCCACGGCATCCAGAATCAGTTGCTTCTTCAGTTCTTTCACGGCGGCGTGGTACTTCGCCTCCGTCATCTCGGGCAGTGGATTACGCTCCAACAATGACTCCGGCAGATCCTCGGGAAGAATCATGTCGGAGGATCCCAACACCAGAGCACGCTCAATCGCGTTCTCCAGTTCGCGCACGTTCCCCGGCCAATCGTAGTTCTGAATGCGGGACAGGGCCTCGCGGGAAATCGGCCGCGGCTTCACCTTGCAATGCTTCGCATGTTTCTGCACGAAATGGCGCGCCAGCATGGGAATATCTTCCCTGCGGTCCCGCAGCGCAGGCATGGTGATTTTCAAAACTGCCAAACGGTAATACAAGTCCTGGCGAAACTTGCCGTTGCGCAGGGCCTGCTCCAGATTGCAGTTGGTGGCGGCAATCAGGCGGATATCCACTTTGATGGGATGAGTCCCGCCGACCCGTTCGAACTCACGTTCCTGCAGCACGCGCAGTAGTTTCACCTGCAGCGCGGGAGCCAATTCGCCGATCTCGTCGAGAAAAACCACGCCCCCATCAGCCACTTCCAGCCGGCCCTTCTTCTGGGACCCAGCTCCGGTAAATGCTCCTCGCTCGTGACCGAACAAGTCGTCTTCCAGAAGCGTCTCCGGAATCGCAGCGCAATTGATGGCCACAAACGGCTTGTTCGCGCGCGGGCTGTTGCGGTGCAAAGCCCGGGCCGCCAACTCCTTGCCGGTCCCACTCTCGCCTTCAATCAGAACGGTCGACTCCGCAGGCGCTGCGCGCTTCAGAAATTGGTAAACCTCCTTCATGCGCGCGCCCTCGCCCACCAAGCTCCGCTCCTGGCTGATCTCCACCGTCAGGCGCTCATTCTCCTGCTCCAGCCATTGCAGTCGGCGAGCGTTCTCCAGCGCTACCGCGGAAATGCCTGCGATCGCCGTTACCAGTTGTAAATGTTCTTCTTGAAGTCGAGTACCCAGGCTGTCGCTGTCGAGATAAATGCACCCGATTACGCGCTGAAACACGGTCAAGGGCACGCACAAAAGGGAACGCACCTGCGATGCCGCCAGGCTCTCGATTTCTTTCAAATCACCGCAACTCGGAACATCGCTGCCCAGGATAGAAATCCCCTGCTCCAGCACCTGGCGGGCGACCGTGCGGCTGACCTTGACCAACTGGGCCCGCCCCGATTGCCGCATCCGTGCGAACGTGGAATTGAATTGCTGGCTTTCCTGGTCAGCCAACAGGATCGCGCCCCGGCCGGCGGGAACCACCTCAAAAATCAAGTCCAGCAACTGCCCTTGCAGGTCGTCGAGATCGCGAATCGCGTGTACGATCCGGCTGATCTTGAGCAAGGCGTTCAGGTTGCGCGCCACGCGAGAGGTGGCGGGCAGCTCGCGCAACAGGCGCTCCGGCTGCAGGTAGACTACGTCCCTAGGGTGGATGATCGTAGTTTCCGACGTGGACTGTGCATCCTCGAATTCCACACGGCTCGGGGCCGGTGCAACCTCCTCCTCTTCGAGCAGGAACAGAAAGGAAGAGTCGCCCGCAGAGATCTGGTCCCCATGTTGCAGCCACTGCTCTTCCACCCCTGTGCCGTTCACCAGGGTTCCGTTGCGGCTGTCCAGGTCCCGCACCCGGAACCCGCCGTCTTGCCGGCTGATCAAACAATGTTTCCGTGAAACCGAAGGGTCCGTAACCGCTATTCCATTCGACGCATCTCGTCCGATGGTAAGCTCATCTTCGGAGAGAGGAATTGTCGAGTCTTTCAGGGGCCCGGAAAGCACCAGGAGTCTGGGGCGCAAGCTTTCTCACCTCCAGCAGTTCATATCACACTTTCGACCCAAATTCATTCCCGCAATGAACTTGTTCCATTATCCGAACAGATAGGCTTTGCTATCTGATCGGATAGTAAAATCGGGACCCCAGCCTAAGGCAGCACCATCGCTGCCACATTTAGGCCAGCGGATAAACGCTTTGTCTAGAATCAGTTAGGATGATACTTACATTTCTTGACCGTCTGGCATCTCGCATGCAATCAGCCCCAGTGCGCCACCGCTCGGCAAAAAGCGATGGGGGAAGCGCTTTTTGAAACAGTTCTTGCTGAGCAGGGCAATCAGGGATTCCGAGGGGCCCCCTCATCGGATCCCTGATTTTTTGCAGCCGCCACGCCTGCTTTCGGTTCGAAAATAGCCTAACCGCCATAAGCACGGTCTCTTCTGACAGCACCTCACCAATTCCTGAAACGATTCGTGGTTAATTTTCACTATCCCACTAAGACAAACATCCAGGAGGTGCTGTATGAAATCACTAGGAAGGTCCAAACTCGTCGTACTCCACCGCCGAAGAAGCACGATGCAGGCAGCGGCAATGGTGGCTGCTCTCGCCTTGTTGGCATTACTTGCAGTCGCCGTCGCTGGTCCAAACACGATCAGCCTCAAGGCACATGCCCAGGCAGCCTCAGGTTCCGATGCGACCAATCCCTGCTCAACGCCCTCGTTTTTCAAGATAACGGGTCCCATCAACCAACGCCAACCCCAGGCGGCCAACAGCGTCAACGCCTCCGCAGTTCATGCGCCCGCCGGGTCTCCGCCTTACTTCCAACAGATCTATGCGAGCTACTTGAGAGAGCCCTTTGCCGACAAGATCTACGACGACGGCGGGATTCCGCCCGTGGTTCCTGAGACTGAGTTTGATCCCGACGGCGCCGGCTGCACAGCCTCTTTCCAGCCTGACGGACCAACCACCACGGCCAGCAACGCCTTCTTCCAATCGCTCGGCACCAACGGAAGGTCTTGCATCACCTGCCATCAGCCGCCCAGCGGCATGAGCGTGAGCCTGCAGAACATCAATGACCGTCTCAACGCCCCGAATGGACAACATGATCCCATCTTCGCTCCGGTGGATGGAGCCGACTGCCCGGACCTGGTGCCGACGGCGAACACGTCAGGCGCACCTCTCGGGGGCAAGACAGGTCACGGCCCGGATTTCAAGAAAGCCCATCACTTGCTGCTGACCCGAGGCCTTTTCAGGATCTTCCTGCCGGTACCGGCAACTGCGGACTATACCATTTCGGTGGTGAGCGATCCTTATGGCTGCAACGAGCCGCCCAACAACCTGACCGCAAGCGGGGCGCAGCAAATATCGGTCTACCGGCGGCCGCTAATTTCCGGCAATCTAACATTTGTTACCACCACGCGTGACGACACGCTCTCCGCTTCGGGCCAGCCCAATGCGGCAGCCACCGATCCCGTCACAGGAAACCCATTGTGCATCGAAGGTGGAGGGAACTCGATCTGCACGGATCCCCTGACAAACCGGCCGATCAGCGGCAACATCATGTGGGATGGCCGCGAGCCCGATCTGCTGCAACAAGCGACCGATGCCACTCTGGGCCACGCGCAAGCACTCAACCCACCCACCCCGGCGCAAGTAAATCAAATCGTAAGTTTTGAGAACGCGATCTACAATGCCCAGATTCGCGAACAACAGGCCTCGCAAGCCCTCAATCTCACCAGCGTCGGCGCGCTGGCTGGCCCGAAATATCTCTACGGCTACACTCCCTACGCGGGCCAACCGTCGCCTACCGTGGGTGGCGTCGGCGCTTCGGCCACATTTCCTCCGACGACAACCTTTACGCCAACCTTCTTCCTATACAACGCCTGGCAAGGCCGCACCGACGCGCTCTCCGCCTCGATCTATCGCGGCCAGCAAATTTTTAACGGCATGCCACTTCCTGACGGCACGAGCAGAGCATTCACCGTGAACGACGTCGCGGGCCTGACCAATATCTCCGCTGGCCCCGGCAAGACGCTCGGGCCGAAAACGGGCGGTTGCAATATTTGCCACAATCAGATCGCTGCCGGCCCCGATTCCTTCCCCGCCGCTCAGCACGACATCGGCATCGGAGGGGACAGCTCGGCTTTCGGAGGACCGCCGCCGAATCCCCCGCCCTACCAAGATGATCTGCCCGTCTTCCAGGTCACGTGCAAGGCCGGCTCGACCATGCCGTTTCATGGAACAACGGTGTCCACGACCGACCCCGGATTGGCGCTAATCACTGGCAAATGCGCCGACGTCGGCCGCTTCACCGTGGCCCAGTTGCGCGCCCTGGCCTCGCACCCACCCTACTTCAGCGACGGTTCAGCGGCAACTTTGCTGGACGTGGTCAATTTCTACAACAACAGGTTCAGCATCAACCTGTCGGCGCAAGACAAGCAGGACTTGGTGAACTTCCTGAATTCGCTGTAGAAAGCGTCAGCCGCGGCATGGGATGCCGGAGATCGAATCGATGCGTAGTCAAGCTGAATGCCCATCTCGTGCCGGCGACGGCACGAGGTGGGCAGAATTTTCTGCAGAAGACGTTTGCGGCTCTTCGGCTTCAACTCGCTGCGGCTTCGTCGAGCTTGGAACTGCCTGCCACCGGATTGGGCAACGCAGCCCCATCGCGGAAAGTAACGCTGTTCCCGGAAATCGCCGGCACGCGCTCACCTGGCACCAGAATCCCCACCAGGTTCAGCGGATCGGCGGCGGATAGCGTGATGGTTCCTGTCGCGGGATCAAGCTTGCGCATGGCTCGCACCGATTCCACCGCCACCGGCAAAGCAAACTGCTCGCCCAGAAACCCGTCCACGAAACGTCCGCCGCGAATTTCGCCGCGATCCTCCAGCCGGCGGAAGCCCGCCAGCAGCTCCCGCCACGGCGGCAGGTTCGCCTCCCGCGCCAGCACATCCCGCACCACGATGCCGTAGCGCCGCAGCAGCATCCAGCAGGCCGATTCCACCGCGCGAGGCCTCTCGACAACCTCGTCGGCATGCAGCAGAGCCCATCGTCCCGCGTTGTGCCGCGGACGCGTCGTGCGCCCACTTCCCTGCCCGGCCCGCCGCTTGGGATCGATCAGCGAGCGCAGGTTGTCGAAGCCGTCGGCTGTCACCAGGCCAGCAGCCACCAACTCCCAAAGTGCAGTCTCAATTTCGGCCTTCAGCTTTCCGGTTCCGCGAACGATGTCGGCAAAAAACGATGCGCCACGCTGCCGCAGAAAATCAAACACGCCCTGCGCTCCGTGGCTCAGCCCACTCTGCGCTCCCTCCTCCGTGCCGGGGCGCCGTGGCGTCATCCAGTCGGCATCTTCCCGTACGAAAAATGTGATGGGCGCAACGCTGGTCGGAATCACCCGGCGCTGGCGCGGAGCACCCGCCTGACCCTCAGCTCCCCGGTTCGCACTCGAGGACTCGATGGTCGCCGGATGTGGCGACAACCTTCCCCAACCCACTGCCCCGGTGAGGCAAAGCTGATCAAGCCACTTCGGATCGTAGTCCACGATGCGGCGAGCGAGCACTTGCCGCTCCCACGCATTCGCTGGAATCTCAAACCCCTGAAGTTGCCGCAACACTTCGAGCGTACCCCGCTCGCCGGAGACCTGCGTGCCCGGAGCCGCATGCTGCCAATTCAGCAGCCATTGCATGAAATGCGCCGCCGTCACGGGCTCGATCTGCTTGCGCAGCGTCGCCACAGTCAGCCGGTGAATGCGCGCCAGCAGTCTGCGCTCGCACCATTCCGGCTCCGCTGCTTGTGTGGAAACAGCGGCCCCCGGCTGTCCAGCAGCGCCGCTAAAGCTTCCCCGCAAAATCGTTCCGCTAGCCTCCATGCGAAGAAGCGCATGCGAAATTTCGGAAGCAGCAATCCCCAAAGTTTCTCCAAGCTGCGTCGCGGTGGTCGGCCCTACATGCGACATCCATCCCGTAACCAGGGTCAGCAAGGCATCGTCGCGAGTAGGAGTCGCCGTTTCAACATCGGCCAACCCCTGCGCAAATCGTGCCTCGGGAAACAGGGTTGAAAAAGTCCTGGCGCGCTCGGTCGCGACCCAGTAAGTGCGTCCGCCGAAGTTCGCGCTCGCAGCGCGCCCTTCGCTGCCCAATCGCTCGAAATAAAATCTCCACGGGCCGGTAACAGAATTGAGGCCAGACTCCGGCAGCGCCACCAGCGTATGCAACACATCATGCAACTCATCCGCGTCGCGCACATCCGGCCAAGCCTCTTCCCGCACCTGCGCAATCGCCGCCGGATCTAGGCCTCCCACTTCTTCGAGCACGGATTCCGGCAACATGCGCCGCATCTGCACTGCGCGCGCCCGCCGCTCCTCGAGCGGCGCGTCGTCGAGAAACGCATACGGATTTGCATTCAGAATCTCATGCGAAAACTGCGACGGAACCGGCGTATCGACTGCGATACGACGAATTCGCCCGTCCGCCAATCCGCTCAGCACAGATTTCAGCCCATCGATGTCCATCGCTTCGGTGAGCACATCCTTCATCACCTCGCCCACCAGCGGATGATCGGGAATCTTGCGCTCGCCTTGAATGTTCTCGAAGCACGCGGCTGCGTCGGGAAAGACGGAAGCCAGCAGATCGTCCGACCGCATGCGCTGAATCTGCGGCGGGACCTTTTTTCCGTTTTGAAAGCGCAACAGCGCCAGCGCCCGATTCGCGTCCCAGCGCCAGCGCGTGGCAAAGATTGGAGAATCGAGCGCGGCCTGCTCCAGAATCGGCTGCACCGTCGCGGCCTGCAGGAAGTTAAAAACGTCTCCCAGTGGAAAGCTGTGCTGCTCGGCCAGGGCGATGTTCAGCCCGTTATCCGTGGCCGCAGCCTGCAACTCGAAGTTGAATCCGACGCAGAAACGCTTGCGCAGAGCCAGTCCCCAGGCCTTGTTGATGCGTCCCCCGAACGGCGCATGGATCACCAACTGCATGCCGCCGCCTTCATCGAAGAACCGTTCGGCGATCACTGTCGTCTGCGTCGGAACTGCGCCCAGCACTGCGCGCCCCTGCAAGATGTATTCGATCGCCTGTTCCGCGCCGGAATCGTCGAGGCCACATTCATCTTTCAGCCAACTCGCAGCGGCGGCCACGTCCGGCTGCGTCGCCGAAAATCCCACCGGTGAAGTGTGCGGGAGCATCTCGCTGATTTTTTCCCGCAGCGTTCCAATATGTTCCGAAAGCTCCTGGGTTCGCGCCGGCGCCTCGCCTCGCCAGAACGGCACGCTCGGCGGCGCGCCGTGCGCATCCTGCACCAGCACCCGGCCGGCGTTGGTTTCGATGCGGCGAATCATCCAAGACGTGTTGCCCAGGAGCATGATGTCGCCGCGATTGCTTTCCACGGCGAAATCCTCATCCACGGTGCCCACGACAATGCCGTCTGGCTCCGCCACCACGTTGTAGAGCGAGTTGTCCGGGATCGCTCCCCCGCTCGTGATCGCGGCCAGCCGCGCACCGCGCCGGGCGCGCAGCTTGCCGTTGACTCGATCCCGGTGCAGATACGCGCCATAACGCCCGCGCTTTGCGGCAATGCCTTCGGCCAACATCTCCAGAATTGCATCGAAGGTTTCCCGCGTCAGGTTGCGATACGGATACGCCCGGCGGACCAGCGCAAACATGTCATCCTCGCTCCACTCTTCGGCGGAGCACGCGGCCACCATCTGCTGCGCCAACACATCCAGCGGCGATTCCGGAATCATCAGCCGGTCGAGATCGCCATGGCGAATCGCGCGCACCAGAGCCGCGCACTCCAGCAAATCGTCGCGGGTCGTGCAAAACAGGCGTCCCTTGGGCACCGCACCGCGCCAGTGTCCGGACCGGCCGACGCGTTGCAGTGTCACTGCAATCGCTCGCGGCGAATTGATCTGCACGACCAGATCGACCGTGCCTATGTCGATTCCCAGTTCGAGCGATGCGGTCGCCACCAGCACCCGCACCTGGCCTTCTTTCAATTTCTTCTCCGCGGTCAATCGCAGCTTGCGCGACAAGCTACCATGGTGCGCCGCCACATTTTCCTCTCCGATGCGCTCGCCCAAGTTGTGCGCGATACGCTCGGCCATGCGCCGCGTGTTCACAAACACTAGCGTCGATCGATGTTGCTCCACCAGCGCCACCAGCCGGTTGTAGACTTCGTCCCACATTTCGTTCGAAGACACTGGGCCCAACGGCATGGTCGGAACTTCCACGGCAAGATCCAGTTTGCGTTTGTGTCCTATATTTACGATGACAGTGTCAGTCCGTGATTGGTTAGGGTTGGAGCTGCCGGTCAGAAAATGTGCGACCTCTTCAATCGGCTTCTGCGTGGCGGAAAGCCCGATGCGCACCGGCGCTTTGTAAGTCAGCGCCGACAGCCGTTCCAGCGACAACGTCAAATGCGCGCCACGCTTGTCGTCGGCCACAGCGTGAATCTCGTCAACGATCACAGTTTCGACGTCGCGCAGAATCGCTCGGCTCTTATCCGCAGTGAGCAGAATGTAGAGCGACTCCGGTGTAGTAACCAGAATGTGCGGCGGCCGCTTCAGCATGGCGCGCCGCTCGTGCATCAGCGTATCGCCGGTGCGGACGGCAGTGCGAATCTCCGGCATGAGCAACCCGCGTTCACCGGCCATGGCCAGAATTTCTCCGAGCGGCACCTCGAGGTTTTTCTGGATGTCGTTGCCCAGTGCCTTCAGCGGCGAAACGTAGAGGACTTCGGTGCGATCAGAAAGATCGCCCGCCAGCGCCTTGCGCACCAGCCGGTCGATGCAAGCGAGGAATGCAGCCAGCGTTTTGCCGGAGCCGGTAGGCGCGGAAATCAGAGTAGTCCGTCCGGCGAGAATGTGCGGCCAGCCTTGCTCCTGCGGCTCGGTGGGCGTGCCGAAGCGCTGGACGAACCACTCCGCAACAAGAGGGTGGGCCCAATCCAGGGAGTTAGGAAAGGACGGCATTCGAAATATCTTACAGCGGAAGTAGGGTGTTCGTAAATTGTTCGCCGCTTTAGATCACCATGTTGACGATGAATACTTCTATGAGTATGATGAATAATAATAATAATAAGTACACGAGGACAGGAGGGAGGGTTATGGCAAGCTCAAGAGTTTCTTCACTTACTAAGGAAGACATAACCGCAACCGCAAAGAGTTTTCGCTGGAGCCGTCAAATGCCGAAGTGGAGCGTGATCGTTGATGGACGGGAGTTGCCCGCCAGGCCACTTGTGTTGCAGGCAGCTGGAGTAGCTCCCAATGATCCCACCAACTCGCATCAAGCCATCGCAATTCTGAAGGAACGAGGGTTTGACGTTCGCTACCAAGGCAAGACGCTTCAGGAGGAACCGCAAGAGGCAAAGGCTCATCCTGACCTGGAGGATCTTCTCCGCAAGGTGCGAGGCTGCCTCAAGGGTCCGCATTCGTTGCTGGAGGATCGGGAACGTGAGCACCGGATCGAGAAAGACCGGCTAGGCTAGGACGATGAACAAAGCCTACGTTCTCGATGCCAGCGCCGTGCTCGCATTGTTGACTGGCGAACCAGGAGCGGCTCGCATCGAACAACTGGTGAGGGAAGCTGATCGGTTGCGGGCTCCTCTGCTGGTGTCGGTCGCAAACTGGGGCGAGGTCTTCTATTTGACCTGG
Organism: Acidobacteriaceae bacterium; assembly: GCA_003140075.1. Taxonomy (GTDB): domain Bacteria; phylum Acidobacteriota; class Terriglobia; order Terriglobales; family Acidobacteriaceae; genus Sulfotelmatobacter. The sequence continues at coordinate 6,336 of PLIO01000055.1, read as the reverse complement.
CAACGGCACGGAGAACAATCCGCGCGAGCAGCTTTAGACGATCTCTCTCGGCTTCCATTTCGCGTTGTACCCGTTGATCTGTCCCAAGCTCTTAGTGCTGGGGAACTCAAGGCACTTCACAAAATCCCTTATGTGGATTGCCTGGCGGCCGCCCTTGCCGTGCTTCAACAAGCGACGCTAGTCACATCCGATCACGACTTCGACAAACTCGGACGCCACTTTCCGGTCCTGTGGATCGCGCGCTCGTGAACCAGCGGTCGACGTCGCATGCTGGAATCACCCGGATTCTCGGTTCTTGAGCTAAAGACTAAGGGCTAACAGCTAAAGGCCTCGACCAAAAAAACCCACCGGACGCTTGCTTGGGGCGTGCTCGGGTCAGCATCCGATGGGCTACCGTTTCTCCTTACTCACCCTGTTGTTTTCAGGAGTAATTGCAATCATTAAACCCCAGAACTCGGCCAAGTTCCGTCTAATTTTGTAAAACTTTGTAATATTTCACCACTGAATACAGCCTTTCCCGCGATCAGATCGAGTAGATCCTGTAGAAGATTTCGAACGCAGTCTCCACAGAAAATTCAGACGCATCCGGCGCTCTTCGAAAAGTCCGTCTTCGTTGTGCTCGCGCTTTAATTCGCGACCACGGGCGTGTTCGAAGCCATGAGTTCGGTGAAGCGCGGGTTCTTCCGCAGCTGCACAAACTCCACGTCCTTGTACACGTTCTTCAGATCCTTGTAGCCGTCCTCCATGGCCTTCTTCAAATATTCGAGCGACTGGTCGGAGAGGCCCATTTTTGCGTAGAGTTTCGCCACGGTGTAGTCATAGCGGGCGCGGTCTTCAGGACTGGGCAATTGCGCCTGCACGCCACTGCGTGAGCTGCGCACAAATACGTCGGGGTCGATTTCGAGAGCATGCTGGTAAGCGGCCACGGCAGGCTCGAATTCGCGCTTGGAAAAATAAGCCGCGCCCAGGTTGCTGTAGAACGACGCGGAATCGTTATCCTTCGCAATCGCGCGCTCGTACTCCTTGATCGCCGCTCCGTATTTCTTGCTCTCGTAGAGAATCACGCCCAGATTGTTGTAGGCATCGGCGAACTCGTGATCGCAGCGGATGGAATGCTCGAAGGACTTTCGCGCCTCCTTATAGTGTTGCATCATGAGGTCGGTGATGCCGATCTTGTTGAGCAGGCGGGCATCATTCGGCTTCTTGCTGAGCGCCGCGTGATAATAATCGAGCGCATCCGGATAGAGCTTGCCTTCGCGCAGCTGGTCCGCTTGATGCTCGAGATCCGCGACGGTGGCGTCCGGTGCGGGCGGATCGATGGCGCGCACCAGCGGAGGCGCAATCTGCACCTGCTCCGGATGGGACACTTGCGCCAGCGCGGCTGTGGAAGAAACTACGAGAAGAATCAGGCAGGCTTTCGGGTAGGACATACGCACCCCCCAGAGCGACCGGTTCCGACGGGGCTATTCTGCCACAGTTTTGGCCGGGCGGCGAAGAAATTTGTGATCTCACATCTGTTCACCACGGAGGCACGGAGACACGGAGGAAAGCTGCCGATTCTTCGCTTTGGATTTGTTGCGAAAATAAAGTTCGTACGAGGTTGATGGGTCGCGAGGAGCTCGGGCTTGCTAGCCGGAAAATTTGGGTATACCCCCTACGGCTTTGCCTGCTCCTCTCCCTAGTGGAATCATCGAGTTGGCGTGAAATTCGCCGCAAAATACGTCTTCCAAAGGACTTAGGTACAAAATATCGGAAACAAAGGACTTGGGGGCGCGACGATGCGGGCTTCCCGACCGTCACGGCCTCGACCATCATCGCGCAGGGAGCGGGCTGTGGACAAGGTTAGATGTCACAACCGGATTGTGGAAATTCCTGGAGGCGTCACCACAGTTCCACCCGCCTAGTCGCCGGTGCCGGTGCCGGTGAGCGGGATCGATTCCGGAGTAAAGCCGCCGTTGTTTTCGATATACAGGTGGGATGTGTAGGCTTGTGCCTTCTTCGGCGTGAACATGACACTGATGGTGCAGCTTGCTCCCGGCCTCAGGTGGGTTCCGCAATCGTTGGTCTGGGAAAAGTCCAGATAGCCGCTCCCTCCGTCGATGTAGATGAAGTGGGTAAAAGCCACGCTGGTTTTTCCGACATTGGTAACCTGAATCACGAGCGGGGAGCTCTGGGTGCCGACTTTCTGCGGCGGGAATTTGAGGCTGGCGGGCTTGATGGACAATTCGCTGCCGATGCCGATCAGGTCCACGAACTGCGGTTTGGAGGAGGCGCTGTCGTTGATCGTGATGCCTCCGCTTACCGTGCCTTTGGCTTGCGCGGTGAACTCGGCGGTGATGGAGCATTGCGCGCCGGGCGCGAGGCTGCCGCTGCAGGTGTTTGCGGTCATGCGAAACGCGGCTCCGCTCGAGGCTACAGACGAAAACGTCATTGGCGTTGTGCCGGAGTTGGTGATGGTCACGGACTGCGGGGCGCTGGTGGTGCCGAGCAGTTGATTCAAGAACGTGAGCGGCGAAGTGGGAGAGAAGATGGCGCTGCCGGTATTCAAGAGCGTAATGACCTGATCGGGTCCTACGAGAACCAAGTCAGGCTTGCCGTCGTTGTTGAAGTCGGCAGCGGCAATAGAGTTGGCACCGCCCCTACCCCCTACGGAATACAGCGACGCGGATTGAAACGTGCCGTCGCCGTTTCCCTTAAACACGATCGCTCCCACCTCTGAGTTAGACGTAGCTAAATCGACGATCCCATCGCCGTCGAGATCTTGTGCGATTATCCACGTTGCAGTCGGCTGAGTGCTATAACTCACTGGCTGTTGGAAAGTGCCGTCGCCGTTGCCCAGCAAAACGTCAATCGCACCCCCGACCGATACTGCCAAATCGAGATTTGTCTTGTCGCTCGTAAAGTAGCCAGTTGCGATAGCGAAAGGCTCGCCTCCGATTTCGTAGTAGCCGTCGTCGGTAAAGGTGCCGTCGCCGTTTCCCAACAGCACGTCGAGCTTGCTGGAAGCGCCAAACTGCCCTCCCACGGCCAGGTCCAGCTTTCCATCGTTGTTGAAGTCGCCGGGCGCTATCGCAAAACCGGTCACGTCGTAGGGCACAGGCGTTGTGGAGATCGGCGCGCCGAAGGTGCCGTCCCCGTTGCCCGGAAGGATTTGCACGCAGTTGCAACTGCTCCACTCAAGGGAGGCAATGTCGAGATGGCCATGGCCCGTGAAGTCGCCGAGCGCGACCATGAGGTTCGCGCCGGCGGTAGGATACGCAACAGGGGATTGAAACGTGCCGTCGCCATTTCCAAGCATCACGTAAACGGTGTCGTCACCTCCGCCGAGTACGAGGTCGAGGATTCCGTTGTTCCGAAGGCTGGCCGTCGCACCATAAAAGAGGACTTCAACGGTGTAGCTCGCGCCGGCACGGAACGTCCCGTCGCCGTTGGCCAAAAGAATGTCCACGCTGCCCGTGCCGCCAACGCTTATCACAGCGACGTCTGGAATGCCGTCGCGATTGAAATCGCCTACCATCAACGAATAAGGTTCCGTGGGCACCGGAAGGATCGCGCTGGTTTCGAACTGCGCCAGGGCACTAGGTTGTGCTGAGACCACGAAAGCCGCCAGTAGCACGGCCCTTGGGGCGATTGTTCGAGAAAACATCGGTGCCTCGGCGGGTTAGGCTCAATTATGGAAGCTTACCACTGAACTCGCGGCCGTCCAAAGGATTTTCGGGGGCCTTGTTGAGGCGCAGCCGAACCAACAAGGTTGCAACTTCTTTCAGGTTACGGGTCGAAGTAGTCTCGACCGCAGGTGTAGGTTCGGCCCCAGGGAAAATCTCAGAAGGGAATTACACAGAAGGAGGGCTTCCAAATGCTTTCTAGAATAACAGCCGCATTAGCGTGCCTTATAGCTATCTGCGCCGGAGTGGCGCTGTGCGCGCCGCCTGCAACGGCACAGACATCGCTTGGTATCGTATCGACGCCGGTGCAGCTCACTGCCTGCCCTGCGCTACCTCAGAACACCAGCTTCGACGCAAGCATGACCTGTTTCTCCGCCAACATCAGCAACTGTCCAAACACCGACGAGATCGGCATAATTTATGGGGTCAGCACGCCGGCCGGGCAGCTTGGCGGCACGATCGTCATGCTGTCGGGCGATGGAGGCGCATATCTGCCCGAGAGCTTCGAAGAGTACATTCCGGCGTCGGTCTCGGTACCCACCTATGAGAAGTATACCGGGTACCTGGGTTCGCAGCTGCCAGCCCAAATGCCCTACCAGGTCATCGAGGCGGTCTGGGGCGTACTGTCGGGGACGCCCCCCAACACCACCTTTACGGGGGAGGACTGGGAGTATACAAACACTCAATCCGGGAACAACGCCCTCAGCATTATAAACGCCGCCTGCCGTCCGGCGACCTTCCTAAACTGGGTGCGCAACGGTAATTGCAATCCTATCTGCAGTGTCGGAGGAGGGATCTGGGCTGGGAGCCAAGGGCAGACGGGGACCTTCGGCATGTGCGCCCACGTAAATAGCGGCGGGGCTGGAGCAGCTGCAAACTCGCTCGCCTGGTACAACGCGGGTGCGGCGGGTGCGCCCCAATGGGGAAGCGGATACCTTGACAAGGTTGTGATGGAGAACGGCCCGGTTTTCAGCGACATCGAGCAGGGCTGCGAGATGACAAATGGAGTGAACAGCCAAACGACGACGATCTGCAACCAAACTCCGCCCCCGCACCAGAATTATTCTTGGGAGCCTGGCTGCGCTAGCTCGACATGGCCTCAGGGCAGCGCCGGCACTAATTACTCCCTTGAGTACAACGACGGTGACCAGAGCAACGTATCCGAGTGGACGCAGGATGTCACGTCGATATCCTACCCTGCCTGTGGCTCGACGAACCCGCACTCGACTTCGGGCTCCTCCCTGAACGCCACGTGGTACAACCAGAGCATCGTTTGCCTGTCTTCCGAGGGCTGCACGCTGACCCAGCAACCGAGCCTCGGGTATTACCAAAATACCGCGATGTCAGGGTGGCTCTGCCAGAACGTGCTTCCCGGTCCCAAGCCCCAAAACAACTCCGCCCCGGAAGGGCAGTTGTTCTTCTACCAATTTCAGAACCCTTCGCAGGTTCTTTCGGTCAACGCCGTGAGCAACTGCCCTTCGGTCGAGGCCATCGAAGGGGGGAACGTTTCCTACGGCGGGAACTCGTATGGGCCGGGCAGCAGCCCGCCCAAGGCGTCGGCCGAGGCGATCGTGCTCGACATGACCCAGGGCAGTTCGTCCTGCTTCGCGATGGGTCGTCTGCGGGCGCAGCAGTGACGGTGCCCCCGCGGGCCGCACAGACCGGGGGCAGGGATGCTTCGACTCCGGAATGGGGACCGCTGCGCGGTCCTCATTCCTCCGCTCTGCATGACGGAGGTCCATTCGGCATGACGGAGATCCGGGTCGCTGTTGCGTTGAGGGTGAAGATTCACGCCAGATGGAAGGACCCACTTCTCGCAAAGGACGCGAGAAGTGGGGCACCCAAATTCCGTACTGCGAACGCCCGCTGCTGGCCGGGACTAAGCGGCCTTGGCCAGGCGTTCGTCGGCGGTTAATGGAACGTTGTCCACGGTGGTGTTTCCCAGGGTCCAGCCGCCGCGGCCGTCCCAGGCGTTGTCGATGGCGAACGACGCGGTGAAGGGCATTACATAGGACCCGATGGCCGGTGGCGGGAAGGGGATGATGGCACTCCCCTCGAGCGAGACAAGCTTGGTGTATTTCCCCAAGCCTGTATAGCGCACATGTCCAGTGATATTGCCGATCGTAATCTTGTTGCCGGGAGGCGCGACGGCCTGAGTCTGCTCGGCGTGACCGGTCACATCGCCGGTAACCGCATTCACCAACAATGAAAAGTGCAAGATCGGAGCCCCGGGGGTCCCGACATTGCCCGCTTGCCCATTTACCAGGTAAAGACCAACTTCCGTTGTCATTGGCTTGCTCCTTTTGAGTGAATTAATCGGCGATTGACGGTGCCGAGAAAAGTGGAGACTTACAAAATCCCTCTTCATGGTTCCGAAAGCGATTAGGCGGCAAGTGTACTTCGGCCGTTGCGGCGCTCAACACTTTTATTGCGAATAAGTCTTCCGCGGTTCCAATTTGGTACTTGCTTTCGCTGGACCTATAACTTCATACGCATGGCAGTTCGACTTTGTTTTACGTGCGGTAGCTTGAAGTTATCTAAGTCTGCGGAGATTTGTGGTCACCAGTTAGCTGTACTTACACGCTGAGTACTAAAGCGGCAAGAAATGAGGGCCACCGTGAAAATGCCTTTATGCACTGGGGCACTAGGGGCGCGCCTTAGGGATCCTTCG
>PLIO01000254.1:5506-5635 GCA_003140075.1 Acidobacteriaceae bacterium | reverse complement strand
TCCTCGCGCGATAAAACTGCGCTCGGAATGACAAAGTTTTCAAACTGGGCCACTACTGGCCTCTGGGATTTGTATCAGGGCGCGGCATGGCCTTGGGCAAATGCGGGAACGCGTGCGGCGACGTGGGAG
>PLIO01000254.1:0-5487 GCA_003140075.1 Acidobacteriaceae bacterium | reverse complement strand
GCTCCGGCGGCGATGGCTTCGGCGGGAGTGGCGACGCGGGCTTGATCGGCGTGGCGGGAGCCGGCGGGGCGCACGCCGGGAGTCACGATGGCGAAATCGTGCCCCAGTTCGGCGCGCACTGCGGAAGCCTCGCGGGCGGAGGTGACGATGCCCTTGCATCCACTGGCCAGCGCCAGCGCGGACAAACGCAGGACTTCATCCCGCACGGTTCCTCGAAAGCCGACTTTCTCCAGATCATTTTCGTCGAGGCTGGTCAGCACCGTCACGCCCAGCACAATCAAATCCGGGTTGGTGGCGCGAGCCGCCTCCGCGGCCGCTCGCAGCATCTTGCCACTGCCTGCGGCATGCACGGTCAGCATGCTCACGCCGAACTGGGCCGCTTCGTGCACCGCCGAAGCCACGGTGTGCGGAATGTCGTGGTATTTCAGATCGAGAAACACGCGCCGGCCCGAGGCCACCAGCTCTCGCACCACCTGCGGGCCCTCGGCGGTATAGAGCTGCATGCCGACCTTGTAGGTCAGCGCCGAGTCTCCGACGGCGGCCACAATCTTGTGCGCGGCTGCCGCCGACGAAACGTCCAGCGCTACAATTAATTTCCGGCGCGGGTCGTTCTTATCAAGATCGTTCCTATGAAGATCGGCCCCTCGTAGATCGCTTTTCGGGGGATTGTTTTCCTGCGGATGGCTCTCGCGGCGATCATTTTCTGGATCGCTGCCAGGGATGCGGTAGGGTAGAGCTGCTTCCATCCTTAGCAGTATAGAGCGGCTATTTGAGTTCCGCCATAGGATGGTTGTAGGCCACGGTCTCGTAAACTTGCCGATGTTGAGTCCGTGGCTTCACCAAATCCAGACGAACCCGCTGCAGCCCGCGTTGTTCGAATTGCAGGGCTTGGGCGGCACCGTAGGACAGGTCGATAATTCGGCCCGGTACGATTGGACCCCGGTCGTTTACCTTCACCACAACCGCCCGGCCGTTGCGCAGGTTCGTGACCCGCACGTAGCTTCCCAAGGGCAGCGTGGGATGGGCGGCGGTCATGTCGAACATGTCGTAGTTTTCACCGCTGGCTGTAGGTTTACCGACGAAATCCTGGCCGTACCAGGACGCGGTGCCAACCTGGTAGGCTTGGCCCTTGGCTTGTGTTCGGATTTCGGGCGTGATTTGGGCTGATCTACTTGGAGCTGAACTGGCCTCCGAGTTGTTCGGTCCCTGAGCTGCTCCTAGGCCGATGATCAATAAAGCAATCATCAGTCCATGAGCTATACGTCGTCGCATTCAGTTCTCCTCGCATCTCAAAAAGTCGTCCTAGCTAGGCTGTTTGGTTAACGGTTTGTAAATCGTAGAGGGCGCGGAGGGCCTTGTCAATCCGAAAGTGACTGGACTATAGTGACCGGATAGTAATTGATATCTCACGTAACCTATTGTTAATCATGATAAATGTGATTCATATCGCTGAAAACAATAGGCTTACATGTTTATATAATAGTAAATGCGTGATATGCCGTACCCAGGGAAGTATTTTCATCTCCAATGGATTCAGTCACTTACGGATAATTCCTTTCTAAGTTGTTTATTCGCAGCATTTTAGGTACAAACGAGCATAGCTAGACAAAAGAGATTTATTGCTGTTTGTTCCCCGGGATCTGGGCTGGACCATGGTTGATAAACCTCCGGTCGTACTGACCATCGCGGGCTTTGACCCCTCGTCGGGGGCAGGCGTGACGGCTGACATTAAGACGATCGCGGCTCACGGCTGCTATGGTGTAGCCTGCATTACCGCCATGACCGTGCAGTCCACGGCTGGGGTTCGCCGGGTGGAGGTCGTCGACCCGGCCTTGGTGACCGAGACCCTGCAGGAACTTGCAACCGACATTCCTATCGCCGCAGTGCACATCGGCATGCTGGGCTCCGCCAAGGTCGTCAAGGCGGTCGCAGAGTTCCTAGGCCAGTGCTCCAGCAAGAAGTTGCCCAATGTCGTTCTGGATCCGATCCTAAAATCATCCTCGGGAGCCGATCTGCTCGACGCTCCCGGTCTTAAGCTGCTCATCGAGAGACTCATTCCTCTTGCCGACGTGATCACTCCAAATGTGGACGAGGCGGCCACCCTTACCGGATTAAAGGTGACCGATCTCGAGGAAATGCGAGCCGCGGCTGGGAAACTGCACCAGAAGGGTTCGGCGGCTGTTGTGATCACAGGCGGGAATCTGGATAAGGCGATCGATTTGTTGAGCTTCACTACCAAACGTGGAGTCGAGCAGGAGGTTTTCAAGGCCGAGCGCCAGCGCTCGAACTCTACCCACGGTACAGGCTGTGCTTTCGCCACGGCGATGGCTTGCCACCTGGCGCTTGAGCGCGGATTGGCTGAAGCCGCGTTGCTCGCCAAGACCTATGTGACCGCAGCCATTGCCGCCGGCCATCCCCTGGGGCGCGGGACGGGCCCCGTCCATCATCTCTATCGCATGAATCAGCAGCGGCGTGCGGCGGGTTCGGGAAGGGAATCTTAGAAGGTAGCGCCGCCGTCCTGGCGGCAGGGGATGCCGACTTCGGCGCAGTTGTAGCTTCGCCTGCTGCGCCAAGGGCCTCGGGATAGCCGGCAGGATGCCGGCGATATTAGCTGTCCGAGGGCTTCTTCAGCAGAATTCCAGCCACAAACGAGGCAGTCGCGGCCAGCAGCCATTCGATCCGCCACATCTGGATCGCCTGGAACTCCGCCAGATTCGATGCTCGATAAAAGAGGCTGACGCCAAGGGCTCCGGCCACGCAACCCAAGCCGATTATGAAGGCCACCAGAGCCGCCGTAGGCAGACCTATCCAGCGCTTGATTTCATGGAAGTGGAGATAGTGCAGCCAGTCCGGGAAGGAAACCTTGCGCCAGGAGGCAGTAACCCCAACGGCACGCGCTCGCAGCCATGCTACATTCCGCGCCCATGGCGTGGCCATCGCCGCCGCTTCCGATCCGGCTGCAACGCGGCGCTTACCGCAGGCGTGGCAAAACCGGGCGCCGATCATGAACTCGCTGCCGCAGTCGGCGCAAACCTCCGCCATTTTCCTTGCCGCAGCCGAGAGCGCAGCCTCCACCGCTGGTTCGAGCACGGTCGGAGACCGCCAAAACTCCTGCTGTGCTTCTTGTGCTACTTCAGCCATACCTAGAACGCTGGTCCAGCAAAAGCAAGCTGACAGCCAAAACATGCTGTCCGCTAATGTGGTTTCAACTCAAGTAGTTGCAACCGACTTCGTATCCTAAGAAAAAGCCGCTACGAGCAATTATTACGTGCATCTCTGCGTAAACTTGCCCCAGTTACGACAGTTTTGAACTGTTAATTGACGGAATTATAGGGCTCGACCGCTGCATTCATCACGAAATTATTGGATGGTGCCCGATGACGCCTTTGGTTCGTCCCGTGCTCCGGCAAACTCGGTTAGACTAAACTCCAAGGCCTTAACGGTGGGGATGCGAGCGAGTCCGACATTGCTGCAACGGTTGGTTCATGGGAGTGCGCTCTCCGCTCTCGCGGTCCTCTGCTTGATGTCACTTCCAGCGCTGGCTCAAGCCCCTAACGCGTCGGGAAGCAGTCCTCATTCAGCCGCCGCCTCTCAGCAGCGCGATCCGTTGGTCGAGGCCGCCTTCGACCGCTTCTACAACATGGATTATGACCGCGCGATCCAGGAGTTCGAGAAATTCCTGGATCGTCATCCGAGCGACCCCTCCGCGGTCAATCACCTGCTCACCACCATCTTGATGCGCGAGCTTTATCGCATGGGTGCCATGAACAGCGGTGAATACGCCAACGACAGCTTCATCGGCCAGGCGCATCGAACCGCCGATCCCAAGGTGAAAGAGCGGATCAAGCGACTGGTGGAACAGGCTGAAGGCCTCGAAGATCAGCAGCTCAAGGCGAATCCCGACAGCATCGATGCACTTTATGCCCGTGGCGTAACCCGGGCGCAGTTTGCGCTTTACACCGCTCTGGTGGAGCGCGCCTGGTTCTCTGCCCTGCGCAACGCCGTAGGCGCCCGCCGCGATCACGAGCGGGTGTTGGAACTCGATCCCAACTACGTGGATGCGAAACTGGTTGTGGGCACCCACAACTACGTAATGGGCAGCCTGCCCTGGAGCGTGAAGGTCGCCGTAGCCCTAGTCGGGCTGAGTGGCACAAAGGAAAAAGGACTCGAATACCTGCATCAGGTAGCCGATAGCAACGGAGAAAACAGCGTCGACGCGAAAGTGGTGCTGAGCTTGTTCCTGCGGCGCGAGCACCGCTACGACGAGGCCCGCGCGTTCATGCACGATCTGGCGGAGCGTTATCCCGGAAATTATCTTTTCCCGCTGGAAGAGGCCAATCTGCTGCGCTCCGGCGGCCACGCACAGGAGGCCGCGGCCGCTTATCGCAAAGTTTGGCAGAACGGCCGGGAAGAGAAGTACGGCAACTTGCACTACGAGATCGCGGCGTGGGGACTGGGCGAGTTACTGCGCAGCCAGAAAGACCATGCTGGAGCCGCGGCCGCATTGGAGCTGGTAGGAGAATCGCCGAATCCAGATCCGGAGATTCTGCAGAAGGCTAACCTCGCCGCCGGCGAAATGTATGACCTGATGCAGAAACGCGATTTGGCTGTGAAGAAGTATCAGACGGTTCTGGCCGAAAACGCCGGCACTCCTCCGGCGGAAAAGGCGCGCGAGCATATCAGGGAAGCGTACCGGGAGTGAGCATGGGTTCGCTGAGGCTGTACGCCGCGAACGAACCAGTTCAGGGAACTTTCGGCTTACAATTGCGTATTGTCTTGTAGACGCCTCGACGAGGGCACAACTATGTATTGCAACTATTGCGGCAAAGTGATTCAGGATGACGCGGCGGTTTGTGCCTATTGCGGCGTTCGCGTGGGCGCTTCGGTAGCCCGCAAGCGGCTGGTGCGGCCGCGCCAGGGACGCAAGATCGCAGGCGTCTGCCTCGGCTGCGCCGAGTATTTCGACATCGACGTCACATTGGTCCGACTGATGTGGCTGCTCGGGTCATTTATGACGGGAATCGGCCTGCTCGCCTATCCGATCGCTTGGATTGTGATGCCGGAAGAACCGCTGCTGCTGACCGCTCCGGCAGGCGCACAGCGCGTGATGAATCAGTAGCCTCGCCGATCTGCAAGGATTCAGACCCGGACGCCGAGTGCCGGAAGCCGGGTTCCGGACGCCGCAATTGTGATCCCGGATACACCGCATGGACTCCCACCAAATCAAGAGTGGCGATACCGAAATCGTCTACCGGGTGCTGGGCGATGGCCCGCCGGTAGTTCTGTTGCATCCTTTTCCGGCAAATCATGAATTCTGGATGCCGGTGGCGCAGGCGCTGGCCACGCGTTACCGCATCATCCTTCCCGATCTCCGCGGCCACGGCGATTCCGGCGTGGGCCAGGGTCCGGCCACAATGGACAAGCACGCCGCCGACCTCGCCGGAGTGATGGACGATGCCGATATCGGCCGCGCTCCGCTGGTTGGCG
>PLIO01000072.1 GCA_003140075.1 Acidobacteriaceae bacterium | reverse complement strand
GCGACACCGGACTCTACTTCCGCGAAGAAATTCTGCGGCCGTTTCTGGATCGATATCTGAAAGACGGAAATCCTAAAGACGCCGCGCCGAGAACCGATGTCGCACCCGTCACCGCCTTTGAAACCGGAACCAACACGTGGCGTCGCCTGCCCGCGTGGCCGGCGGGCTGCGCCAGCGGTTGCACAATTCAACCCACGCCGCTCTATCTCACGGCCGGTCTAAAGCTGAGCTTGGCCGCGCCCAAGCCGGGCGATTCGCCGTTCGATGAATATGTTTCCGATCCCGCCAAGCCCGTTCCCTTCCGCGCGCGCCCGATTCAGCCCATGGGCTACAGTGACGGACTCACCTGGTCGCAATGGCTGGTCGATGATCAGCGCGAAGCCTCCGGACGGCCCGATGTCCTGGTGTTCACTTCCGACGTGTTGACTGCACCCATGAAGATCAGCGGACAACCTGTGGCTAATCTGCTGGCCTCCACCAGCGGCACCGACTCGGATTGGGTGGTGAAGTTGATCGATGTTTATCCCGACGAAGTCGCGAGCGATTCCAAGATGGGTGGGTATCAGCTGATGATCTCCGCCGATATCTTCCGCGGCCGCTACCGAGAGAGTCTGCAAACGGCCAAAGCCATCGTCGCGGACCAGCCCCTGCTCTACCGCTTCAATCTTCCAACGGCAAACCATGTGTTTCTGCCCGGCCACCGCGTCATGGTGCAGATTCAATCGAGCTGGTTCCCGCTATACGACCGTAATCCGCAAAACTTCGTTCCTAATATCTTCTGGGCGAAGCCGGAGGATTATCGCAAAGCCACGCAACGCGTGTATCACGCGCCGGGCACAGCAAGCTTCATCGAGTTGCCGATGGTTGCGAGGCCGTAAGGCCAGGATGGATTCTGAGGGGCCTCGAAGATCAAGCTACTTTCGACGGTCGCGGAGCGCCATTTCCCGCGCCAGTTCTCTGGAAGTATTCTTCAGTCGCTGTGCCAGGATCAGAGCCAGCGAGAGATAGAAGCGGGAGGCCAGCCTGGGGAAGGCCTCAAACATCTCCCGCAGCTCCCGCGCGTTGATTTCATCGACTTCGACTTCTGTATCCTTGGCAACCACCGCGGCCGTAGCCCGGCCTTTTTCCAGGAAAGCAATATCGCCGCAGATGTCATCTGCCCCGAGCGACGCAACAATCGCTCGGGAATTCGTTCCGGCCAACTCCACAGATGCTTCGCCGCGGCGGATGATGAAAATGCTCTCCGACAGAGCGCCCTGCCGGATGATCTCCTCGCCCAGCTTAAAAGTACGCCGCACGGATTTGGCCTTGATCAAAGTCCAATCGTTGGCGCTGAGATACTGTAGGCGATTACCGGCCATGGTTATGACGTCGGCGAAGAGTGCCCTTTCATCTTACCGCGAGCACCATCTACCGGCTGTACTGATTCCTCCTCTTATCCCCGTGCCGCTCCAGGCCCAACTGGATCAGCCTGTCGATAAGGTCGGCATAGTCCAATCCCGAGGCTGCCCACAGCTTGGGATACATGCTGATCGCCGTAAATCCCGGCATAGTGTTGATCTCGTTCAGATAGATCTTTCGCGCACCGCGCGAACCGGGCTGCATCAGAAAATCAACGCGTGCTAGTCCGGAACAGTCCACCGCTTTGAAAGACCGCACCGCCAGCTCTTGAACGGTTCTTGTTTCAGCCTTTGTGAGCTTCGCAGGAATAATCAGCTCCGAACCTTCGTCGAGATACTTGGCGTTGTAGTCGTAAAACTCCTTCACCGGAACAATTTCGCCCGGGATCGAGGCGACTGGAGCGTCGTTGCCCAGCACCGAGCATTCGATCTCGCGAGCTTTATTTTTCTTGCCGCCCACGCCCTGCTCGATGACAATTTTGCGGTCGAATTTCGCCGCTTCCTCAATCGCGGGACCGAGTTCTTTGCGGTCGTGCACCTTGCTGATCCCAACCGACGATCCCAGGTTCGCTGGCTTCACAAATACTGGATATTTCAGTTTGCTCTCCACGAACTTCTGCACTTTCTTCGGCTCCTGCTCCCAGCCGCTGCGCAGAATGGTGACGTGCATCACGATCGGAAGCCCCGCTGCGATGAACAACGACTTCATAATGTCTTTGTCCATGCCCGCCGCCGAGCCCAGCACGCCCGCGCCCACGTAGGCAATGTCAGCTAACTCAAGCAGCCCCTGTATCGTTCCATCTTCACCGAACGTGCCATGCAGCACAGGAAAGATTACGTCGACGTTGATGGCGCGATCGCTCGCGCGCCGGGTAAGAGCTGCATCCGTCCGAAACGGAATGAGACCGCTTTGCCGGTGCACCGGCTCGGGAGGCACCACCACCGATTCTCCTCGTGCCAAAACCGCCGCGGCTGGGGTGGTTTCAGGATCGCCGGCACGCAGGTGCCGCGGCTCAAGGATCAGTTTGCCCTGCAGTAGATTCTCGGCGTCACCGGCAGTCAGCCAGCGGCCGTCTTTGGTGATGCCGATGGGCACCACCTCGTACTTGTCCTTATCGATTGCGCTGAGAACCGATGCCGCCGAGAGCAGCGAGACTTCATGCTCCCCGCTGCGCCCGCCGAACAGAATTCCGACTCGAAGTTTTTTCATGACCTTCTTGTGATTACAGAATCTTTTTTCCAAACGCCGACAGCGCCAACTCCACCGCCAGGTCAGCGGTGCGATTGTGTTCGTCGATCACGGGATTAACTTCCACGATCTCAAAGCTCAGCATGCGCCCATGGTCGGCAATGATTTCCATGGCCAGATGCGCTTCGCGATAAGTCGCGCCGCCGCGCACCGGAGTGCCCACGCCGGGCGCGTCCTCGGGATCGATCCAGTCCATGTCGAGCGAAATATGATAGCCGGCGGTGCCGCGTCCCGCCATGCGCAGGGCTTCTTCCATCACGGTTCTCATGCCGCGCTCGTCGATGTCGCGCATGGTGAAAACGCCGATGCCAGCGCGACGCACATTTTCCTTTTCCACCGCGTCAATGTCACGCACGCCCACCAGCACGCAGTTTTCCGGCTTTACTTTGGGAGAAAAGTCAAAGATGTTCGACAGTTCCGCCGGACCGAGCCCCATCAGCGCGGCCAGCGGCATCCCATGCACGTTGCCGCTCGGAGAACTCTCGGGCGTGTTGATGTCAGTGTGCGCGTCAATCCAGATCAGCCCGATCCGCTGATTCTGGCGGCGATAAAATTCCGCCACGCCCGACACCGTGCCTGCCGCCATCGAGTGATCTCCGCCCAGAGCCAATGGAATTTTCCCGGCTTCGATCGTTTTGACCACCAGTTCCGCATGCTTGGTGCACGTTGCCGTGATTTCCTTCAAATACTTGGCGTGCGTGTCTCCCTCTTTTTTCTGCTCTGGGATGGCCACGGCCACGTTGCCGCCATCTTCCACCTCGTGCCCTAACGCTTCCAGCCGCGCTTCGAGCCCAGCCACTCGAACCGCAGACGGGCCCATGTCGACGCCGCGGCGGGACTGCCCAAGGTCCAGCGGCACTCCGATCACGCGAATTTTCTTGGGAGTAATATTGGTGGCGCTGAATGTTGTCATCAAAGCCTGCAAGACTCGATAAGGGTTCCGATTTTGAAAATTACCCGATTACGAGATTACTCAATTACCAAATCTTTCCAGCTTCTCAAACGTCTCCCCGAACTTCTCTAGCGGATTCACCTTCGGGTCTTCCGCCAGTTCCAGCATCAGGGGCGGAACTTGCGGCGCCGAGCGCAACAGTTCCATCGCCTCTTTCCAGTCAATGGTTCCTTGCCCCGGCCACAGGTGCGAATCCTGGACCTTGGCGTTGTCGTGAACGTGCGTCGAGCAGATCTGCTTTCGCAGCGTCTCGAAGGCCTCGCGCACCGAACCCATGATGTGGGCGTGCCCGAAATCGAAGCAAATCCCCACATCGTCAAAGTGGGCAGTATGAATCATCTCCATCAATCTGTCCGGCGTGGAAAGGTCGTTGGGAATATTTTCCAGCAGAATGCGCACCCCCAAAGGCTTGGCAAAGGCGCGCAAGTGCTCGATCGAAGTCATGGCCGATTCGAACTTCTTCTCGCTGAAACCTTCATTCGGCAATCCCAGATGCTGCACCAGAAAACGAAACGGAATCTGCTCCGCAATCTCCAGTGCCCGCTTCACCTCATCCATCGCCTCCACCAGTCCCGCGCGATCCGTGGATGCCAGGTTTACCGGCGGCGCTCCCGCCCGGCCCCACTCGTAATCGGCGTAGAGCGGCGAGTGCACGGAGCTCAGCGGAACTCCGCTGCCGCGGAACCATTCGGCGATCTCTTTCACGTGCGCCTTGCGGTTGGCATAGTCGAGGTGCTGCCGCGCCGCGAAAATCTCAACCGCCTGCACTCCGCTACGAGTAAGGCCATCCAGAATTCCCGGATGCAGGCGCTCTTTTACGTACAAGTAAGTCGATACCGCTTTCAGCATGCCCAGTCCTTGTCGAGTGCTGATTGTTGATTGCTGATTGTTGATTAAACCGCAGAACTCAACAGCGGTTGATTTTCAATCAACCATCAGCAATCAAAAATCATCAATATTCTAGTAGCCCACAGCCTTCCCCTCGCTCCGGCCATCGCTGGCGCCCAGCCGCTCACCAGTTTTCGCATCGATAGCGATGCACTCCGCTTCACTCCAGTACGGAAATACTGCCGCGCCGTCATGTAGCCCGAGCTGCACGTTGTATCCCATCTTCTGCAGAATCCGAACAGTATCAGGCGAGAACCATTGCTCAACGTTCAACACATCCGGCAGCCACTGGTTGTGAAAGCGCGGCGCATTCACCGCCTCCTGGATGTTCATCCCGTAATCGATCACGCCCATCAGAACATTGGCCACCGTCGTAATGATTTTCGAACTTCCGGGCGAGCCCAGCACCAGCACGGTCTTGCCGTCACGCACGACAATGGTCGGAGTCATCGACGACAGCGGCCGTTTCCCCGGCCCAATGGCATTGGCTTCGCCTTGAATCAAACCATCGGAATTCGGTACGCCCGGCTTGGCCGAGAAATCATCCATCTCGTCGTTCATCAGGAACCCCAAGCCCGTCGCCGTCACCCGCGACCCGAACCAGTCATTGATCGTGGTCGTGACCGCCACTGCGTTTCCCTCCGCGTCCACCACGGAATAGTGCGTGGTGTGCGGCGACTCGTGATTCGCCGTGGGCTGTGGGCGGGCGGCGGCAATTTGCTCGAGCTCGCTGAAAATCGCAGGCCGCTTCAAGTCCTTGCTGGCGCTAGCCTGCTTCGCGTCGATCGAATCCCGCCAAGCGGCCGCGTATTTCTTGTCGATGAGCTGCGCCACCGGAATCTTCGAGAAGTCCGGATCTCCCAGAAATTCCGCACGATCGAAGAACGCCCGCCGGAACGCCTCCGTTGTGAAATGAATTGACTCTGCCGACCGGTCTCCCATCTTGGCGAGATCGTATCCTTCCAAAATATTCAGCGATTCAATCAGAACGGTTCCGCCGGAAGAAGGCGGCGGTGCGCTGATGATTTCGTATCCGCGATAGGTCCCGCGAACCGGCTCGCGTTCTTTGACTTCATAATGCGCCAGATCGTCCGCCGTGATCAGCCCGCCGCCCTTCT
This sequence comes from Acidobacteriaceae bacterium, assembly GCA_003140075.1. Taxonomy (GTDB): domain Bacteria; phylum Acidobacteriota; class Terriglobia; order Terriglobales; family Acidobacteriaceae; genus Sulfotelmatobacter. The sequence continues at coordinate 13,049 of PLIO01000072.1, read as the reverse complement.
GCATTGCACCCGCCAGTTCACGCGCCAGCGCTCCGTGATAAAAATCATCGGGCTTCGCGGCGATCCGCTGCAGCGTCCGCGCCAGTTCGGGCTGGCGGAAAAGCTCCCCGGGCTGGTAATAGTTGCCGTCGCGCTGAAAGATCCGCCGCGACTCGGCGAACTCGCCCAAATGTTTGTCGTGTTGCAGGTCGCGAGCCTCTCTCCACGTCAGCGTGTAACCCTCGCGAGCCAGCCGGATCGCCGGAGCCGTCACTCGCTGGAGCGTTAGCTTCCCGTATTTCTGCTCGGCGTAAACCATGCCCGCAACCGATCCCGGCACTCCAATCGCCTTGTAACCGTACTCGCTGGCGCCTTCGATCACGTTGCCTTGTGCATCCAGATACATATCGCGCGTTGCCGCCGCCGGAGCCTTCTCGCGGTAGTCGATAAAGTGCGTCTTGCCATCGGCCATCCGGATCAGCATGAACCCGCCACCGCCCAGATTTCCCGCTGCCGGATGCACCACCGCCAGTGCGAATCCCGTAGCCACGGCGGCGTCTACCGCGTTGCCGCCCGCCTGCATCATTTCGACTCCGGCACGCGAGGCCAACTCATGGCTGCTCACCACGATCCCTTGCCGCGCGTGCAGCGGCTCGGTGGCGGCGAAAGCCTGCAAGGCTTGCCACGCGGTCACGGCCATCAGCAGCAAAATAAATGCGTTCTGTCGGGATCGCATGAAGGTCGAGAGCGTCCAGGAAAGGGCGGACTCTTGAGGCTAGCCGACGGCGGCAAGCAGAGTCAAATCAGGATGCGTGGGGACGGGTTCCGCGTGGGTGGGTACTCCCTTCGGCAAGCTCAGGGCAGGCCCTGCCCGACGACTCTATCCACGATAGCCGACCTCAACCCCTCTTCGACTTCCGACGAGTGCGGGACATCGGAGCCTTTTGTTCTTTTCCAGGCCTTTTCTTCGGCGCCTTCGCGGCCACCATCTCATACGACTGGCGAATCAGTTTCTGCAACTCATTCCACGGCACTGCATCCAGCCGGTTTAGCATCACCCACTTGTAGCGCCCGAGGTATGGAGACGGCTGAATGTGCTCACGCTCGGTCAGCTCGGCGAATGCCTCGGGTGTGCACTTGAAGGACAAGCGCGGATTGTCCAACCCCAGCACGGCGAACATTTTCTCCCTAACCTTGAAGCAGAGGGCATCGCCCCATTGCAGCTTTTCGGTCGCGTGCGGGAAAGACAGACAGTATTCGCGGATGGAATCAACGCTCATATCAATGAATCGGATAAGTTGACCATCAGGGAGTCAGCCACCCGAGACTCGGCGAAACCGCCTCGCCACAGCTAAGTTACCTGACTCCCCGAGTACCTGACTAGGGTTTCTTGATCGCCGTCACCTTGCTGTAAGCCACGCGAAATCCGAGCCGCTCGCAGTTGCGTTGCGACGTCGTTCCGCCGTTGGTGACTACGACTGCGTAGTCGCATCCAGCCTGGGCTGCGGCCGCCATGCGGGCACGCAGCAGCGCCGTCTGCAGTCCGCGGCCGCGCAACTCGAGCAGCGTTCCGGCTCCGCCCAGCGCGAAGATGCGATGCTCCGGAATAGCCAGTCCTGTGCCGCAGGCCACTATCTTGCCATCGATGCTGGCTACGAAAGCGAGCGCACCCTCCATTTGGTACAGAGGCTCAAGTAGTCCGCGAAAGGGCTCGGGCGCTCCCTCAGGAAAGAACGCGCGTTCGACGATCACGCCTGACTCCGCCGCTTCCTCCCGAAGGCCGCGACGGATCTCGTAACCCGCCGGACCCGCCGGAAACTCCTCCTGCGGGTCCAGCTTCCGGTACAGGACATTGTTTAGCTCCGCGATGCCGTAGCCGCGCTCCTTGAACATCTCAAACACGGCCGCATCGTGCAGAGGACACAAATCCACCTGCGACGGTGCGTTGTGCAAACGGTAGAACTCTTCGATGCGATCCAAATCCTGGGCGGTAAATGACCGGTCAAGGCCCGCGCCAGTTGCCCGGCCGATGGGCGATCCCAAGCCAGCGAACACCATGTGTCCGCCACAGATCTCCGCTTCCGCGGCTCCGACATTGGGCCGCGTTTTCTGGAATACCCGCGCATAGAGAACCTGCGGCATCTCTTCGCACGCCTCAAAACGACGCGCCAATGGCTTATCCACGAATTGCATGGGAATCATCCTTTCTGGGTCATGAAAACCTTGTTGGGAACAATGACTGGACAGAACGGAGCACGCACGCGTCGGCGCGACTTCGTTCAGAATCGCAGCTTGCAGGTTAGCGTGCAGCAGTCATAGGCAAGAACCACACTTTACTTCGTCCGCGGGCTGAACATCAAGGAGTAAGTATCAGCAATGGCATCGTCCCGTCGCATCGCATTCTTAGCTGAGAGCTGACGGCTGAGAGCCGATAGCAGCCGCTCATACCTGTTCCCGAGCTTCGCCCAGCGGCACGTTCACATCCATTTTTTTCTTGTTGCGGTAGATCGTCACCTTCACTGTGTCACCGGCGCGGTGGTTGTTCATGATCTGCGAGAGATCCTGCTCGTCTTCGACTTTTTCGCCGTCGATGGCGACGATCAGGTCGCCCCCCAGCATGATGGGGATGTTGCCCAGGTAGGCGCGCTCGGTGCCGCCGCGCAGCCCGGCCTGATCCGCAGAGCCGCCGGGAATGACTTGCACGATGAGCACACCGTAGGCCACGGGCAGGCCCATTTCATCTGCCAGCTCCGGGCTGATGGGGATGGTGCGCACGCCCAGCGCCGGCCGGCGGACCCGGCCGAGCGTCATGAGATCATTGAGCACGGCTTTCGCGGTATTGATCGGAATGGCGAAGCCGATGCCGGCATTCTGTCCCACGCTCGAGAGAATCATGGTGTTGATGCCGATCACTTCGCCGTGCCAGTTCATCAGCGGACCGCCGGAGTTGCCCGGGTTGATGGCAGCATCGGTTTGGATGGCATCGTCAATGGTGGCGCCGTTGGGCTCGCGCACGGGGCGGATCGAGCTGACGATGCCGCGCGTCATCGTACCGGCAAGGCCGAATGGGTTGCCGATGGCATAGACCTTCTGACCCACCTGCAGGTTGCGCGAGTCGCCGAGCACGGCGGGAACCAGGTCGGGAGCCTTGATCAGGATCACAGCCAGATCGTGGGCCGGATCGGTGCCGACGACGGTCGCCTTGTACTTCTTGCGGTTGTGCATGGTGACCTCCACCTGGCGCGCGTCGGCGATGACGTGGTAGTTGGTGAGGATGTGGCCGTCCTTGTCGATGACGAAGCCTGAGCCCTGACCTTCCTGCGGAACCATTCCGTAGAAGAAGTCGAACGACATGGCGCGCGAGGTGACGTTCACCACGGAGGGAATGTTCTTGTGGTAGACGCTGATGTTGTTCTGCTCTTCGCTGTCGAGGCCTTCGCCTCCGGGCGCAGCTTCGGTGATCTCGACCTGCGCGGGATGGCTGAGCCAGCTTACCGGATTCGATCCCGGCTTCGCATTCGAACGCCAGGTGGTGAAGTAGAAGAAAGCGCCGGCGATAAGCAGCGCGAAGATTGCAGGCCGTATGAGTCGCATAAGAACACACCTTTGGAACCGCGAACGGAGTCTGGGGACGAAACCCATTCGGTTCTACGTTTGATTCTAAACAATGTTCCAGTGGGAGGCACGCGGCGATTGGGAAGCGAGGCAAACGCGCGCCGCCATGCCGGAAGGCAGGCGTGTACCAGTCCCGGCAACAGCGGGAAAGCTCATCGCAATTGACAATGGATGCGCCAAGGCTAGACTGGGCTTCAGGAAACGCCCGGCCTTAATCGGGACTCGGTAACTGGCCCGGCCTAGGTGATTAGTTTGACTCTCGAGGGCTTATGTCTATTCGACCCGCCGCGGTGTTGTTTCTTTTTGCCGCATCGGCATGGGGCGCACAAAGCGATCCCGCACACGGCGGCGCCGTCGCCGTCGGAGCGCAGTACGATACGACACACGTGTATGTCGCCCCCGGCGACTTCGATGCCTTCGTTACCAGCATCGTCGCCACATTCGGTGGCAAGGCATCCAAGCGGGCTGTGAGCAACGTCTTGCCCGTGCCGAGCAGCACTGAGATGCAATATGTGTCGACGCCGGCGGGCGGGCTATCCGTATTCGCCTACCAGACGCCGGTTCCGTTTCCCTTCGGGCAGGAGCGCACCGGATATCTGGTCACCGACATGGACCAGGCGATCCGGGCCGCGCGCGCGGCTGGGGCGGAAGTGATCGTTGAGCCGTTCAAGGACCCGATCGGAATCGACTCCGTTATTCAGTGGCCAGGCGGGGTAAAGATGCAGCTTTACTGGCACTTTACACCGTCCACCAGCGTGCCGCTCGAAACGATTCCGGACAACCGGGTGTATGTTTCGTCCGACACGGCTGACAGATTCGTTCGTGACTTCGTCCGCTTTGCACGCGGGAGGGTGATCGCGGACGACAAGCACGCCGATGCGGGTGAAATCGGACGCGCGGGAGAAACCTATCGCCGGATACGAATCACTTCGTTGTTCGGCAACATGCAAGTCATGGTCACGGATGGCCACCTGCCTTATCCGTTTGGTCACGAACTGACCGGATACCAGGTGCAGGATCTCGCAGCTACGCTAGACAAGGCGAAGGCCGCTGGGGTGAAGGTTCTATTCGGGCCTTACGCGGCAAAGGACCGAAGCAGCGCGGTCGTGGAATTTCCCGGCGGGTATATCGCGGAAGTGCACAGCCAGACGATGCGCTAATCAGTGCAGGCGTGAATCTACGGCGTGATCTCGAAAATTGTGCCGTAGCCGTAGCGGCTGCCGCCATGGATCGTAGTGCCGTAGAGATTCCCTGCGCTGTCAAGGAGCAATCCCGCGCCCGGTTTTGAACCATCGTCGGCGCTCTCAAACGGATGCACTATCGTTTCCTTCCACGCACCTCCGCTTTGCGAGAATTTGTAGACAACTCCGCAGAGGTTTCTGTTGCAGCCGCTGCCACCTGCGGAAGTCACGCCATACACATTTCTACTGGCATCAACAACCAGATTTCCGACGGGCGTGTTGCCATCATCGCCGCCTGCAAAGTTGTGTACCGTCGTTTCGGTCCACGTGCCACCAGAACTGGGACTCAGCTCGAAAATTCCGCCGTCGAGAGTGCTGTTCATGGTGCCGTAGAGATTTCCGCTCGAATCGAAGGTGAGTCTCGAATCCGGGAACGCTGCTCCGCTTCCATTGACGAAGTTGTAGAGGACCGTCAACTTCCAGGGGCCGTTGGTTTGAGGTGACAATTCGTAGACCGCACCCCCGCCGTTAGCGTTAGAGGAAAAAAAGGTCGCCCCGTAAAGATTTCCCTGGCTGTCGAAAATTACTCCTCCGACTGGACCATTCGCGCCATCGCCATAATTGAAGGTGTAGAGAATAGTTTCTTTCCAACTGCCGCCCGGCTGAGGACTCAGTTCAAACACTTCGCCGTCGAAAGCGGTCGAGTCATAGTAAGCGGCGCCGTAGAGATTGCCTGACTTGTCCCAGGTAAGATCGCCCTCTGGAGCTCCCTCGTCGGGGTTGAGGCTGTGCACCAGACCATAGGTCCACGTACCGTTGCTCCCCCTCTTCAGTTCGTAGACGCGTCCCGAGCCATCACTCAGGTTGGAAACCTGCACGCCATAAATATTCCCTTGGCTATCCAGAGTTAAAGTGCCGGACGGGTAGAGGCCCTCTTTGATGCAGCTCTGAAAGGTGTAAAGAATCGTCTGAGTCCACGTGCCCCCGGACACAGGCGAAAGCTCGAAGATGGAGTAGCAACTTTCTTGAGTGGCGCCGGCGACCAGGCCGTACAGATTGCCGGTCGCATCCGATGCCAGACCTGAATAGGAATAAGGATATTGACTGGTCAATGGGAAAATTACCTTTTCTCCCGCCCATGCGCTTGCGGCGCCAAGCAAAATCACGAACGCGACCGCCCAAATCCGGCCCGCTCTTGATGTCAATCTTGCGGATGTCAATCCTGCGAAAGATAAATTTGGCATATGCCGTCTCCCTGGGTGAACTTCTCTCATTCGGAAGCTGTGTTTTCGATAACCATTTAACGTTGGTCGCTCGCCAGGCCCTGGCTTCGCCATAGGTTCAAACCCTGCTTCCCGGCCGCGAGCATACCCAACGTGGCAGGCATGCCAGCTGCCGCGGCGGTTTTCTGCTCCGTAGATCCGACCGCCGGTGATGGTTGCGCCGCAGACGCCTCATAAGTTCCGCTGGTCTGCCCCGCGATGATCGGCTGATTCGGGATGCTTTCATACGCGTAGCCGTAGATGCTGGGATAGTCGTAGCCGGCGTCAGGATACGGAAACTTAATGCGCGCCCAGCCGTAATGAACCTGCCCATCGATCATTATCTTGAGCCCGACATAGGCGAACTCCACGTTGCGCCAGCTGCCCGAGCTTACGTCTTTACTCTTGGAGCTGATGTTGTACACCTGGTGCACTAGATAGCCATTGGCGCCAAACTTTTGTTGCGGTCCTATTTTTCTTCCCGCCGCGATTGCCGCCGCAGTCCCTGCTTGTTGCCCTTGCACCACCTGGTTGCCGGCTTGATCCGGAGCAAGTCTCAGCAAAAACTTGAAACGCGATGTATACCCGATGCTTGTGAACCGGATCGTCGACGATAATCCGAAAGCGAAGTCCGGAGTGCCGTCGTTGTTCAGGTCAAGTTGGGTGAGCCCAAGGCCGTGGTTCGCGCCGTTGATGACCATTGGGGTATTGGACGGCGTGTAAACAATTTGCGCTTCGGCTCGCGACGCAAGAGACAGCAAGCCTGCGCTTGCCGCCGTCGCGTAGGCAAAGAGATTTTTTTCCAGATTGCGGTCCAGCCGCGCGGCCGGTCGATTTTTGGTTCTTGCCTTACCTGGGACTTGCGGAGAAGACATGGGATCACCTCGCGCCAGATCAGGGGAGAACGGCTCGGCGGTGGCATAATCTTATCGCCCAATGCGCTGCGTTTGTCAAGGCTGGGTTTGCTAAGAATCCGCGACGCTTTTTGCAACATCAAACAGCTTTCAAACAGAGGACTTTATGTCGATACGGCCGGTGAAGCAGGTTATTAAATCGAAACCCACTCTCGAAGGCGCAGGCGTTCATTTGCGGCGCGCGTTTGGCTTCGGAAACACGAAGGAGACCGATCCCTTTCTTCTGCTCGACGATTTCCGCAATGACGTTCCGGAGGATTATCTGGCGGGGTTTCCATGGCATCCGCATCGCGGCATTGAGACCATCACCTATGTGTTGGCGGGCACGGTGGAGCACGGCGACAGCATGGGCAACCGCGGCGCCATCGCCGCTGGCGACGTGCAGTGGATGACGGCTGGCAGCGGCATCATTCATCAGGAGATGCCGAAAGGCGATCCGACGGGACGAATGCACGGCTTTCAGTTGTGGGCCAATCTTCCGGCGTCGCTGAAGATGACTCCGCCGCGCTATCAGGAAGTGAAGTCGCTGGATATTCCAGAAATAAAGGATGACGACGGCACGCACGTGCGCGTCGTGTGCGGAAGTTTTTGGGGAAAGAAAGGCCCGGTGGATGGGATTGCGACCGATCCGATCTATTTGGATGTGTCGGTTGCGCCGGGGAAGAGAAAGACGCTGCCGGTAGAGACGAAGCGGCACGCTTTCGCCTATGTGTTCGGGGGAAGCGGAAAGTTCTGCAACGCATCGGGACCCCTGGCCGTTCCGACCGAGGCCGTGAAATGGTTGGATACGGCGCCTCCGGTGGAAGCGGATAACCGCTCGCTGATTTTGTTCGATCGCGGAGACGAAGTTACAGTGCAGGCAGGAGAAGATGGGATTCGATTTTTGCTCGTCTCCGGGAAACCGCTGGAAGAGCCGGTGGCGTGGTACGGGCCGATTGTGATGAACACGCAGGAGCAGTTGCGGCAGGCGTTTCAGGAACTGGAGCAGGGGAAGTTTTTGAAGAAGGGGTGATGCTGTCCCGCTCTAACCGTCTCTACGGGTGTACTGCGTACACCGTGCCGTCGCCTTTTGTGCCGCCTTCAAAGCTCATTCCAAACAAATAGCCTGAGCGAAGCAATAGGGGGCCAACATCGGGATTTGTGGCATCGTCGCCCGTACTGGAGAACTCATACAGTATGGTCTCCGTCCACTGGCCGCCAACTTCGGTTAGTTGGAATACGGTTCCGCAGCCGAGATAGGCGCCGCACCGACTCTCACTCGAACCGCCTCCGGTAGTTGTGCCGTAAAGAACGCCGCCCGGTCCGACAATCACCCCCGCAAGAGGCGTATTTCCGTCGTCGCTCGCTCCGAAGTTGTGCAGAATTGTTTCGATCCAGGCACCTCCCGATTCGGAGGGCGGACTTAGGCTATAGATCGTTCCGTTCCCCGTGCTGCCGCCCAAGGGGGTAACGCCATAAAGCACGCCTTGGTCAAACGTCAAACCATACGCTTGGTTGCCGCTGAGACTGGTGGCGCTGGATCCAAACGTGTAGAGCACGGTCTCTGCCCAATTTTCGCCTCCGCCGGTGGGCGGAGAAAGTTTGTAAACCACACCTCCGCCCGTTCCGCAATAGAGCGTCGTCCCATACAAGTCGCCATTCGGGCCGAGTACTACGCTCCAGGGCTCGCAGCCTTGGGCATATTCGGGAGCAGCCGCATAGGGATTGAAGTTGTGAAGCACGGTGTACGTCCAACTGCCACCCGATGTCGGGGGCGTCAACCGGTAGACCCAGCCGCCGCCGAAAGCGCCACCGTACAATACGCTTCCGTAAAATACACCGGTGACCGGGTCACGGATTATGCCCTCAGGGTCGGAACCCGCATCTCCTGAACAAGGGAAGTTAGCCAGTGTGTTTTCCGTCCAGTTTCCGCCTGTGGTGGTCGGAGGCACTAACTGAAAAAAAGTGCCGCACCCCAGCGTTCCACCACTGGCGTTGGTTCCGTAAAGTGCCCCAGTCGCGTCCATTATGAGGTTCGAAGTTGGAGTTGCCCCGTCGCCCTTACCAGTGAAGGCCCAAAGAATGGTTTCCGTCCAGATTCCTCCCGATGTCGAGGGACCAGTAAGTTTGAACACCTCACCGTCGTCGTGTGGGCCAAAGTAAGCAGCAGTGCCGTACAAGGCGCCCGAATCATCGGCGATCACGCTAGAGTAGGGACTCGAACCGTCCGATTTTCCGCCCTTGAAGCTGTAGAGCACGCGCTCGGACTGCGTGAAAGCTGGGATCGCGCACGCTAGCATCGCAAACGCGATTGCGATGGCGAGGCAAACCTGCTTGCTGGCGCGACTGGTGGATTTCATGGGACGTTCTCCTTTCGGGCGGTAAGTGCCGTCATCTCTCTGCCAAGCTCGTGGGCGCGATCTGCGACGGCGCAGCGCTGGGGTACGCAGATTCTTTGGGGGAAAGAATCGCTTGGATCGTAGTAACGATGATCGCCATTGTCAAATGAAAACGACGGTCGGCTTTCGTCGCGCCGATTGATGACTCTGCCGCCTCGGGGCTCGTCGGTGGCCTCGCTGGCTGTTGCGTAAGCGTAATATTCGGCATCGTTTGATGCTATATTAAGTGCCTATGCGCACAACTCTCGTACTCGATGACGATCTCCTCCGCATCGCGCAGGAGTTTACCGGCGTCGCGGAGAAAACGGCGTTAATTCGCGAAGCGCTCAAAGCGCTGATCGAGCGCGAAAGCGCCCGGCGATTGGCGTCTCTCGGCGGCACAATGCCGAAGTTGAAGAGTGTTCCGCGCCGCAGGGTGCGGCTGCGTTGATTCTCGCCGATACTTCGGTTTGGATCGACCATCTCCGTTCGGGCAACAAAGCGCTGCAAAAGCTGCTCGAGCAAGGGCAGATTGTGATCCATCCGTTCGTGATAGCGGAGCTTGCCCTGGGAGCGCTGCGCGAGCGCACCAGGACGCTGGCCCTGCTGGATCTGTTGCCGCAAGTGCAAGTGGCGCAGATGAGCGAAGTGAGGCTGACGATTGAGGCTCGACGTCTTTTCAACCTTGGCATCGGCCTGATCGACGCATATCTGCTAGCTTCCGTCCTCATCAATCCATCGACGCTGCTATGGACACGAGATAAGCGGCTGCGAAAAGCCGCTGCGGGTCTTGGGATTCACGCAAATTTGGCTTAACAGACAGCCGACTTGCAATCGGCCTCAAGGTTGGAGTTCCGCGCGCAGCTTCGCCCACACCTGTTGCACTTGCTTCCGCGTGTGATCGAGCGGGCCGGAGTTGTCGATGACGTAGTCGGCGGCTTTGATCTTTTCCGCTTCGGGGAGTTGTGCGGCCATGCGGCGGGCGACTTCTGTGCGGGCGGCATCGAGGGATAGTTTTTGGCGGGTGGCGAAGCGGGCGATGCGTTGCTCGTCGCCGCTGGTGACGACGATCATGCAGTCGAAGCGTTTGGCTGCGCCGGCCTCGATGATGAGAGCGGCTTCCACGACGGCGATGGATTGGGGATCTGCGCGTCCGACTTCTTCCATCCATTCATCCTGGCTGCGGATCACGGCAGGATGCACGATGCGGTTCAGTTCCTGAATGCGAGATGCGGAGGCTGCGGTCGCGGAGTCGCGCTGCGCTCCGGACGTCGGCGAACCGAACGCAGCTTCGGCCAGCTTGCCACGGTTCACGCTGAGGTCGGAATTGAGAATGCCGCCGCCGAAATGGCGCACCACTTCGTTGTAAACCGGCTGGCCGGGCAGCATGAGCTGGTGGGCAATGCGGTCGGCCTGCACGAGGCGCGCGCCCAGCGCGACTAACATTTCTCCAACGGTCGATTTGCCGGACGCGATGCCGCCTGTAAGGCCGACTTTCAGCATAAGTTCAGTGGCCAGTGGTCAGGGGCCAGCTACCAGTGACTTGCACATCACGAGATCCTTGCTGAGTTCCCAAAAGCCTTCATCACTTCACCGAGACCAGAGGCGGGTGGGAAACTGACCACTGACCACTGGCCCCTGACCACTGCCCGCGGCGCAGCTTGGCAGCTTTCACGGTGTTGTACATGAGCATGGCGATGGTCAGCGGACCGACGCCGCCGGGAACGGGCGTGAGCGCTCCCGCCACTTCAGCTACTTCGGGATGAACATCTCCAACAAGCGTAGATCCCTTCGCACGGAAATTTTCTTCGCGCTTGGCGTTGTTGGCCGAGACACCGGCGAACAGGCGCTGGAATTCCGCGGGGTCGGTCACCTTATTCATGCCGACATCGATTACAGTTGCGCCGGGCTTCACGAAATCGCGGGTGATCATGCCGGCGCTGCCGATCGCAGCTACGAGAATGTCGGCACGCCGGCAAACTCCCGGCAGATCATGTGTTTTCGAGTGGCAGACGGTGACCGTGGCATTGGCGTTGAGCAGCAGCATGGCGGCGGGCTTGCCGACGATGTCGCTGCGTCCGACGACCACGGCTTCCCGGCCGGCCACGGGAATGTGGCTGCGCTTCAGAATTTCGATGACTCCGGCGGGCGTACACGGGACCAGGCCGGGCCGCTGAGTCGAGAGAAAGCCGACGTTGACAGGATGGAAGCCGTCAACATCTTTGGCGGGGTCGACGGCCATCAGAACTTGTTTCGAGTCCACTTGCGATGGCAGGGGCAACTGCACCAGGATGCCATCGATCTCGTCGCGGCGATTAAGGTCTTCGATCAGTGCGAGAAGCTCGGCGGTGGTGGCGGTTTCGGGCGGGGTGTGCTGCTCGCTGTAGAGGCCAACTTCCTCACAGGCTTTGACTTTGCCGCGCACGTAAATCTCCGACGCCGGGTTGTGGCCGACGAGGACGACGGCGAGGCCGGGACGGACTCCGGCGGCAGCCATGGTCTTCACTTCCGCGGCGACTTCGCTGCGGATGTCGCTGGCGATCTTGGTGCCGTCGAGGATTCTGGCGGACATTCGGGCTCCGGGCTTCGGCTAGGAAATCTTACACCGCAACAAGGAAATCGTTCACCACAGAGTCACAGAGGCACAGAGAAAAACAACAACCAGTTCTCTGTGTCTCTGTGACTCTGTGACTCTGTGGTGGGGCGACTCTTTCGTGGCGTACAATGTTTGTCATGATTGCCAAGGATTTGCTGGAAATTCTGGTTTGTCCGGCGTGCAAGCAGCCGCTTGAGTACCGGGAGAATCCCGAGAGTTTGAAGTGCACGCAGTGCCACCGGGTGTATGCAGTGAAGGACGACATCCCGATCATGCTGGTGGATGAGGCCGTGGTCGAAGGCGACTGACTCGTGGCGGTTTCCCGGCTTAGTTTTTTACATCGATTTGACACCTCTGAAACATTCCTGCCCGTATCTTCACTATCATTATTAGAGTGTTCACGCACTATTGCTGGGTGGGGGCGAGAAGGGCCAAATTCCCGCCCAGAATGACACTATGTGTCAGTTTTGAGACTGCAACGGTACTGATGAGACCTTCCGTAAGGAGACCGCTTCTGGTGGGATGCTTGCAACTTCCGATATCCAGAGGGGTTTATGAATCTAAACCGGTCTGCTTTCCGTATGGGTAAGGTAGGGGCAGCCGCGGCACTTAAATTGCATGCAACTTGAGTGGCTGCCGATGAGTCTAATAGCTAAGCGTGGTGGGAAGGTCGGAGTCGGAGGTGATGACGGCCATGTTTGAAAAGACAATGAACGACAGAAGCGGTAATGACAGAGCTGGAAACGATAAAGACAGGTTCACGGCAACCGAACTGGCTGCCTTGCGCAGCGATCTGCTGCAAGGGGGCATGATCGATTCGTACGAGGCCGCCGAACTGTTGCAGGTTTTCCTCATGGGCCGGGGCTACGGGGTTTCGCCGAAGGCGGCTCTGGATGCGGCGGGCCGCGTCGAGATGGCTGGGTGCGCTCTGCCGGTGCTGCAGTATGAACTGGAGAACCTCGCGCTGGTGATGTAAAGGGCGTCACGGCGCGGGCCGGTGAACCCGCGCGCGCGACGCCGCGCGCGCTGAAATCGATCGAGGCAAGCAAGCGCGTCGAGATTTTGACATTCTGGGTCGGCTGATCGAAACAAGATTGACCGAACCAGTTCCACGCAAAGAGAAAGCCGGGCCAACCAGCCCGGCT
>PLIO01000161.1 GCA_003140075.1 Acidobacteriaceae bacterium | reverse complement strand
GGTTCGTTGAACAGCATCCAATCGGAAACGCGGTCGCCCAAGGCGCGAGCGACGAGCTCCACGTAGTCAGCAAAGCGGGAAGCTGTATCGCGATTGGGCCAGCCTCCGGCATCTTCCAAGGTCTGCGGCAGGTCCCAGTGGTAGAGCGTGACAAAGGGCCGGATGCGGGCCTCGAGCAAGGCATCGACTAGACGGCTGTAATAGTCGACTCCTTTGGAATTCGCGGAGCCCGAGCCCACAGTCTGAATGCGCGGCCAGGAAATCGAAAAACGATAGCTGTTCAAGTTCATCGCGCGGATCAACGCGATGTCTTCGCGCCAGCGATGATAGGAATCACAGGCCACGTCGCCGGTATCGCCGTTCTTAATTGTGCCGGGAGTATGTGTGAAGCGATCCCATATCGATTGGCCCTTGCCGTCTTCTTTCCACGCACCTTCGATCTGGTAAGCGGCAGTGGCTGCGCCCCAAAAGAAATTCCGCGGAAAAGAAATCTCGGAAGCAGGATCAAACTGCATGGAGTGCGAACTGGCGAGAGGAGCAGAATTGGCCGTGCGCGCAGCATTCGACACTGTGCAAGCCAAGAACAGACCCGCGGGCAGAGCGGCGGCCGCGCCTGCGAGCAGGGTGGAATGCGCAAATTCGCGGCGTGTCATTCGCAAAGTAGAATGAGGCTCCTTCAAAAAATGGTACGGCTGCCCAGGCGTCAATTGTGCTTGATGAGCTTCCCGGTTTTCTGCCCGGTCAGCGAATTGTATAAAGTCTCCAGGAAAACATCTTCGTTGACGAAATCTCCGGAATACTTCTTCCAGGGATCGAGCAGCTTCGCCTGCTTCATCTGGTCGAGCGTTTTGCCTTCTTTCAATGCGTTCTGCACCGCGTCTCGCGTTTCCTTCAGCATAGCAAGATAGGACCGCACGTCGTCCAGGCTGGAGACCGGTCCATGCCCGGGAATCACTTTCACATCTGCAGGCAATTGCGAGATGACCTGGGCCACGGCGTCGATCATGCCGTTGATGCTGCCGCCGCTCTCCACGTCAATAAACGGAAAACCATAGGTGACGAAGTCGTCGCCCATGTGAACGACATTGGAGTGGGGAAAGAAAATGATCGAGTCGCCGTCGGTGTGTCCGGCGGGAAAATACAGAGCACGGATGTCTTCGCCATTCAGGTGAACGGTGACGTCGTGATCGAAGGTGATGATGGGCAGCGCCTCGTGGGGCGCGGGTTTCATGTCCATGTGAATGGAACCGCCGTTGCCTCCCCCACCGCCGCTTTCCAGGCGTTTGCGAACATTGTCTTGCGCAATAATCGGGGCTTGCTTCTGGAAGTAGGCATTTCCGCCGGTATGATCGGGGTGATAGTGCGTGTTGATGATAAACCGCACCGGCTTGTCGGTGATACCTTTCAACGCGGCCTGAATCTTATCGGCTAACGGGGCGTATTGATCGTCAACGATTACGATGCCGTCGTCGCCAACCGACGCGCCGATATTCCCTCCAGCACCTTGCAGGATGTAGACGTTACCGGCCACCTTTGCGACCTTCATCTGGACTTTGCTGAAGTCCTGGTCCTGAGCGGCGTCCGGACTGAGAGCAAAAATGCAAGCGGCAAGAAGAATCCACACTCGGGGCATGATCGTCCTCAATTTATTTTGACTACGGCGCAGACATTCTAAACTGGATTAGAGCAGCGTGCATGCCGGGACAGGTCAGCGCCAGTTGCTCAGCAGTTTTTCCAAGATAGCGGCGGCCGTCGCAAGGCGAGCAAGCTCGCTTCTGGCGAGTGAATCGAGATGGGCCGCGAGATAGTCGATGCGGCGCTTGCGTCCCCGCTGGAGAACGCTCGTTCCTTTGGCGGTCGAGCGGATGTGCATGCGGCGTGCGTCGTGGGGATCGCGAGTGATTTCTACCAAGCGGCCACGCTTGAGTCCGGCAACGATGCGGCTCATGGTCGGGGGCTTGACCTGCTCGGCTGCGGCGAGTTGGCCTAGCGCTTTGGGGCCGGCGAACACGAGCACGGAAAGCGCGGAGAGCTGCGCCGGGCCTATGCCAGAAGCCACATCCTGCCGACGCACGCGGCGCAGCAGATGGATGGCGGCGGAATGAAGGCGATCGGCGGCTTCCACGGCCGCCGGCCGGGATGCAACACTTCTGCGCTCGACGTTTTCGGACTTGACTTTTGCCATCGATTATAGTTAGCTATGCTAACTAATATAGCTTCGGAGGTCAAGGACATGAGCGCCACCGCAACCGGAGTTGGAATTACCCGCCTCGGCCAGATCGCCATTAACGCCAAAGATGTAGAACGCGCGGCGGCCTTCTACCAGGACAAACTCGGCTTGAAACTGCTTTTCAAAGCGCCGCCGGGGCTGGCATTTTTCGATTGCGGCGGAGTGCGCCTGATGCTGGACCGGGCGGAAAAACCCGAGTTCGATCATCCCAGCTCGGTGCTGTATTTTGCCGTGCCTGACATTCAAGGGGCTTACGGAAAAATGAAGGAAAGCGGCGTAAGCTTCGAAGACGAACCGCACTTGATCGCGAAAATGCCGACGCACGACTTGTGGATGACGTTCTTTCGCGACTCCGAGGGGAATCTGCTGGCGCTGATGAGCGAAGTGGCACGGTAAACGGGCGGACTGACGGTGCCCATCAGTGCGCCTTCTGGGGCGGGTTTTCGATTGCCAATTGTCAGTGGGGTGATTGAGAATTCGGGTGACGGGCGTTTTTCATGAGGCAAGCTCCTGCCGCACTCTCCGCGTCGGGTTTCGGCAGTGCGTGGTTTGCGCTGTGCGTGGCCTTCGCGCTGCACATCGTGGATGAAGCTTCCACCGGTTTTCTTGCGGTTTATAACCCAACTGTGACCATCTTGCATGAGCGCTGGGCCTGGTTTCCCGCGCTCACGATCGAGCTGCGGGAATATCTGATCGGGCACATCCTGGTATGCGGCCTGCTCTTCTGCCTGGCTCCGGTGGCGGCGCGCGGGATGAACGGCTTGCGGCCGCTGGCGTGGGCGTATGCGGTCATCATGTTTCTCAACGGCCTGGGGCATACGATCGGAACCATCCTCGGGCATACGGTGGCAGCGGTGACATTTCCGCGTCCGGCACCCGGGTTCTATTCGTCTCCGTTGCTATTTGTGGCTTCGGTCTGGCTGATGGTCCGGTTGCGGCGAACGGCGCGGGTAGATTTTCAGTTACCAACTGCCGACTGATGAATCGTTCACCGTCGACACAGTGTGAGGTTGCACACTCCGGACGGCGCGATGTCGACCCTGCTATCATCGTGGGCGGAGTGGAAGTGGGCGTCATGGAAGACATGGAAGAAGACGAGGAACAGCTTCCTTATATTTCCGGTTCAGGAGAAGGACTCATGGAAGAAGGTCCGGGTTTGCATGCGAGTGCGCGCCGCGATGAGGATATCGCGCTCGATTTGATGAAATTTGTCGCGATGACTACCGGGTATGGACGGACGACTTCATCGGGCGTTGGGTTTCAAGGGACGGGCTCGGCATCGAAGCCGGAGGAATATGCCACCCATCTACTGGAGTTGTATGGGAAGTGCCGGGCAGCGGTGCAGAGTAAGAAGTAGCAGGTACGAGCTACCAATCGGCAGGGGCTGGTGGCGGGAGAGGGGACCAAGAAACCGCGGCCCCAAGGGCCGCGGCTTTAGCAATGCGTCATGAGAAACGGGCCAGGGTGGGTGCTCCTACCGCCGGCCTTTCTTGGCTTTCTTTTTCGCTGGCTTCTTGGCTTTTTTCGCCGGCTTCTTGGCCGCCTTCTTTGCGGGTTTCTTAGCTTTCTTGGCGGCCTTCTTCGCCGGCTTCTTGGCGGCCGGTTTCTTCGCGGGTGCTTTCTTTTTGGCAACCGGTTTCTTGGGGCTACCGCCTCCACCGGCGGGAGCAGCGGGTTTGGGTTTGGGCGCGGGGGGCGGCGGAGCAGGCGTCACCGGCTCACCCAGCGCTGGTTCTGGAGTGCCGGCTTCTTCCTCTTCCTCTTCCTCCTCTTCGAAATCTTCTTCGAGCGACTCGCTGTAGGCTCCGCTGTCGCCGAATTCTTCTTCATCATCACGACCGTAGAGTGTGGGATCGTAGAACGTCATTGCTCCTCCTGATCTTAATTTGGCTCCTGGCGCAATAAAGGCCACGCAAGGTTGCCGGGCACGAGAAATTAAAAGACCACCCGAAACTTGTGCTGGAACGGCGCGCGATTATAGCACGACGTTTGGTGCAGACTGCAAGGGCTGTCGTCACATGCGGCCCGACTATCCTGTTATCACACGGGGCCGCGGAATGGAAGAAGATTCTGATTACACCCTACGTTTTGGCGATGGAAGCTCGGCGGTGGGATCAGCGGCTGGGCTGAACGATCAGGATCATGCCAGGCCGGAGCGTGGCCACGTTGCCGTTATAGCGCTTCAGGGCAGCCACTGTGGTCTTGTACGTAGTGGCGATCGAGTAGAGAGTTTCGCCGGACTTCACCCTGTGATGAACCGGGCTGGCCTGGGTTGAGGTGTCTTCGTCCTCTACGGTTACGGCCGTGCCCGCCGAGGCCTCGGTTTCCGTCTGCGCGGCCTTACCGTGCCGGACTGGTTTGGAGGAGGGAGCCGAAGCCGATTCGTTGCTGGGCGTAACCGGCAGGTGCAGGGCCAGGACTGTTCTGCCGCGCAGGCCGTCGCCGCGCAGACCGTTCCAGCGGCGGACCATCTGAGCCGGCACTCCGAAATTCTCGGCAACGGTCTGGACCGTGTCCCCCTTACGGACTTTGTAGCGAGTAATCCGGCGGGCATAAGTGGCTGTATCGCTGAGCGGATGCTTGCCGGGCGCGACCGGGACGATTACTTTGGCATCGGCTTGGAGTTCCGCGCCGTCGAGATGATTGGCTTCGGCAATGGACTTCGCAGTGGTTCGGTAGCTACGCGCCAACGAAACCAAGGTGTCGCCGGAATGAACCCTGGGGTAGCGCCACCACAGGCGCATACCGGACGGAATCGCAGCGATGGCAGTCTGATACTGATCTTTGCTTCCGGCAGGCAGATGAAGGTCGAATGCGCCTTCTTTCGGAGTGCTCAGACGCAGCAAGCTGGGATTCAACTGCTGCAACTGAGCGGGAGTAGCATCCACGCAATCGGCTACGAGGCGTAAATCCACAGGATAGTTGACGGTTACGGTGTCAAAGGCCGCAGGTTCGTCCATCGAGACATCATCAAACCCATACTGCGAAAGGTTCTTGGTCACGATAGTGACGGCCAGGATGATGGGAACGTAGTTGCGAGTCTCCTTGGGGAGAACGTTGCGCCGGTAAAGCTCCCAGAAGTCGGCGTACCCAGTGCGCCGCACCGCCGCCTGCACCGTGCCCGGGCCGGAGTTATAGGCAGCCATGGCGAGATACCAGTCGCCGAATTGTTTATAAAGATCTTTCAGATGACGGGCGGCGGCGCGAGTCGATTTCTCGGGATCCTGGCGGTCATCCACCCACAGGCTGCGCTGCAGACCGTAACCGCGGGCGCGGCTGCCCATGAATTGCCAAATACCACGAGCGCCTGCGCGAGAAACCGCCAGCGGCTGGAATCCGGATTCGGCCTGGGCCAGGTAGATCAGATCCTGCGGAACGCCTTCCTCTTTCAGGATCTTAACCATCATGTCGTGGTAGCGGCCGGAGCGGGCGAAGGCGTGCTCGAAGCTGCCGCGTCCACGATTGGAGAAGTAGCTGATATATCCAGCGACTTGGTCGGTCATCATCAGCGGCAGGTCGGAGTGAGTCGACTTGATCTCGGCTTGCGCCTTGGCCTTTACGTTGGGATCGGCAGCCGGCGTGATGCCGTTGGTTTCATCGATGGGCGCGGGTTCGGACTTCTGTGCCTCGGAATCGGACGCCAAGTTACCCAGATCGAGGTGATTGACGCCCTCCACGATGCGATCGAACTCTTTCTCGAGACGGCCGTCGGAGCGGATATCAAGGTTGCTTTCGAGCAATGCATTAAAGGCGCTGTCGAAATCCTGTTTGGCGGTGTCAGTCTGGCCTGCCTGGTAGGCGTCTAATCCCGCCTGATAGTCCTTTTCCACCCTGGCGACGAGGTCGCCGACCAAGTCGGGAGCAGGTGCGGGGGATGGAGGTTCTGGTTTGGCCTCTGGAGCTTGAGCTCGGACCTGCGATTGATCGGGAGCGGCGGCTTGTGGCGCACTCGCCGGAGCACGCTGCGGCGCAGACGCCGAAGCTGGGGATGTGCCAGCTGTTAAAGATGGAGCAGTTCTCGCAGGCAGCAACGAAACCGGCTTCTGGGCTGTCTGGCACGAAGTACCAGCAACGGCCGTGACGGCCAGCAGCGCGATCCGCACCGTGATCCGAACCTGGAGTTTTGCAACTCGCATATTTCTCAACGAGATACGGATTGCTCCCTAAGATGAATGCCGGGTGAATTCTATCAAAAATCGTACCCCGCGGTCGCCCTCGGGTCAACGCCGAAAAGGACCCGCCACCGTTACCTTCGGCACCAAGCCGTCTGGTTACCTAAACCTGACTATTCAGACAGCCGGGGAGCGGTTTGCCAGTGATCGATCGGCCCCAGCCGCTTGGCTTCAGACTCCCAGTCCGCCGTTCGACAAGATCGGTCAGACGCGCCAGTAGTCTGGACGCCAGGTCTGGATCGCCTTCTTGATATCCGCCCGCGACAGCTTTTCGGAAAGTGCGCGCTCGGCCAACTTGGGCAGCTCCGCATCCGAGGCAAAGCGCAGCGCGAGCAGTTGTCCCTCCGTCAATTCCGGAATGCGCGAGCGCAAGGGCTCAGATAAAAGCGCAGTCAGGCGCAGGCGTTCTTCCAGGCGAATCACCCGGTCCTGCACTTTGAGCGAGTACGTGCGAATTCGCAAGACCGCGATTGCCGCAGCCACCGCGATCAGGAAGATCAATCCCAAGTGAAGGCTGGGACGCCAGATGAAGTGGACTGCGGCGGCGAGCGGCAAGAGGAGAAAGACCGGCAACGCGAAGAAGTGATACAACGGATCCCAGCGGGTGTGGTTGGCGAAAGTTTGCGGTATCTTTTCGGCCATGACGAAGAGGCTCCTGGCGCGGACGGGACAGTGTAACAGAGGAACAGTTCTCAGTACTCAGTTCCCAGTTCTCAGTTCTCAGTAAAATCAACCGCCCCGTCCCTGCGCGTTTATTTGCCCCAGTAATGTTAACCACGCGCGCCCGGACGGTTTGCTTTTCTGAGAACTGAGAACTGGAGAACTCGATTCGCCCATCCGGAATCTTTTCTTTAGAAAGAAGAATCCAACTTGCCATGAAAGCCATTCAAGTCAAACAAGTCGGCGGACCGGAAGCGATGGAAGTGGTGGAGTTGCCGGTGCCGCAGCCGAAGCCGAATGAGGCAGTGGTCAAACTGGCTGCCTCGGGCGTGAACTTTATCGACGTCTACCACCGTGAGGGGCGCTACAAAGCGCCGCTGCCGTTTGTGTTGGGACAGGAAGGCGCGGGTGTGGTGACCGCCGTAGGAGCTGACGTAAAGTCAGTCAAGGTGGGAGATCGCGTAGCCTGGAGCGGGCTGCTGAGTTCGTATGCGGAATACGCGGCTCAGCCCGCGGACCGCTTGGTGCCGGTTCCACAGGGCATTAGCGACCAGCAGGCTGCGTCTGCGATGTTACAGGGGATGACCGCGCATTATCTGTCGCACGATACCCATCCTCTTAAGCGCGGAGAGACTGCGCTGGTTCATGCCGCGGCCGGCGGCGTGGGACTGATCCTGGTGCAGATGGCGCACAACCTTGGAGCGCGTGTGATTGCGACGGTCTCGACCGAGGAAAAGGCGAAGCTGGCGCGCGAGGCGGGCGCGGATGACGTGATCCTCTATACGCAAGCCGATTTCGAAGCTGAAGCGAAGAAACTGACCGGCGGCAAAGGCGTGGATGTGGTCTACGACTCGGTCGGCAAGACAACATTCGAGAAAGGGCTGAACATTTTGCGGCCTCGAGGAATGATGGTGCTGTTCGGCGGATCGAGCGGCGCGGTACCGCCGTTTGATCCCATCGTCCTGACGCAAAAGGGATCGCTGTTTCTGACCAGGCCCTCGCTGGGGAATTACATCGCCACGCGGGAGGAGTTGCTGGCACGGTCGGGCGCGGTGTTTGGCATGATGGCTGCCGGAAAGCTCAAGCTCCGCATCGGACATACTTATCCCCTGGCCGAGGCGCAGCAGGCGCATCGCGATTTGGAAGGACGGAAGACCACCGGAAAGCTGCTGCTGATACCGTAAGTTGTAGCGCCGGCATCTTGCCGGCTATATCATCGCGAGTCTACCCGTACGGTGCCAATGCTTCCCCGCTGCGGGAAGCCGCCGGGACGGCGGCGCTACAAGGAAAACTATGAAAGCGATCCGCGTGCACCACACGGGCGGGCCGGAGGTAATGGAACTGCAGGACGTTCCAGTTCCTCAGGCGAAACCTGCCGAAGCAGTAGTGAAGGTCGCGGTCGCGGGGGTGAACTCGATTGATGGCTACTTCCGCGATGGCAGATATCGCACGCCGCTGCCGTTCATCCCCGGACAGGAGGGAGCCGGAGTTGTAGTTGCGGTTGGCGCCCAGGCCAAAACGGTGAAAGTGGGCGACCGTGTGGCGTGGAGCGGGGTGCTGGGGTCCTACGCAGAGTTCGTGGTGGCGGCGGAGGAGCATCTGGTGCCTGTGCCAGCATCGATCAACGACGAGCAGGCGGCCGCTTCGATGGTGCACGGCCTGACCGCACATTACCTGGCAAACGATGCGCACAAGCTGAAGGCAGGAGAGACGGCTCTGGTTCACGCCGCGGCAGGCGGAGTCGGGCTCCTGCTGGTGCAGATGGCGCACGCGATCGGTGCGCGGGTGATTGGCACGGTTTCGGGCGATGAAAAGGCCCAACTGGCGCGCGAGGCCGGCGCGGACGAGTTGATCGTCTTCACCAAGCATGATTTTGAAACCGAAGTGAAGCGTCTGACAGACGGCAAGGGCGTCGAAGTGGTGTACGACGGCGTGGGCAAAGCAACCTTCGAGAAGAATCTGAACGTGATGCGATTGCGCGGGATGCTGGTGCTTTACGGCATGTCGAGCGGTCCGGTGCTGCCGGTGGATCCGGCGAGGTTGTCAGAGAAAGGGTCGCTCTATATGGCGCGCACCACGCTCGCGCATTTCACCGCGACCCGCGCGGAGCTGCTGGCCCGCACCAGCGCGCTCTTCGGCATGATCGCGGAGGGCAAGCTGAAACTGCGGATCGCTAAGACGTATCCGCTGGCAGACGCGCCGCAGGCGCACCGCGACATGGAAGCCCGCAAGGTAGCTGGCAAGCTGCTGCTGATTCCGTGATTCCCCGGGGCGAGCGTTTGAGCTAGTTGTGTGCCTGTGTCGCTTGCTGCGTCACGATCTGCCCCGCCTTTACGTCGTACACGAAGCTCTGGTCAGCATCGTTCGTATAGATATAAGTTGCGATACCGGCCCGCCGAATCATAGAAAGCTCCCGGCTCGCAAGAATCATTCGAAAGCGCATCGCGCTCGCGCGTTCGCTGTGGATGGTCAGCGTGTCGTCGGAAACCTCCGCGTAACCCATGACACCTCCCCTTTGGAATTCAGCATTTATTCCCTTCACCAGCCTTTGCCGGGTGTCTGTTGGGGTTTTTCCAGTCGGCGAGAATCAAGGCGCAGGCTCCCTTGACCCCGCTGTTAATGCTGCTTTTTTCCTTGGTCGAAAGCACGGTACCGAGCATGTCCTCGACCGCAATCTGATTGTCACGCACAAACAAGCCAGCCTCGATGTGGTTGAGGCTCACCTGATAATCGGCGTCCTGCCGGCTCGTTGTGATTTGTACTTCTGGGCAAGCCTTGGCGAAGTCCTTCGCCATCTCCTGCGACTGGTCGCGAAACGCGTTCCAATTGTTGCCCACCGATTTCGATGTCAGATAAACATTCGGTGTTTCCTGCCCATGTGCCGCGACCGTAGCTGCAAGAATCCCGATGGCAACCAAGGCTTTCACGTCCGCACCTCCGTGGATGAGGCGACTATAATCCGAGGCGACACGCAGTCAAGTGACGCATAGCCAAAACGCTAAATAAATTATTGCTCCGGGGTTCAGTCTGGGAATTGCGGCGTTCTGCCTTTGCAGCGAGGTGAGCTGTTTCCTGTTCCGGGCGAACTCAAATCAGACGAAGATTCGGGAAGTCCACAGCATAGCGCGTGGCATCGCGGGTCATCAGCCTGTCGGCTTGCAGCAGCGCGTGCGATGCGATTACGAAGTCCGCCGGCAAGCGCTTTGGCTGACCTCCACCGGAACGGCGGCGGATAGCATAAGCCGCGAAGCTTGCCGCCGCTAATTGCCAGACATCTTCTCCAAGGTCGAAATCGACTGTGATGGTCATCTCCCTGAGCAATTTCTGAACGCGCTGCGGGTCGCCTGTGGGAATGGCCGAAAGCTCGACGAATACTGGAGCGCTTAATACCAGCGCTCCCTCCGCGCGAACTTTCGACAACCGAGCGGCAATCGCGTCGGCCAACGGTCCTCCCGACCAGAATAGGGATAAGATGTTGGTGTCAAGGGCCGTCCTCATTCGTAATCTTTATCGCTTCGCATATCGTCGATCCAGGCCTTTATCCCCTCTTCCCCGCCGGGGAACGGGCCCAAGATTCCGATGTACTTTTCGAAGGGGTTGGGTTCCGAGCGGGCCGGCCGGATCACGTAGCGACCCTCCTCTACCACAAATTCGACGCGGTCGCCGGTTTCCAACCCAAGACGTTTGCGAATCTCTTGCGGGACGGTAATCTGGCCCTTACTGCTGATTGTGCTGGAGTTTTTCATCTTTACTTTTATTCTTTACAGTAAAGATAATTGTCTTTACCCAAGGAGTCAAGCATTTTTCCACTATGGCTTTCGGTTGTATTGTCTCGCGTAAGCCGGAACCTCCCGCGCCGGATCGAGCCGCGGATCGTCAATCGGCGCGCCTGCCACCATTTCCAGCGGCACCACGCCCGCCCAAGTGGGGAAAGAATAATCTTCTTCATCGTCGATCGGCGGCCCGACCCGCACCTTCGCTGAGAATTCCTCGATTGGAACGCGCAACACGGACGTCGCTTTCAGTTCACGCTCATTAGGCTGCCGCGAGTCCGCCCAACGCCCGGGAATTATGTGTTCGGACAGCAGCCGCAAGGCCTCGAGTTTTTCCCCCGGATCATCCACCAAAGTCGCCTTTCCCAGCACCACCACCGAGCGATAGTTCATTGAGTGATTAAAAATGGAGCGCGCGAGCACCAGTCCATCGAGCAACGTAACCGTAATGCAGACCGGGACGCCGTCCTTTATCTGCCGCAACATGCGGCTGGCGGCGGAGCCGTGAATATACAAGTTGTCGTCTCTGCGCCCGTAAGATGTGGGAATCACAAAAGGCTGGCCGTCGGCGACGAATCCGGCATGGCAAAGAAATCCTTCATCGAGGATGCGATACGCGGCTTCGCGATCATAAACGGCGCGCTCCGCTTCGCGGACCAGACGGGTCCGCGGCGTTGGTGTATAGGGTTGGGACATTGGGAAACAAACTCCGGGCAAGCGCCAAGGATGGTGAAAGGAAAGTGTAGCACCCGGTTAGCGGCGGGGCCGCCGCTTCGGGCTTTCGTAGCGCGATCCGCAGCAGCGTATGGCCTGGATTCCGTGGAGTCACGGAATCCAGACGATGGCCGATTTAGAAACCAAACCTACCAGTTGAATTTCAACGCGAACTGGAACTGCCGCGGATCGTAAGCCGCCGTGGCCTGGCCGGCGTTGGTAAACAGCGGGCTGACAGCGGCCACGTTATACCGGTTGGCGATGTTGAACATGTCGGCGATCAAGTCCATGTTGTAGCGTTCGCTGAAATAAATCCGCTTGGCCACGCGCATGTCGTTGAAGATCGTCCAGGGCTGAAGGCCGGCATTGCGGCCCAGGTTGCCGTCGAGAGACTGGAGCGTTCCGTTGAAGTCCGCGCCGCAAGGTTCCTGGAAAACTCCCGTTGGAGAGTACTTCGACGGTACCGAAGGATAGCCAAGAGCGGTACATCCCGCGTTGACGAAAGTGTTGGGCCGGCCCGTCAGCGAGGATAGCTGCAGATTGTCGTCGTTGCCGGTGATGATATTAAAAGGCCGGCCGGACGCAACCTCGATGATGGGAGCCAAAGTCCAATTGCTGAAGAACTTGCTGCTGAAGCCATTTCCCCCAAGCCTACCCGACTGGTAGACGCCGCTGAAGACGAAGCGCTGGCGTTGATCGAACAGGGACGTGGAACGGTCCGCGGAGGGGAAGTAGCTGTCCTGCGGCGTGAGGGTGGACTGTAGATCGGTCGAATCGTCGATGGCGTGGGACCAGGTGTAAGAAGCCAGAAATTCGTAGTGGCTCCTGAAGCGCTTGCGCAGGTTGGCGGTGAGACCATGATACACGGAACTGCCGTTCGAGTAGTTAGCGTCCATGTCGCCGAACGGGACGCAGTTGGCGAGCGAAGTGGGATCGCAATTGGCATTGAAACCCTGAGGGACCAAGCTCTGCAGAACGCTTTGCGCCAGGCCCACGCAGGCTGCGCCGCCCGGTACGCTTGAGAGGTAAAAAGCGGCAACCGACGGGTTCAACCCGGACGGACGGAAGAAGTTCATGAGCGAGGAATCGACGTAAGGAGTCGTGCCCGCGAGGCCGCAGCCACTCACCGTAAAGGGACTACTTGGAGTTTGGCCAGCCGCCAGGGCTGTCTCGTAATTGTCGATCATCAGATCGCCACGGATCGTGTTGGCGTTGATCGGCCGGTTGAGATGGCGCCCGCCGTTGAAGTTGTAGGCCAGGCTGAAAGCAAAACCATCGCCCAGATCGCGCTCGATACTAAAATTAACCTGCTGCGAATAGGCGTAGACAAAGTTCTTGGACTGCGGATAGCCAAAGGGCTGGAAGGCCAGCGCCAGGGGCGACGAAGAACTCAAATAGTTCTGGTTGAGAAAAATCGACTGGGGAAAATTCAAAGCTTGAAATTGCTGCTGGTTCGGAAGAAATCCCAGAGCGCTGGTGACCGCTGGGTTGATAGAAGCGGCGCAGGGATTGGCCAAGCTGGGAACGTTGATGGGCAGTCCCTGAAAAATCGGGATTGCGTTTAGGTTGCTTGGGCTGCCGGCCCCGCTGCACCCTCCCGTTCCGGCGAACGCCAACTGGCCGCTAGTGGACCCGTCGGAAGCGTCTCCTAGGAAGTAGAGGCCGAGCAGCGGATGGTCATAGAAGATGCCGTAGGAGGCGCGGACCACGGTTTTGCCGTCGCCTTTCGGATCCCACGCCAGGCCAAAGCGGGGCTGGACGTTGTTGGTATCGGTCTGGATTCCCTTTTGCAGTCCCAGGAAGTTGTATCCTGCCAGCGCAAGTGCATCCGGCGGCTTGAACTGCGGTGCAAACTCGACGTCGTAACGGACGCCGTAGTTTAGCGTGAGCTTAGGGCTGACCCGCCAGGAATCCTGCCAGAACGCGCCCAGCGGCTTGTTACTGAATGAATCGCTTGGGCTGCCGAAGCCCTGGATGAAGTCTCCGGGAAGTCCCGCACCGTAAGCCTGCACGGCGTTTAATCCAGGAATGGCGAGGCCGGTCACGGAAAATCCAAGATCGGCAGCACTGATAGAGCCGAAGTCGTAAACTCCGCCGTAATTCACTGTGAACGTCGCGGTGAGAGGCAGATAGTTGAAATCCACGCCGAACTTGGTCTGATGCCTGCCGATCGTCCAGGAGAAATTGTCAGTGAACTGGTAGCGCTGTTCTACTCGCTGGATGTAGGAATAGGGCTCGCGGCCGAAATAGGCGAAACCCGGAATGTTTACGGCAGGGTCGGAGCCGCTTGGAATCTGCGTATTGTAGAAATAAGAAAGCCCGCGGCGCGCATATTGAAAAGTAAACTCATTGACCTTGTTGGTGCCGAGGGTCCATGTGTCTTTCACGACTCCGCTCACGTCGCGGTATGTCTGTTGCGAGGTGCGCGAGTATGCGTTTTGCCCGAAGGGTTGATCTTGACCGCTGACCTCAATTCCCGTCACCGTACTCGGACTCACGTTCGCCCGCAGCGTCAGCCGGTTGTTGTTGTTCACGTTATGGTCAATCCGCAGTGAGTAAAGGCTGGTGCCTTCGAACACCGGAAAATTGCCAACTTGCGAGCTCAGCGATGTGAAAGACGTAGGAACACCGTTGCAGAGCGGCGCCGAACTGTTGCACGATGTAATAAATTGCGCCAGAGGATTGCTTCCATTGGTGGGAGCGGGCAGTCCTCCGGGAGCGCCAACTAACAGCCCAAAAGCTGCCGGATAACTGCCGTTGACGGCAAGGCCGGAGGCTGCTCCCGTCGTGATCGCGTACTCCTGGAGCAGAGATAAGGGCAGTCCGGGGGTGCTGAGGAAGTCCGCCTGTTCTGGCGTAACTTGAATCCCAAACGCTCCCGCGGGAGCGCCAAAGAAGGGCGACGCGTCGAAGGGCACCAGTCCGAAGTTGCCCTGGCCGATGTCTGAAAATCCGGTCTCATGCCGCCGCGTAACCTCGTACGAGAAATAATAGTAGGTCTTGTCCTTCTTGATCGGTCCACCGAAAGCGGCACCGGCCTGAACGCGGGTGTAAGCGGGATTCGGAACCGTGCTGAACGGGTTCACCGCTTGAAAATTCCGGTTACGCAGGTAGCCGTAGACGTCGCCGTGGAAATCATTCGATCCCGAGCGCGTGATGATGTTGACCACCCCGCCCGCGGCGCGGCCATATTCGGCGCTGTAACTATTGGTGATGATCTGGAATTCCTGCACCGCCTCCTGAGAAACGGTGGAGCGCACGCCGTTGGTGGAGTTGTCGGTGGCGTCGGCGCCATCGACATTCACCAGGTTCGAGCGCGCGCGCTGGCCGCTCATGTTTAGGCCGGAAGTGGGCGCGGCACCGGTGTTCGGGGCGTTGTCGCGTACCACCTGCGAATCGGTCAGCGTGAAGTTGATGTAATTGCGGCCGTTGATCGGCAGATTGTCGATGCGGCGCTGTCCGATCGTGTCCGTGGTCGAGGTGCGCGACGTCTCCACCAATTCCGCCTGGGAGCTGACTTCTACCACTTCTTTGCCGGTAGCCACTGCGAGCTCAACCGGAAGCTCCACTAGTCCGCCGACCGTGATGCCGACATCCCTGGCTTCGGCCTTGCCAAAGCCGGGCGCTTGCACCGTGACCGTATAAGTGCCCGGCGGAAGCAGTCGGGCGCTGTAGCCGCCTTGGCCGTCGCCGGTGGCGCTGCGCTCCAAGCCTTTGGCAAGGTCGCTCACCGTGACCGTGGCGTTGGTCACAAGACTCCCCTTGGGATCCTTCACCGTTACAAGCAGATCGCCCGTGGCGACGCCGCCCTGCCCCAAGGCGATGGAGCAAAGCAATAGGGCAAACAGTGAGAGGGAAAAGGCTTTCAGGCTGTGCATGGTGATCCTGCGGATCATAGAATGTCCCCTGACTCCGGCACTTCAAGGTGCTGGCAGAAACAACTCCAACGGCGAGCGGCAGAAATGTTCACGAGATTCCGGGCGATTAGGTCCCGCTGGTTTTTACACCAGAAGAGGCAGCGAAAACAAGGCGGGACTGATAAGGGG
Organism: Acidobacteriaceae bacterium; assembly: GCA_003140075.1. Classification (GTDB taxonomy): domain Bacteria; phylum Acidobacteriota; class Terriglobia; order Terriglobales; family Acidobacteriaceae; genus Sulfotelmatobacter. The sequence goes on along the minus strand of PLIO01000161.1, from coordinate 16,431 downwards.
TGGTGTAAGAGTTAACCCGCAAACGGAGACGCCGGGCAAAAGTTTCGCACAAACACCGCTGTGGTGTCTGTGACATCTGTCACACCTCTAGGACAGAGCGGACAGGCGAACCGGGACGGCAGGATTTTGTAGTCGCCCCAGGAGCATCGCCGTGCCGCTCACCTGCTCATAGCGGTCGACCACTCGCACTGCAGCGAACCTGGAGTTCGGCCAAGCCAATGCCAGGTAGATCCGCGCCAGCGCCACGGTGGTATTGCGGCGGAGTAGAAGCGCATCGCTCACCAGTTGGTGAGCCGCTTCGGCAACTCGCGGATCGCCGCTAGCTAGGGCTGCCTCACCCACGCGCACCAGCACTGCGGCGTTTCTTCCTGCAGCCTGAGCATAGACGGCCATGGCGCGCAGACGCTCACGGCGCACCAGACGAAACTGCGCCGGCGGCAGACGACGCCGCAGGTATTCGTCCTCGGCAGGGTTGATCAAATTGCGGAACGCTTCAATGTCGATTGGACGGATCGCGCCGGCCAGGTTGGCGCTTCTCTTGGCCTGCAGGCTTTGCGTTACAGCGAGGCGCAGAATAATACTCAGCGCAAGTACAGCGGCAATGACAAGGACGATGGCCAGATTCATTATTGTAGTAAACGCTCCAGTTCCCGGTTCCAGATGTCGAGATTATTCTCGGGCAAAGGAGCCGCAGACGTAGTGGCACTCTTCTGGGGGACGAGGAGGTAATAAAACCAAATCAGCACGCAGAGGTGGTACGTGGCCATGTTGAGAAAATCTAGAAGGTAGGTTCTCTGCCCAAAGAGCCATTCGGTCATCAGGGCCCAATAGGCCACATAGACCCCGGCGACGATACCGAGGCCAAGGACGATACCAAAAACAGAGCGGTCCCACCTCAGGTGAAAGTGAGCGGCGAAGATAAGAAGAGAAAGAATTAATCCACACTGCACCACACTTACGCTTCTACCCAGAATGCGCGTGGCGGAAATCAGCCAGAACGTCGTGGGATTCGCGTGCGTAGCGACGATCGTCGCCGCAAATACGAGAACGATGCCGACGGCACTAACGAGTGCCTTCGCCGTTCTGCCAAGCGGAGGGTACTGACGCAAGAGGTGAGTAAAAACCTCACCAATGACGATGAACTTTACGAAAACTTCAACGACCAAGAAAACAAAGTAGCTCCACCAATAAACCGGGCCGGAGATCGACGGACTCACGTCTATGGCATAGATGGCTATTCCTCCCACCGCCTCAAAAATGGCGTAACAGAAGAAAGCCGGGAACTCCCTGTGAAGTCCACGCCTTCGCATCAGGAAGGCAAGAACGACGAGCAGCACGTTGGGTGCGACCCACAAGTAGTGCCACAAAAGTGAATGCGGTTGCAGCATAACCGTCGTTCGGCACTATACCGCCGAACGGCAGAGTCGGCAACACCTTCGTGAGCTGCGTTCGTTTTTTGTAACTGCCTCTCGACTTACGGCTTGCACAAGCCAGTACTGCCGGAACAGTTGCCGCCGCCACTTCCGCCATCGGCATGGGCTATCGTTGGAACTACCAGTGTATTCAGGAAAAGAAGGGCTGCAGCAGCGACGAGTAGCAGGCGTTTCACAGTTGTTTCTCCTTGTTTTGGAAAAGCGAAACGTGATACTTTCACGGTGCCTGCCTAACCGAACAGAGCACGGACGGCCCGTATCTTGTTCGGAATTCGTAACAAGGTCGCAGGCCCAATCTAGCTCTGCAGAAGCGCGAGCAACCACGCTGGCCGGAGCCTTCGAGCTGCCGGATGAGTCGGCGCATTTGCCTTTTTCACGGAAGCGGCGCTCTCGGTTGAGGCGGCGAGCGGGCGGACTGACGGCAGCAGGTAGTAGAACCAGATCAGAACGCACGCGTGGTAGGTGCCCATATCGAGGAAATCGAGAAGATAGCGCCCTTTGAAGAGAGCTCCGTTCGCGCAAGTTGCAAAAACGCCAAGACCAACACACGCAGAGATGCTCAATCCTAAGGCGATGCCGAAGCCCGTCCTGTCCCAGATCAGATGGTGATACGCCGCGAAGAGAAAGATAAATAACAAAAGGCCGGACTCGGTTATGTAGATCACTTCTTCGAGGATGTGGGCGTGCGAAAGGATCGCGTAATTGGCGATCGGAGCATGCGCGGCAGCCTCCACCGCCAGCGCCACAAGAACCGCCCCCGTGCAGACGATCAACCGACTCCCGAGCCTGGCCACGGATGGCCGGGGGCGGACGAGATGAGAGAACAGTTCCCTAATGACGGCCAGCTTCACCAATCCTTCGATAAACAAGCTGGCGATGTCGGCACGCCAGTAGTTATCACCGCTGACTGAGGGGAGACGATCAAGCACATAAAGCGTGAGCCCCTGCAGAGCCTCGTAAACCAGGTAAAACAAGAAGGCTGGGAAGAACTTGTGGAGTCCCCGGCGCCAGGCGAGGACAGCCAAAACCACGAGCAGAACGTGAGGCCCGACCCACAGATAGTGCCACAGAAATGAATGCGGCTGCAGCATGGCCGTCGCTTGGCACTATACCGTGCCTCTTCCGGGGCTGCAAGGATTAAGGAGTCACAACTGTGGAATAAGACGTCCATCTCATTAGGGTTTCTCTTCGTCATTGAGGTTGAACGTGGTATTTTTGTGACTAGGCCGACATTCGGCGGACTCTTCTAAGACTTCGACTCCTAGGAAACGAGTTCATGACGCTGAAATCCGCTCTACAGGATCTTCGCGAAACCACGCTGGCCGCCATTTCCGGGCTGCTGGCGAAACTCGCCTATTTGGGCTCTCTGCGCCGCCACGAAGGCGGCTACCAACACTGGGGCATGTCGCTGGTGCACGGGGAAGAATCGTCGGACCGCGCCCTGAAGGCGGCTCACAGCGAAGTGCTATCGACCGTGCTGCGCACTCCAATATCGGACCTGGTGGAAGACTTGCGCGAATCGAGCCAAGGCAGCGAGAAAAGCGCGGCGACTTACGTCGAAGGCATGCGCGAACAGGGGAACGAACTGCTCCCCTCACCGCAGGACACAGTTTCCGCCAGCCACCTTAATTCAGTGCTGATTGCGCTTTCGAGCCTGGAGAAGAACCAAAAGCGTGCCACTCCGTCAGCTTCATAGCGACTCCCACCACCTGGCCGATGATCTCAGCTTCCTGGGGATGGCGCAGAACCCGGATCGGCACCGGCGATAGCGGATGCGGCTGCAAGATCACGTCATCGCGACGCATACTGCACCAGCAGCAAGTGTATCCATCCCGGGTTTCCACAAAATAGATGGGGCGCTCGTATTCCGACCGCCAGGATCCCTCCACGACTTTATTCTTGGCCTCATCGACCTGGATGAAGCTGCCGGGCGGAAGAATCGGATACATGGTGAAATCCTGGTGACCAATGTAGCCATAGGTAAAATCGGTGTGGGCGAATTGCGCCAAATAAGACAAGGGCACCAGGCCCCACTGCTCCACCATCCTCCCCAGATTGCTCGTGCGTTGGTCATCGAAGCCCGGATCCATGCGGATTGGCATTTGCACGGAAGATAATCCGGAGAGAGTTTCGGAGATGTGCGACCGCGGTGGAGCGATCATCCCGAGATCCGCTGCCATGTTGTTCATGTCAACGCCGTACCAGGACAGCAGTTCTCTCATGTCGCGCCGGTAGATGACGGCGAGCGTATAGAGCCGGAAAATACTGGGCAAAACACCCTTAGTCTCAATATCTGACAAGCGGCTGGGAGGGATCGAGAATTCCTCGTTGCGATACTTCTCGGCCATGCGCGCACTGGAAGTTTCTATATCGCGCATAGTCAAGCCGAGTTTCTCGCGCAGCGTGCGAAGACTCTTACCGGCTGGGAGCATGGCTGGCCTCCATTGAACTTGAGAACATCATAATGAAGTGTCCGACATCATAGCAGGGAGTGCGTTTGCGTGTCATGAATTTGTGAGAAATTTGAACGGATCGGCTTTTGTTACGAATCGCGAACAACCTCTTCCCCCCGTCTTACCTGGGGAATCGCTATGGTTGCACCCGAAAGGCGCCGACTCCATATTAGGTTCCCGGTTGCCCAAGCGGGGAGCATCTGTTCGGATTTCGTAACAAACGAAGCCCAAAATCGCAAAAACCTCATCCGGGGACCCTTCGTCCGGTTGTGGAATCAGCGTCCTTTCCCATGCAATTCGCCCCTCCACCGTCATGACATTTGTCACGCTACCGGCGTGATGAACAGCACTGGCGTACCGCCCGCCACTCAGCCATCATGCATTCACCGGGACAAATTGAGGGCCCGGTCAGGCAAGCGAAGAGAGCTCCTATGATCTCAACTCTGGAAGAAATGCCAGGCATCGAGCGTGCAGGCTTCGGCACTGTAGTGGCGAGCCTGGAAGGCGTCAGTAAGAACTATGGTGAAGTCCGCGCCCTCCGTAGTGTGAATTTCACTGTGGGTGCGGGGCAAGTGGTGGCACTGCTCGGCCCTAATGGAGCCGGAAAGACAACCGCGGTGAAACTGCTGCTGGGACTCATTCAATCCGATTCCGGCCACGCCCGCGTGTTCGGCGGAGATCCCACCAATCTGCAGAATCGCATGCGCGCCGGCGCCATGCTGCAGGTGGGGCGGGTACCGGAAACCCTTCGCGTGCGCGAACACATTGACTTATTCTCCAGCTATTACCCAAAACCGTTGCCCCTGGAGGAAGTGCTGGCTGCTGCGGGTCTGGAGAAATTGCGCGATCGGAAGTTCGGCGATCTTTCCGGTGGGCAAAGGCAAAGAACCCTGTTCGCTCTGGCCATTTGCGGAGACCCAGACCTGCTCTTTCTCGACGAGCCGACCGTAGGGCTCGATGTGGAAGCCCGGCGCATGCTATGGGAAGAAATCCGCCGCATGGTCGACCGCGGAAAGACCGTCCTGCTCACCACACATTATCTGGAGGAGGCCGACGCTCTCGCCGACCGCATCGCCGTCATCAACCAGGGCGCCATCACCGCGGAAGGCACGCCGGCGGAGATCAAAGCCCAGACCAGCGGCAAGCGCATTCGCTGCATCACAGCGCTCGGTGTTGCCGATCTGCTGCAGATTCCAGGTGTGAACGATGCCAGGCAAGACCGCGAGGGAGTGGAGATCCATGCCAGAGAAGCCGAGCCTGTGGCCCGCGCTTTGCTGGCCCGCGACCCTACGCTCTCGGGGCTCGAGATCACAAGCGCGGGTCTGGAAGAAGCCTTCCTGGCTCTCACGCAGGATAGTGGCGCAAGCACTGACCGTAGGAACTGATTCACGAATTTCTAGTTCTATCCGCAAACGCGCGGATGAAGCGAGGAACCGATCATGAGTACAACCGCAACCGCTCTGAGCCACACGCAGATCGCGCGCCCCACTCGCCACACCGCAACCATTTACTTGAAGGAAGCGAAGTATGAGTTTCTGAAAAACCTTCGCCTGCGCGTGTATACGGCGTCAGTGATCAGCTTTCCGTTGATGTTCTATGTACTGTTCGGGCTGGTATTGAACTCCAAGGAAGCGATCGCGGGCACGAGTGTTCCAACCTACTTGATCGCGACTTATGGCACGTTCGGAGTGATGGGAGCTTCGTTGTTCGGAACCGCGTCCGGGCTGGCGGCCGACCGCGGGCTGGGATGGCTCCAGGTGAAGCGGGCGAGCCCCATGCCGCCGTTCGCCTACTTCGCGGCCAAGGTTGTTCTGAGCATGATCTTCAGCGCGATCGTCGTTTCGCTGCTGTTGGTGTTGGGCATCAGCTTCGGCGGAGTGCGGTTGCCGCTTACTGAAATGGCAAAGCTGATTGCGACGTTAGTCGCCGGATCACTCCCATTCTCTGCCATGGGACTGGCAATCGGTTATTTCGCCGGTCCAAACTCCGCTCCAGCCGTCATCAACATGTTTTATCTGCCGCTGTCGTTCTGTAGCGGATTGTGGGTGCCGTACATGTTTCTGCCCAAGCTGGTCAGGCAGATCGCGTTGGCCCTCCCGCCCTATCACCTGTCGCAACTCGCGCTGGGGATCGTAGGCGCAGGACGCCACGAGTCGGCGGCCACCCACTGGGAAGTCCTCCTTGCCTTCACTCTGATCTGCCTGGGCGTGGCCCGCATCGGCTTTCAGCGTGACCAGGGAAAGCTGTACGGCTAGGAAGGAATCGTTGCTCAGTCGTTTTTATTGTGCCCGCGAACTTGAACGCAGAAAGGCGAAGTATCATGAGTGCCGACACTAAGAAAGGATACGGATCGACCATGGCCTTGATGGTCCTAGGCCTGGTCGCGCTCTACGCTCCCGTACTTTGGCTGCTAGTGCTGATTCCCGCGGCAGTGCTGGTTTGTTACGCGACTGCGGCGGCGACATTCCGGAGCCGGAACTGACCGGGAATAGACGATAATGGTGGAGATGTTCGAACGAATCGGAATGCGGCTCGGGCAATGCCGTATCGTGCATCAAGGTTCGATCGCCGTATGAGACTCCTGCCGAAGAACACCGAATACACATGGGCGGTCTATTCCTTCCTCTATTTTGGCTTCTTTTTCATCGACCCCATCGAGAGTCACGCCGGCGCGCGAGTGTGGCTCTTTACGATTCTGGGGACAGCCGCTTTCCTGGTCCTGTACTTCGGAATCTTCTGGGTGGGCCGCAGGCAGGGCCTGCTTCACATTGCGGCCATGGTTCTCCTGGGCGTGGCCTTTGCCAAGTATAACGGCGGGGCCACCACATTCTTCATCTTCGCCGCGGCTTGCGGCCCCTTCGTCGTGGAAGACGAAACCGCGGGCATCAAGCTCTTGCTGATGGTCGAGGCGGCGGCGGGGCTGACGTGGTGGGCTTTCCATCTTGGCGGCTGGTTCCTGCTCTTCGCCAACGGCCTCGCGCTCGTGGTCGGCGCCAGCAACATCCACTTCGCGCAGCGCAACCGGACGAACAAGAAGCTGATTCGCGCTCAAGACGAAATCGAGCACTTGGCGACTGTGGCCGAGCGCGAACGCATCGCTCGCGATCTGCACGACGTGCTCGGGCATACGCTTTCGGTGATCATCCTGAAATCCGAACTCGCCGGAAAGCTGATGGACCGCGACCCTCAGCGCGCCGGCACCGAAATCCGCGAGGTCGAACAAATCTCCCGCCACGCGCTGTCGGAAGTCCGCGATGCGATCCGCGGCTATCGCTCTCGCGGACTGGAAGCCGAACTCGCCCAAGCCAAGTCCACGCTCGAGACCGCCGGCCTCGCTGTGAAATGCGAGGCCGCAAAAGTCGCCCTGCCGGCGTTGCAGGAAGGCGTGCTGTCCATGGCGGTCCGGGAGGCCGTCACCAACGTAGTGCGGCACGCCCGGGCTCACTCTTGCAGTTTGCGTCTGGAGCAGCAAAACGGTTCGTGCCGCCTCCAGATCGAAGACGATGGCCGCGGCGGCTTCCAAAACGAAGGCAACGGACTGCGCGGCATGCGCGAGCGCGTCGAGATGCTGGGCGGCACGCTCAGCCGCGACTCTCAGGCCGGTACCAAAATCACCATCATCCTCCCGCTCAAAGAAGTCACGCCGAAAACCGAGGATTGTGCCAATTGAATCCCACTTCGAAGGAAGGCCGCAAAACCATTCGCGTCGTCCTCGCCGAAGATCAGGGCATGGTGCTCGGCGCTCTTGCCGCCCTGCTCGAAATCGAAGGCGACATCTCCGTCGTGGCTCAGGTTCGCAATGGCAAAGAGGCGCTGGAGGCCGTGCTCACGCACAAGCCGGATGTCCTCATTACCGACATTGAGATGCCGCTCATGACCGGGCTTGATGCAGCCGCTGAGCTCAAACGCCGCCGTACCAGCACTCGCGTCATCATTCTCACCACGTTCGCCCGCTCCGGATATTTGCGCCGCGCCATGGAAGCTGGAGCCTTGGGATACCTGTTGAAGGACATGCGCGCCGAGGAACTCGCCGATGCTGTCAGGCGAGTGCAGCAGGGATTGCGCGTCATCCATCCCGACCTTGCCACCGAAGCGTGGGGAGAGATGGACCCGCTCACCGATCGCGAACGCCAGGTCTTGCGGCTCGCCGGCGAAGGCATGCAGAGCGGAGACATTGCCGCAGAACTTGGCTTATCGGAAGGCACCGTCCGGAACTATCTCTCCGAAGCCATCAGCAAGATGGGCGCCAGCAACCGCGTCGAAGCTTCCCGCCTCGCGAGGACCAAGGGCTGGCTATAGGCTGCTCCTGATTGACGACCCTTCTATCCCATGCCATACTATGCCCGCTTGATCGCTGGTGAGCCTGGTCACGTCGATCAGGTCCTCCCCTACAGTAGTTCGAGATTTCGCTAAATGGAGTGTCTATGCGACCTCGGAACACTTTTTCCCTAGTTCTGTTCGTCTGGACTATTTTTTCGACGGCGCTATGGGCGCAGAAATTCGGACGGCCTGTTCCGTACCTGACCGGAGCTCCGGCGCCCAATGGAGTGGCGCTCGGCGATTTGAACGGCGACGGCCGGCTCGACGTTGTAGTCGCAAACGCGGATGTCTCTGGTACGGTTGCCGTTCTACTCGGCAACGGAGATGGGACGCTGCAAAAAGCTGTGACCTACCCTGCAGGCGGCTATCCCGAGTTTGTAGTTTTGGCCGATTTCAACGGAGATGGCCATCTCGATGTCGCGGTTGGAAATCGCTCGATAGGCGGCCCGGGATGGGTGAGTATCTTGCTTGGCAACGGAGACGGAACCTTGCGGCCTCCGGTTTCTTATGGTCCGTTTACCGACGCATTTTCTCTGGCGACCGGCGACTTTAACCAGGATGGAGCGCTCGACATCGCCGTTGGGGACACCGCCTCGGGCAGCCTGCTGCTGGGCAACGGAGACGGCACATTCAACCTTGGCAGCGCGATTGGCGCTTCCAATGCCGTTTTCTTCGCGGCGGCGGATTTCAACGGCGACGGCAAACTCGATCTGGTTTCAGCCGACAACGCAGGCAACACCATCCAGCTTCTGACCGGCAACGGAAACGCTACCTTCACGCTCGAGTCGAGCTATCTGGTCGCAACGCCGCCCATCGCGCTGGTCGCGGCGGATTTTAACGGGGACGGAATTCCCGATTTCGCCGCGGCGGACGAAGCGGTCAACAACGAAGGCAGCAATGTCACCGTCTTCGAATCGTCGCCCAACGGCTATGTCAAACGAAAGTATCCGTACGGCGACGAGCCCCGCCTAATCGTTGCCGCGGACATCACCCTGAATGGCAAGCTCGATCTGGTTACCGAGAACGAATTCAATGGAACGGTTGATTTGTTTATGAATTCGGGTAAAGGCGCGTTCCGATCTCCCATTGTTCTTCATGACGGCGGGATAACTGCCGCCTCCGTTGCCGTCGGCGACTTGAACGGCGATGGAAAACCGGACATCGTAGTTACAGACGGACAGATCCCGGGCCACGTCCACGTACTTCTGCAGGAATGAATTGAGTACGGCAGCGTTGGAGCTTACCGGCTCCCGCTCGGTGCTCTCGTTACACCCCGTAAATGAAGCCTCATCCTCTGCTGCGTGTCTGTTCGGAATTCGGCTAGGGGTTTCCAACGGGGATATAGTACGACGTGGAATACTATATTCCCATGCCCGACGCCTACATCCTCGGCATCGAAAGTTCCTGCGACGAAACCGCTGCGGCCGTGGTGCGCTCGAGTGAGCAGCTTATCTCAAACGTGGTGGCCTCGCAGATCGCGACCCATCAGCCTTTTGGTGGAGTCGTGCCTGAGCTAGCTTCGCGTGAACACCTGCGGGCGATTGTTCCCGTTGTGCGCCAAGCGCTTGCTGAGGCCAATCAGACTTACGACTCGGTCGACGCCATCGCGGTCACGCAAGGTCCCGGCCTTGCCGGAGCGTTGCTGGTGGGCATCAGCTATGCCAAGGCTCTGGCCTTCGCCCTCGACAAGCCGCTGCTTGCGGTCAACCATCTCGAAGGCCACATCCACGCGGTTCTGCTCGAAGAGCGCCAGAAGGGCAATCACGAGCTGCAATTTCCTGTGCTCGCTCTGGTCGTGTCCGGAGGACACACGCACCTGTATCTTGCCGCTCAGAAGAGCGAGGGCTGGACGTACGAAAACATCGGCCACACTCGCGACGATGCTGCCGGCGAGGCCTTCGACAAAGTCGCCAAGCTGCTCGGCCTGGGCTATCCCGGAGGCCCCATCATCGACCGGCTGGCTCCGCATGGCGACCCCAGCGCTGTGAAATTTCCACCCGCGCAGATCAAGCATCGCGATCGCCGCGACCATCGCGGAAAAGACCCCAGCGAATACAAAGAAGTGGAGACCGATCAGCCGCGCTTTGATTTTTCCTACAGCGGCATCAAGACCGCCGTGCTGCGCTATGTTGAGGTTCACGAGATGCAAGCTTCCATCGAGATCCGCCGCAAGGCTTTGGCGAAGATTCCCAAGCCGAAGCTGGAAGACTATCTTGCGAATTGCGATCGGCGCACTCTGGATCTGGTAGCGTCATTCCAGCGTACCATCGTCGAAGACCTGGTGGGTAAAACCCTGGCCGCGGCCCGCGCCTGCGATGTAGCTTCACTGTTCGTCACGGGAGGAGTAGCCGCGAATAACGAATTGCGTGCGACATTCGAGCGGCAGGGCGCCCAGGATGGTGTGCCCGTGTATTTTCCGTCGCGGCCGCTTTCTACCGACAACGCCGCCATGATTGCAGCCGCAGCCTATCCTAAATTCCTGGCAAAAGATTTTGCGGCCATGGATTTTTCGGCGGAAGCAGGCCTGGTTTTGCGCTAGCCCGCGCTTGAAGACTTCGGCCAATTGCTAACTGCTAACTGCCAGCTGCCGTCTACTTCCCCGCCCCTTGCCCGTGGCTTTTCCCCATCACTGCATCCAGCGCTTTTTCGAGCTGGGCCTGGATGTCGATGTCTTTGTAGATGGCAAAGTCGGCGCGCTTTTCCTTTTCGTCGAAGCCGCTGGCGCGGCCGGCAACAATAATGATGGGAATGTCGGCAGTCCGCGGGTTCTTTTTCAGCGCGGTGATCAGCTCGCTGCCGGTCATCTTCGGCATCTGCATGTCGGTAACGATCAAGTCAGGACGAACCCGATCGAGAATCTGCAAGGCCTCCACGCCGTTCGTGGCCGACTCCACCGCAAAGCCGCGTTCTTCCAGAGAGCGGCAAACGGTGTAGCGGATCAGCATCGAGTCATCCACCACGAGCGCTACGGCAGGCATGAGTTTGCAACGTGCGGAATGCACGCCCCCGGACGCAGACTAGCAGAACCTTCTCGCACGGACCAAGCCGGAATCGGGCAAAGTGGTTACCATAGTGACCTGCGGCGGCAGCTTTATGCCTCGCGCCTAGGATTCCTGGTCTTCGCCTTCCGTGCTTTCCTCGATGCCCATGTCCTTTAGCTCGCTGGACTCGAAGATCTCGCGGCACTCGAGGCACTCCACGAATTCGGCGTCTTCCTCGCGGCTCACGATTTGCACGCGCGGGTGCTTGCAAGGTTGTTGGCCTGCGTTTTGCGGGTGCGGGAACGGCTTTGAAGTCATAAATCCGGAAGCGTCGCCCTCATGGAATCACGCGGAGGGATCGATTCAGGGAATTCCCGGTATTTTAGCCCCGCTTCGCTACTTGTCAAGTCCTCTGCGTTACATTGGAGTGAATTTCCTCCCCCTGCTTCCGGCAAGGTCCCGATCACGGATCAATCCCCCGTTCCAGATTTCCGACCAAAAGCATCGGGAATACCTAAACCATTCAATCACTACCAGTTACCATTCAATGGAATTTCTTGCGGTTGGCTGCGAGGGCTTGCGTAATTTCGGGCTCTGGACGTAGAATGAAGTACGACGGAAAAGGTCGTAATTATCTCCGACTCGGCTGGTCGGAGTTCGATAGCAGGCGCAACCGGCAGTCGGAAACTGGCCTTCGCAATCAAATGCTCAAGTTAACCAAGAAAGCGGATTACGCGCTTATGGCCATGAAGCACTTGGCCGACCACGCCCATGAGGGAACCCGTAGCGCCAGCGCCAAAGATGTTGCCGACTCATTCGGTATTCCGCCCGAGGCGTTGGCCAAGATCCTGCAACGCCTGGCCAAGGCTGGTTTGCTGCATTCGCAGCACGGCACCAACGGCGGTTACCGGCTGGCCCGCGCCGCGCATACGATTTCGGCCTTCGAAGTAATTCAGGCCATCGACGGCCCTTTGTTCATCACATCCTGCGTCACCGTCCGCGGGGAGTGCGGCCAGAGCGACCGTTGCAATATTCGCGAACCGCTGCGCAAGGTAAATGACAGCATCGAAGCAGTGCTGAAGCGCATCAAGATTTCTCACATGCGCGAAGAACCGGAAGCGGCTGAGAGTACCGGTGCGAAACCGGCGGAATTGGTAACCATCATCTAGCAAGAAGAACTGGCACGAAGAAAAAGATCGCGCGGTAGACAAAGGTAGGAGAAGCAATTATGAGCACGGATGTAAAGGTCCCCCAGCAACTTCCAGTTACGCAGCATGCGGCTCCTCAGGGAGTGAAGCTGCCAATCTATATGGATAACCACGCCACCACCCCCATGGATCCCCGGGTGCTGGAGGAGATGCTGCCCTATTTCATGGAAAAGTTCGGCAACGCCGCCAGCCGCAATCACTCTTTCGGATGGGCGGGCGAAGAGGGCGTGGAGACGGCGCGTGAGCGCATCGCCAGGCTGATCGGCGCCACCACCAAAGAAATCATCTTCACCTCGGGCGCCACCGAGAGCGACAATCTCGCCATCAAGGGCGTGGCCGAGATGTATCGCGAGAAGGGCAACCACATCATCACCGCGGTCACCGAGCACAAGGCCGTGCTCGATACCTGCAAGCGCCTGGAAAAGTATGGCTATCGCGTCACCTACATGCCGGTGCAGAAAGACGGCCTGGTCGATCTCGATGAGCTGAAGCGAGCCATGGATGACAAGACCATCCTGGTCACCATCATGGCCGCGAATAACGAAATCGGCGTAGTGCAGCCCACCGCAGAGATCGGCAAGCTGTGCCACGAGCGCGGCATCATCTTTCACACCGACGCCACGCAAGCCATCGGCAAGATTCCCGTTGATGTAAATAAACAGAATATCGACGTGATGTCGATCTCCGGCCACAAGATGTACGGCCCCAAGGGCGTCGGCGCTTTGTACGTCCGACGCAAGAATCCGCGGGTGCAGATTTCTCCCATCATCGATGGCGGCGGCCACGAACGCGGCATGCGCTCCGGCACGCTCAACGTCGCGGGCATTGTCGGCCTGGGCAAGGCTTGCGCCATCGCCTCCGAAGAAATGTCTCGCGAAGCGGTCCAGTTGAGTGGCCTTCGCGATCGCCTGCGCGACCGCATCATGAGCCGTCTCGACGAAACTTACATCAACGGCTCCATGGAGCACCGCCTGCCGGGCAACTTGAACATCAGCTTTGCCTATGTCGAAGGCGAATCGTTGCTGATGGGCATCAACGACATCGCGGTTTCCAGCGGTTCGGCCTGCACCTCCGCGACTCTGGAACCATCTTATGTATTGAAGGCTCTGGGCACCGGCGACGACCTGGCGCACAGTTCGATCCGCTTCGGCATCGGCCGCTTCAACACCGCAGCCGAAGTCGATTACGTGGCCGATCGCGTCATCGAAACCGTCGAGCGCCTCCGCGAACTTTCGCCGCTCTACGAAATGGCGAAGGAAGGCATCAACCTGGCGGATGTGAAATGGGCTGGAGAAACGCACTAGCGCTGGATTTTGGGAAGGGCACGACTTTAGTCGTGCCGTGCGATCAGAGTTCTTAATGGGCTTTAGCCCCTGGGGTAAAGTCAGACGATTCAGGAGAAAACATGTCATACAGCGACAAAGTAATCGATCACTACAACAATCCCCGCAACGTCGGCTCCATGGATAAGAGCAGCGCTGACGTTGGCACCGGCCTGGTCGGCGCACCCGAGTGCGGCGACGTCATGAAGTTGCAGATCAAGGTCAACCGCGAAACCAACGTCATTGAAGAAGCCAAGTTCAAGACCTTCGGCTGCGGTTCCGCCATCGCCTCGTCTTCGTTGGCCACCGAGTGGGTCAAAGGCAAGACCGTGGATGAAGCCCTCACCATCAAGAACATGGACATCGTGAAGGAACTGTCGCTCCCTCCGGTGAAGATCCATTGTTCCGTGTTGGCCGAAGACGCCATCCGCGCCGCCATCGGCGACTGGAAGAAAAAGCAGGAAGCCGCAAAGCCGGTTCGATCTGCGGTAGCACAGTAACGCCTCGCGTGCCCCGAGCTCTGAGAGGGCGCGGCTTCGGTCGCGCCGCCGGGGAACGGGACGAAGGGACCTGGAAGGGCACGACTTTAGTTTCTGAGCCTGCCCTGAGCAAGCGAAGCGCGTCGAAGGGTGCCGAAAGCGTCTCATATGTATGGCGGCTTTAGCCGCTGAGGGACCGCGTCAGGAAACAATGACAACGCTAACCGAACCCGCAACGCAAGCCGCACCCGCCAAGGGCATTCAAGTCACCGAAAAAGCCCTGTCCAAAGTGCGCAGCGCGATGGTCAAGGAAGGCATCTCGCCCGAGCAGGGCGGATTGCGCCTCGGCGTGCAGGGCGGCGGTTGCTCCGGCTTGAGCTACAACGTCCGCTTCGACACGCAGCCGCGCGAACGCGACCGCATCTTCCAGTTCGCCGATGTGCGCGTCTTCGTCGATCCGAAGTCGTTCATCTACCTGCACGGCATGATCCTGGACTACCAGGAAACGCTGATGCAGCAGGGATTCGTCTTCGTGAATCCCCAGGCCACGAAGAGTTGCGGCTGCGGCACTTCGTTCTCCGCTTGAGGCTTGCTCGTGTGGCATTGCCCGTGTGGCTCGGACACTCCCTTCGGCGAGCTCAGGGCAGGCCTGTCCGAGAAAGCTCACCACGAAGCTTGTTGTTCCAGAGCGGCACGCCCGGCCCCACGTAAGGTGTTATTGAAGTATGACGAATTTAACCACGATCACCGCGAAACCCGCCCCAGAGGAGACTCAATCCTGCTGGTCGTGCGGCACTATGCGCGCCGTGCATTTCTGCGAGGCCTGCGGCAAAGTTCAGCCTCCCGCGCCGGTGGACTACTTCACGTTTTTCGGCTTGCCGCGCAAGCTGAATCTCGATGTGGCCGCCTTGGAAAAGGATTTCTACGAGCTGAGCCGCAAGTTGCATCCCGACCTCAACGCCCGCGCCGGCAGCCAGGAGCAGGAGTGGAGCCTGCAACAAAGCTCCCTGCTCAACGATGCTCACCGCACCTTGAAAGACCCGATCCGGCGCACTCAGTATCTTTTGCAGCTGGAAGGCGTGGAACTGGAAGAGCAGTCGAAATCGGCGACCGAGCAAGCCCGCTCCACCGGACAGGTCAAGAAGCAGATCGTTCCGCCCGATTTGCTGGAAGAAGTCTTCGAGTTGAACATGCAGCTTGACGAGCTCCGGATGCAGAAGAAGATGGGCGAGGACGATCCCGCCCTGATCGAAGAAATCGGCCGGCAGAAGCTCGATCTGGAACAAAAGCAAGAATCGCTCCTGCGTGAGTTGGAGTATCGCTGGAAGATGTGGGATGGAATGATTCAGCGTGAGCAAAACGGCCAGCCCGTCTCCGAAGAAGAGCGCAAACAGGAGCGCGACAAGATGGTGGACGTACTGAACCGCCGCAACTACATCCGGAATTTGGTTCGAGACGTAACCGAAGTTTTGGAAGCATAAGTCAGAAGTCAGAAGTAAGAATGCAGAAGTGAAAACCGGGCGTTACTTCTGCATTCTTACTTCTAACTTCTGCATTTAGAACTATGTCTTCTGATCGCATCGTCGGTATCGACCTGGGAACCACGAATTCTCTCGTGGCCTTTATGCAAGGGGAGAGCCCTGTCGTGATCCCCGGCGACGACGGATCGAATCTTGTTCCATCGGTCGTTGCGCTCGACAGCAACAACCAGCCAGTGGTGGGCAACGCCGCCCGCGATTCTCTGATTGAAACTCCGGATCGCGCCGTCTATTCGATCAAACGCCTGATGGGGCGTGGGGTTGACGACATTCAGGCCGAATTGAAATTCTTTCCCTTCCGCCTAGCCGAAGACCTGCAAGCCGGCGAAGTGCTGCGCATCAAGCTCGGCGAAAAAACCTTTACGCCACCGGAAATCTCTGCCCTGATTCTTCGCCAGCTCAAACGCAACGCCGAGCGCTTCTTTGGAGCGCAGATCACGAAAGCCGTCATCACCGTGCCGGCGTACTTTAACGATGCCCAGCGTCAGGCCACAAAAGATGCCGGCCGCATCGCCGGCCTCGAAGTTCTGCGCCTGGTCAACGAACCCACCGCCGCGTCTCTCGCCTACGGTCTCGACAAAAAACAAAATGGCATTGTCGCCGTCTACGACCTTGGCGGCGGCACTTTCGACATTTCGATTCTCAAGCTGCACGACGGCATTTTCGAAGTCATCGCCACCAACGGCGACACGCATCT
>PLIO01000232.1 GCA_003140075.1 Acidobacteriaceae bacterium | reverse complement strand
GTCGCCATGCGCCCCATGACCCTCGAAGAAGCCATCAAAGAAGCCCACTTCCGCGACCGTGACGTCTTCGTCTTCCGCGATCCCAAAGGCAAGTTAATGATCCTGCACCGCACCCGCGACGGCAAAATGGAATTGATCGAAGCCCCGTAGGATCGTGCTTCTTAATCGCTGCTCGCTGTGGTTTCAAAAAGAAATTGGCCACGCGGCTCGGCCTGGCCAATTCGTTTCCCGTGGATCTTTTCAGTCGATGCCTTCTAGTTCTCCCCCGTGCTCGTGCTCCCACCCCAAAGCGCATTACCGCCCCAGAGGTCATTCCCTCCCCACAACGCATTACCACCCCACAATGCGTTTCCGCCCCACAACGCATTACCACCCCAAAGCGCATTTCCTCCCCACAAAGCATTGGTTCCGGAAACAGTGGAACTGGTTGCGCTCGCGGTGGTCGCGGCGCTGCCAACCACGAATTGTGAAGTTCCCCACACTGCGGCGTTCGACCAGGTCGCCGACGTGTTCCACACCGCCGACGGGTCATCATTCAAATACACGCTGTTGGTCCCGGCGTTGAAGGTTGCGATGGGAGACATTGCCGTGCCCTTGGCCAGGTCGGTGTTGGCCAGCGCGGCCTCAAGATCGACATAACCTGCGCCCACCGTGAAAACATCGTCCTGCGAGTTATAGGTGATTCCGGAAACCGGGTCGGTGTAGCTGCTGTACAACGGCAGCGACTTCCAGGCCGTCTTCATCAGCCGCGCCTTTACCTGATCGGGGGTGAGGCTGGGAGTCTTTTGCAGCAGGTCGGCTACGGCTCCGCTCACCACGCCCGCAGCCATGCTGGTTCCGCTCAACGTAAAGTAGCTCGAGGAGGATGCGCTGCTCCCTCCATTGACGTAATAGCTGTATGGCACCTGGTTGCCGGGAAACTCGTTGTACAGCGTCGAGTTCGGCGATTCCAGCGATACCAGCAGGTTTCCAGGAGCTACAACATCGGGCTTGACCACGGCGTCGCCCGCCGTGGGCCCCTTCGAGCTGTAGCTCGCGATCAGATCGTCCAACCGGGTGGGCGTGCCCATGGGCTTCATCGCGCCGACCGTAATCACGTACGGATCGTTTCCCGGAGACGTCACCGTTCCATAGCCGTCGGTCGACACATTGCGTCCGTTGTTGCCGGCGGAAACGACCACCACGATTCCATTTTTCCAGGCGGCTTCGACCGCCTGGCAAAGCGGATCGAGTTTGTAGGATTCATACACTTCGCGGCCGAGCGAGAGGTTCATCACGCGGATGTTGAACAGCGGCTTCAAGGTGATCGCCGTGGCGATGGCTGCGATCACCGTGCTGTCGTTGCCTTCGCCGTTCTGGTCGAGTACCCGCAGGTTAACCAGATTCGCTCCCGGCGCGATGCCTTCAAATGTGCGAGAGTATTTCGAGCCGCTGGAACTTTTTCCATCCCCGGCAATCAGTCCGGCTACGTGTGTGCCATGCCCGTACTGGTCGGCGGCGCTCGGGTTGCCGGAGACGAAGCTCTGATTCCACACCACGCGGGAACCCCCAAGGAACCCGCCGTTCAAATCAGGATGGCTGCTCACTCCACTATCCAGCAGAGCCACGCCAATGCCCGCGCCCGTGTAACCGGACTGCCACGCGGCGTATGCGTTGATCGCGGGCGCTGCGTTGCTCAGGTTCGGCGCCAGCACGCGGTCCAAACTGATGTACTTCACGTTCGCCTGATTGGAAAGTGTAAGAACGTTGGCCAGCGGCAACTCCGCTGCCACCGCATTCACCAGGGGCAAAGAATTCAGAATCGATCCCAGGGTTCCCAGCAAGTTCAGGTCGAGAAGTCCCGGAGCCTGGTTATATTGCACGACGACTCGCACGCTCGGTGCGGTTGCCGCTTGCAGATCCGGAGAAAGCTTGGATTGGTTGGCATAGGCCAACGTCCCGGTAAGCATCAACAGTATGAGCAAAAATTTCTTCATTTCGAACCCCCAGTTGTGCCCGCGCCCGAGCACACCCACAGACGCGCCGGCTCGTTATGGTGCATGCCCGGTTCCAAAGTCCGGAAATGGGACATCATGCGAATCAATGACTTGCGTAGGAAGCATGTGCCGGCAATGGGCCAACTTGTCCCATGGTCCCGTGGACGGGACAGCCTGTCGCAAGCACGATGGTAACCAGGTAACGTCGTTTTTCGGATCAATGGAGTTCGCTTCCAAGCAAAATTGTAAGAAGCTTATATGACCCGGACTCGCCAACTTGGCGCACGTGTGTTCATCGCTGGCATGGCCTTGGCGGCGGCAGTCATATCTGGACTTGCGTTTCCCCACAGCCACTCCAGCGAGCCGCTCAAGTTCGCTTGTTATATGGCGGCGGCATTGCTCGCGTCTCCGCTTAAGGTCAGTCTGCCCAGCGGAACCTTGTCCGTGAACTTTCTGTTCACGCTGCTCAGCATCCTGGAAATGAGTTTGCCGGAGACCTTGCTGATCGGGCTACTCAGCACCCTGGGACAGTTTTACTGGAGGCCTGCCCGGCGCCTGCACCTGGTCCAGCTCGTGTTCAATCTGTCGCAAGTGACGGTTTCCGGCGCCGCCGCCTTTGAGGCCTACCACCTCGTTTCCCGGTATGTTCTGCACGCGCCCGGCCCTCTCGCATTGGTTGTGGCCGCAGTCACGCATTTTGCGGTGAATACGCTGGCGACCTCGACCATCATCGGTTTGACCGAGGACAAGCCGTTCTCCCGCGTCTGGACCGACTCCTACCTGTGGTCGTTTCCGTATTACATGGTGGGAGCCGCGGTGGCCGGGCTCGTCAGTTTTCTGAACCGGCACATTGGCTGGCAGTCGTCCCTGCTCGTTTTGCCACCCATCTACCTGATGTACCGCTCGTATCGCCTTTACGTGAGCAAGCTTGAGACCGAGAAGACGCACGCCGAGCAGCTTTCGAATCTTCACCTGCGCACCATCGAGGCTTTGGCCCTGGCCATCGAAGCCAAGGATCAAACTACCGGCGAACATCTCCAGCGCGTCCGCGTGTATGCCATGGAATTAGCTAAAGAGCTTCGCCTGAGCGAAGACGAAACCGAGGCATTGCGTGCCGCTTCCGTGCTCCACGATATCGGCAAGCTGGCGGTTCCCGAGCACATCATCTCCAAGCCGGGCAAACTTACTTTCGAAGAATTCGAGAAGATGAAGATCCACCCCATCGTGGGAGCGGAGATTCTCGAGCAAGTTCACTTCCCCTATCCCGTGGTGCCGATCGTGCGCGCTCACCACGAAAAATGGGATGGCAGCGGCTATCCTGCCGGCCTGAGTAGAGAGTCGATTCCCATCGGCGCGCGCATTCTTTCCGCCGTCGATTGCCTCGATGCGCTGGCTTCCGATCGGCAGTACCGCAAAGCCTTGCCGCTGGATGAAGCGATGGCAAAAGTAACTTCGGAAGCCGGCGTCGCTTTCGACCCCCAAGTTGTTTCTGTTTTACAGCGCCGCTACGTTGAGTGGGAAAAGCTGGCGCGAGAATTGCCTCTGCAGGCTCCTCCGAAGCTCTCGACCGATGTTAAGGTGGAACGCGGCCCGGCTCCGGATGCAGGCCTCGCCGAGGCCGCGTCAGCGCCGCCAACCGCTGGGATGGCCGGCAAGTATCAGGAGCGTCTGACCGCAGCCCGTGAGCAGGTACAGAGTCTCGCCGACTTTGCACACCGGCTCCATGGTTCTCTCACCGTGGATGACATTCTTTCTCTGCTCGCTGTACGGCTCAAGCTTCTCGTGCCTCACGAAGCTATGGTGGTCTATCTTCGGCACGGCGACGTACTGCTTCCACAATTGGTGAGCGGCGAAAATTTCCGTCTCTTCTCTTCTTTGAAAATTGCGCTGGGTGAAGGTTTGTCGGGCTGGGTGGCGCAGAATCACAAGCCCCTCTTGAATGGCAATCCGTTGGTCGAACCTGGCTATCTTAGCGACGGTAGAAATCACACCGAACTGCGTTCCGCTCTCGCTGTGCCATTGGAGGGATCTGCCGGAGTAATTGCGGTGCTGGCTTTTTACCGCACCGCTCAGGACGCCTTCACAAAAGAGGATCTCGAAGTGGCCGAGATCGTCGCTTCGCGCATGGCAGCGTTAATGGAACAACCCGCTCCCAAAGCCGCAAGAGCCGCCGGCGCACACTGACCTAACCTTCATCAGACCGGCCCAGTGCCAAACAGCGGAACGCCGGACATCGATCTCCCGTGCTAGAATTCGCCGCCGAGGAAATCCATCGATGACGATCCGCACGCGCCGATCATCCCTTACTCACGTGTCGCAGTGCCGTCACCGACTCGACAACACGACGCGCCATTCCGTCCTCCCCACAGTCCTTCAGGATCGCGGGGCTGAGCGACACTGGATGCCAATGCCGGAAGCCGCTTTCCATTTCTCCTCTCCTGAGAGTATGATCCCTCCCGCCGTTAACTCACCACTACAGGAGATGCCTATGAAGAAGCTGTGCGGTCTAGTCGTTTTTCTGCTGCTGCTCGCCCCATCGATGTTCGCTCAGGAACACTACACCGAAGGCCCCATCTGGCGCATTACGTTGATCCGCGTGAAGCCCACACACATGGATGACTATCTCACCAGTCTGCGCCAGTCCACGAAAGCGGTCTACGAGGAAAGCAAGAAGCAAGGGTCCATCATTGACTACAAGGTCTTCCTCAAGGAGACCAAGAACAACCCGGAAGATTGGGACATCTGCATTGCCGTCGAGTACAAGAACCACGCTGCCCTGGACGGTCTGGCGGCGAAGGGCGAGGCGGTTCGCGACAAGATCCTGGGGGGCAAGGCCCCGGCTCAGCAGCTTAACGAGAAGCGAGCGGAGGTTCGGGAGATCATCAGCTCGGAACTCTTGCAAGAGATTTTCCTGAAATAGAGGATGCTGAGTTTTGTCGTCCGGGCCGGGGCAACGCTCCCGGCCCGTTCTACTCTTCCTGGCTATTGATACGTTTTAATACAGACCTTCCGCGTGCTAAAATTCGGCCGCCGAGGGAAAATTGCCGATGATGACTCGCACGCGCTGCGCAACTTTTTCCGTCGTGTCTTTGACTCTTCTCTGCACAATTCTGACCACTTCGCATCTCGCACAAGCGCAAGCGGTCACGCCGCCGGCAAAGCTGTCCGTCCACTGGGAAGAACTCACCGCCGCCGACTTCCCCGAAGGCATCCGCCGTTCGCAAGGCACGTGTCTTTTGCCCTTCGGCATCCTGGAGAAACACGGACCGCATCTCCCGCTCGGCACCGATCTGCTGGATGTGCGTTACGCCGCGCTCCATGCCGCCGAGCAGGAATACGCCGTCGTCTTCCCGGAATATTATTTCGGCCAGATCGCCGAAGCCCGCCACCAGCCCGGAACCATCGCCTACAGCCGCGAAATGCAACTCGCCCTGCTCCAGGAAACCACCGACGAGATGGCCCGCAACGGCTGCAAGAAAGTAATCATCGTCAACGGCCACGGCGGCAATGAGTATCTCCTGCCATACTTCGCCCAAACGCAGTTGGATAAGCCGCATGGCTACGTCGTCTACGTATTCGACCGGCGCAGTCCGGAGTCGGGTGGCCCGCCGAAGAAGACAACGATCGACATGCATGCCGGGGAAAGCGAAACCTCGAAGATGATGATTGCCCGTCCCGACACGGTTCACATCGACCGCGCGGCGAGCGAATCCGGCGCCGACCAGCACCGCCAGAATCTGCCCGAAGATGTCTACACCGGCATCTGGTGGTACGCCCGCTTTCCCAATCACTACTCGGGCGACGGCGCCGCCGCAACTCAAGAGTTAGGAAAATTCCAAATGGGTTGGTGGATTGACGCCGTGGCCAAAACAATCCGCGCCGTGAAAGCCGATGATGTCAGCCTCAAGCTGCAGAACGAATTCTACGAAAAGGCAAAACACCCGCTGGAAACGCAGCCGTGAAGCCATTGCTGATTGTTGATTGCTGATTGTCGATTGCGGCCCGCACGAGCGGATTGCATCAAGTTTTTCAATCAACAATCAAAAATCAGCAATCAACAATCGCCCAATACCCCAATCGCTCAATCTCCTACGAGCTCCCAATCAGCCAGCCGGTAATGAACACCAACACTCCGCCCAACCCGACCTGGAGCGCAGCCGAAACCCACGGACTATCCATATATCGGTGCCGGATCCAGGTGATAGCAGCGAGTTCGGCCACGACCACCGCGCCCGCCGCCCATAGCGCCTTGTGGAAATCGCGCAGCAAAAACGGCAGCGTGTGTCCGATCCCGCCCAGCGCAGTCATCGCTCCGCAGATCACACCCCGCACCCAGGGGTGTCCGCGCCCAGTCAGGCTGCCATCATCGGAAAGCGCCTCGGCGAATCCCATGCTGATGCCGGCTCCCGCCGAGGCCGCGAGACCCACCCGGAAGGCGTCCCAGCTATTCGTCGTGGCGAACGCCGCCGCGAACACCGGCGCCAGCGTCGAGACCGAACCGTCCATCAGCCCCGCCAGCCCCGGCTGCACAATCTGCAGAACGAACAGACGCCGCTGCGCCCGCTCTTCGTCTTCCTTCACGTTCGCCGGCAGCTTTTCTTTATCTAATTCCTGCGCGCGCTCTTCGTGCTCGCGTTCTTCGTTGATCAGATCGTCGAGCAGTTGCCGCATGCCGGCGTCCTGCGTGCGCGCCGCGGCCTTCTCGTAAAATCGCCGTGTCTCCACTTCCATGGTGCTGGCTTCCTTGCGCACCGCCTCGATGCGCAACGGACGAATCAGCCAGAGCGCCGGACGTTCCACAAAGCCCCGCACGTCCTGCCGCCGTATCAAAGGAATGTGTTCGCCAAACTTCTGCCGGTAAAGCTCGATCAATCGCCTCCGGTGTCCTGACTCCTCTTCGCGCATCCCCTCGAACATCGCCGCCGAGGCGGGATAGTCCGGTCGCAGGCCTTCGGCAAAATCCGAGTACACGCGCTCGTCTTCTTCTTCCAGGGAAATGGCCAGAGCCAGCACTTCGCGTTCGGTAAGGTCCTGAAATTTCTTCATGGCGACCTAGCTTACCTGTCCAAGCGGTGCTGAGACAAATCGGAAACGACGTAGAGAAGAACTCCGTTTTCGATGCTACTATCCATTTCATGGCGCCTCGGAAATCATCCGGGTCCCGGAACCGCGAGAAACTGCCGGGCAAACGCGAGAGAGCAACGCGGGTCAAAGCGCATGACGCTCCGCACGCTCCGGAACTGGTCGTTATCACTGGGATGAGCGGCTCCGGCAAGGCGTCCGTGCTCAAAGCCTTCGAGGACTTAGGCTACTACTGTGTCGACAACCTCCCCGTCGAACTGATCCCGCGCTTCGCGGAGATGGCGCTGCAATCCGCCGAGATCCGCCGCACGGCGCTCGTTGTCGACGTGCGCGAAGGCTCCAAGCTCGAGCAGTTCCCGGGAATTCTGAAGGCGGTGCGGCGCTTGATTCCGACGAAAGTCGCCTTCCTCGAAGCCTCCGACGCCGTGCTGCTGCGGCGCTTCAGCGAGACGCGCCGGCCCCATCCCCTGGGCACGGATTCTCCGGTCAATACTTCGATCAAGGCGGAACGCCGTCACCTGGCGAGCATCCGGGCCTTGGCCGATATCGTGATCGACACCACCAAGTTCAATGTTCACGAATTGCGCGCCCATATTACGGAGCGTTTCCACGAGCAGGCTTCGGAGAAGAGCATCCTGGTCTCGTGCGTGAGCTTCGGCTTCCGTCATGGCGTGCCTGAAGAAGCCGATCTGGTTTTCGATGTTCGCTTTCTTCCCAACCCGCACTTCGTGCCGGAATTCCGTCCGCTCACCGGCCGCGATCCGCGCGTAGCCAAGTACATCCGGTCGTTTCCGCAGACGAAGGAGTTCATTCAGCGCATTTCCGATTTGCTGATTTATCTATTGCCCCACTACATCCACGAAGGCAAAAGCTATCTCACCATCAGCTTTGGCTGCACCGGGGGCCAGCACCGTTCGGTGATGATTGCCGAGGAAGTCGGCAAACGCCTGCACCAGGCCGGATACCGCTTGAAGGTTGTGCATCGCGATATGCCAAAGTTATAGAAAATCCGGGCGAAGCCGGATCTCTTGGTGCGATTTTGCGTCGCGCTACCGGAAGATATTCACTTTCGCCAGATCGACGATTTCCTCGCCGCGTCCGCTGAGAACGGCTCTGAGCATAAAGAGGCCAAAGCCCTTCGCCTCGTCAACAGTAATCGTCGGCGGCATGGAGAGTTCCTGTCGGCTCACCAGGACTTCGACCAGCGCAGGTCCGTCATGCTGGAGAGCTTGTGTAATCATCGGCGCAACTTGTTCGGGTGTTTCCGCCCTGAGCCCAAGTAGGCCCAGGGCCTCCGCCATCTTTGCGAAATCTGGGTTGTGCAGGTCCGTTCCAAAATCCAGGATGCCAGCGGCCTTCATTTCCAACTCGACAAAGGCTAGCGAGTTGTTGTTGAAGACGATCACCTTGACCGGCAACTGCAACTGCCGAAGCGAGAGCAGATCGCCCATGAGCATCGCGATACCGCCGTCTCCAGACAAAGAAATCACCTGGCGGCTGGGATGGCTGGCCTGCGCCCCAATGGCTTGCGGAAGCGCATTAGCCATGGAGCCATGCGTGAAGGAGCCAAGTAGCCGTCGTTTGCCGTTCATTTT
>PLIO01000122.1 GCA_003140075.1 Acidobacteriaceae bacterium | reverse complement strand
TCGTTCACTTCGATGGCAAACACTGTGGTCGCGCCAACGGCCTTCGCTACAGCAATCGCAAACAGTCCGATCGGCCCGCATCCCGTGATGGCCACGGTCTTCGCGGCGATCTCACCCGCCAGCACCGTATGAACCGCATTGCCCAGCGGATCGAGGATCGAGGCGTATTCCTGCGGAATGGCAGGATCGAGTTTCCAGATGTTGGACTCGGGAATGACCACGTACTCGGCGAAGGCTCCATTGGCGTCCACGCCGATGATCTTTACGTTCTGGCAGATGTGAGCTTCGCCGGTGCGGCATTGCAGGCACTTGCCACAAGCCACATGCATCTCGGCGGAAACGAAATCGCCTCCCTTTACGCTGGTCACTTCATCGCCGAACGCAGCCACCTCGCCGCAGAATTCGTGCCCCGGAATCAGCGGAGGATGAATGCGGTTCTGCGCCCAGCGGTCCCAGTTGTAAATGTGGAGGTCAGTGCCGCAAATGGATGCGACCTTCACTTTGACCAGGACATCGTTCCGTCCAAAGGCGGGAATCTTGACTTCCCGGATTTCCGCACCGGGGGCGGCTTCCGGTTTTACGACGGCAAACATCGTGGATGGCATGAAGGCTACCTTATGAATTCGGGCTCGGACACAAAACGTATGATTTTAGCACCGTGGAAGACACTCCGGCGGGCTAGCTCTGAGGCTTGTAGGTCTTCGGGGTAACCGTCTTGTAGTCCTCTGACTTCCCTCGCGGAATGCTCAGCGTTTTCCACTTGTCGGAACGGATGTGCTTGGCAAGGAACACGATCTGCCCGGTGTGGTAGGCATAGTGCGCGACTTGGCGGTTGATGGCCTGCAGCAGGGTATGCGGCTCGCCACGGATGGTGACGGTGCGCGTGATGTCTTCGGGCTTGAGTGCCTCGATGGCCGCAAACACACGCGCCCAGCCGTCTTCCCACCAGGTCGTGAGATCGGCGCGCGTGATCGAGGAGTCAAGCTCGAATTCCCGATCGCGATTGCGCTCGGGCTTCTCGCCGTCCGTGGTAAGGAAGTCGGTGAAGCGTGAGCGCATGTTGCCAGCCATGTGCTGCACAATAACGGCGATAGAATTCGACTCGGGATCGAGCGTGAGGAACAGCTCGTGGTCCTTGAGTTGCGCCATCGCGCTCTCGGCCAGACGCTTGTGTCCGCGCATCTGGCGGTGGGCCTCGTCGAGATATTGGGCTGCGATGTCAGTAGTCATGTCTACGTGACCCGTGCTTTCGAGGGCTCAGGCACCCGGGCTCGCTGGCGGAACCAAGGGGTATGGCGCAGTGGTAAACGAGGGCCGCGCCTCAAGCTCCAGCTCAAAGCCGCCCACCCAGCGGGCAAATAAGTTATAGAGCAGCGCGCCGATCAGCCCCGCTATGAAGCCGATTACACCGTAGAACACTGGCATGAGGACGGCAAAGCCCACGCCGAACATCCCCGCGAAAGGAGATCTGCCCTGGCCTGCCAAGGAGCCGACGAGTCCGATGAGCAGGAAAAATGGTGCGAAAATTAGCCCCATACAGCCGTAAATCATGCCCATGATCTTGCCAACCGAGAGCACTCCGACCGATTTGACGATGTGCATGGATGGTTCCTCTTTTCTATTGCGCAAAGGGTACCTTCTGGATCAACGTGTACTCCGCGCGGCGTCTTCAACCGCCGAGTTCGCTTTCTATCAACCGGGGCCCCAGCCGCCACCACCCGGTGATTGAATCCTAATTCGCTCGCCTGGACGAAGACGCGTGCTGAACTTTCCTGGCATGGTTTCCGCCGAACCGTCTTTGCGGATCACACTGGTCTTACCCGGCGCGCCATCGCTGCCGCCGCCCAACCCCCACGGCCCATGCTTGCGCCGTTCCGAGAGCAGAGTCACTTCGCAATCGGCGAGCGCTTCAATCTCGCGGACGATTCCATCCCCGCCACGATGTTTTCCCGCCCCGCCGCTGCCCGGGCGAAGTGAGTATTGCCGAACGCGCAGCGGATAAGCATATTCCAAAGCTTCCGCCGGAGTATTCAGAGAATTCGTCATGTGCGTGTGCACGCCGGAGACGCCGTGTTTGGTAGGCCGCGCTCCCATTCCGCCCGCGACGGTTTCGTAATATGCAAAGGGCTTTCCGGTGCGGGGATCGACGCCACCGATGGTCAGGTTATTCATTGTGCCCGATGCCGCCGCGGGAATCCGTTCAGGAATGGCCTGTGCCAAAGCACGCATCAGAACATCGACAATGCGTTGTGACGTTTCAACGTTTCCTCCGGCCACTGCGGCCGGCGGCTTGGCATTCACGATCGTTCCTTCGGGAGCGATCACCTGGATGGGCCGCATCAACCCCGCTGTAGCCGGAACATCATCCGCCAGCAGGCACCGAAAAACGTAGAAGCACGCCGAATATGTGATCGCCTCGACGGCGTTCACGCTGCCTTCCACCTGCGGATCGCTGCCGGAGAAATCGACCGTGACAACAGAGACCCGGCCGCGCGCACTGCGCTTAAAAGTCAGCTTCACCGTAATTTTCACGGGATTATCGCTGACGCCGTCGTTATCCAGAAAATCCTCGGCGGAATATGTGCCCTGGGGTACCCGCTGCAGAAACACGCGCATCAGTTCTTCGGAATACTCCAGCAGTTCCCGCGCCGCCCGCTGGGCGCGATCGATTTCGTAGCGCGCGCAAACTTCCTGCAATCGCTGGGCCCCGGTGTGGCAAGCCGCAATTTGCGCGCCCAAATCGCCCTCGCGCTCTTCGGGGGTGCGCACGTTGTTGAGCAGCAGCGCCAGCACATCGGGCACAATCACTCCTGCTCGCATAATTTTCACGGGCGGGATGCGGAATCCTTCCTGATAGATTTCGCGGCAAAGCCCCATGGAACCTGCGAATGTCCCTCCAACGTCGGCGTGATGAGCCCGCGATGCGACGTAGAAATCCGGCGTGGTGTGTCGGAGCCGGCCGCGCGATTTCACGTGCACAGGCGCTACTAACGTAATGTCGGGCAGATGTGTGCCTCCGCGGAATGGATCGTTGAGCATGACCACGTCGCCCGGCTCCATCGTGCCCGCTGCAATCGCGGCCCGCACGGACATGGGCATCGAGCCCAGATGCACCGGCATGTGGTCGCCCATGGCAATCACTTCGCCATCGCCGTCGAACACCGCGCAGGAGTAGTCGCGCCGCTCCTTGATGTTGGGCGAAAACGCCGTGCGCCGCAGCGCCGCGCCCATCTCCTCGGCAATCGAGTGATAAATGTTCTTGAAGATTTCCAGCTCAATGGGATCGCGCCGCATGAGGCGAAGTTTACCGGAAACCCGTCGTTGGTCGTTAGTCGCTGGTCGTTGGCCAAAACTCGTTCCGCCAAGATTGGGGCTTCTCTGCCGTCGAAATCCCCACGGCCAACGACCAACGACTGACGACTAACGACGCGCGTGCCGCGAAGATTTCTTCCCTTTCCTGCAAAATTATGTTGACACTGCGTTCATCCTGCCGCAATATCTTGTGTTAAGGACGCTACCCGTACCACAAGTTGGGTGGCTTTTTGCAATCGGGTCCCGATGTTGCAAGGGAAAATCGTTCACGGAGGAACCTTCATGGCAACCAAGAAGAAGGCAAAAAAGAAGAAACACTAACCGTCTGCGAGACGATACTCGCAAGGGCCAAAGACTTAAGCAGCCTCTCAGGAGAAGCACCTCTTGAGAGGCGTTTCCTTTCTGGGGCAGTTAGCAATTGGCAATTAGCAATTGGCAATTAGCGTCTGCCGCCGCGCAGCCCGAGTTGGCTAACTGCTAACTGCCAATTGCTGGCCTTTCAAAATTCTCCATCTCGATCCATCAACTGTGTGTCACAATTGTGCAACCCTGGCTTCGGCGCTGGGTGCGAGCGCGAGAAACCAATGAGTCCGAGAAAAAAGAGCGCGGGCAAAAGCAAGCCGGATGAAGTCTTCATCCCCGACAAGCTTTATTTCCGCATCGGCGAAGTGGCGACTTTGTGCCGCCTGCCGGCTTATGTGCTGCGATTTTGGGAGAGCGAGTTCCCGCAACTTAAGCCGGTGAAAAGCAGCACGGGCCAGCGCATGTACCGCAGGCGCGACGTGGAAAGCGTATTGCGCATCAAGCAACTCCTCTACGAACAGGGATTCACCATCGTAGGCGCGCGGCAACAACTGCGCGCGGAAGCGAAACCCGATAAAGGGCAAGCCGCAATTCCGTTCCCTTCGCAATCGTCCGCCGAAATCCAGCACATCCGCCAGGGTCTGCGCGAGATTTTGAATCTGCTCTCAGCGCGGCGCACGGGATAAAGTTTTCGTCCAAAGCCTGCCGAAAAAATCAGCCATGCTTTATGTTGCCACGGAGTACCGGAATTTCGTGACCGTTATTACACCTTGAGCGGCGGAGTAGCGGATCGGCCATTTCGCTTTTGACCCGCGCAAGGTTAACGGTTGATTTTCACGCGGCGCACTCGGGAGTTGGCTTCTTGGCTTGTCCGGCGTTCGCCGCATCCAGGCGGATGCGGCTGACACGCGCCGTTTCCTGAATCAGGTCCTCAGTGACGCGCGCGCGGTCGCCCGCCATTACCGAACCCGCGGCCAAGGCAAAACGCAGCGCGTCGGCCTGATCGTCGAAATATAGAATGACTTGCCCGGACATAAGAATTTCTCCCGAGTCTGGATTTCTCTCAACTGCATTCTGGAAAGATCTTCGACGCGAGTGGCGTGGCCGAACTGCGTGACGCAGGTGGCAGCTTTCCTCTATTGTCAGGGAACGCTGCTTTCCGTCAAAGTGCTTTTCGTGGTTCATGGGACCCGGGCAGTATTTGCGATTGACAGCGTACCGTCGCCGAACATAATCTTCCTCACGTTTAGGTACATCTGCCCTTTTCGACGGTCATGCTGGATTTCACTTCAGCGCTCTACTTGGGATTTCGTCATCCCAGCCGGTCGCTGCGGCCCTGGTCTCAATTCACGACTGGGGTACCCGCGGCGCTGGCCTCGCCGCCAGAGGCGGACCAGGTAGCGCAACAACTGGCTGCCCTGCAAACCTGTGAGGCTGGGGTGCTCGGCTCCTCCACGTTTCCCCTGTTCTGGGATCTGTTCGGGATGCTGGCGTGCCGTCCGGTAACAATCTATGTCGATGCCGGGTTGTACCCGATCGCGCGCTGGGGAGTCGAGCGGGCCGCGGCACGCGGCGTCCCGGTGCACGAGTTCGCACATCACGATGCGGAAGCGCTTCGCCGCAGGCTCAGGCGCGACGGACGAGACCGGCGGCGCCCGCTTCTGGTAACCGACGGCTTCTGTCCCGCTTGCGGGAAACCGGCGCCGTTGTCCGACTATCTGGATAGCGTGCGCACCTCTGGCGGAATGCTGATCGTGGATGACACGCAGGCATTGGGGATCTTTGGTCATTCCCCTAGCCCCGATGCCCCCTACGGCCGGGAAGGCGGAGGAATGCTCGCGCAGCTGCAAATCGGGGGCCCGGACGTGCTGCTGATCGGCTCGCTGGCGAAAGGATTCGGCGTCCCGGTTGCGGTGCTGGGTGGAAGCCGGACCGCGGTGGAAGAATTCGCGGCCAACAGCCAGACTCGCGTGCACTGCAGTCCGCCGGCGGTGGCTGTGATTCGGGCTGCCGAGCATGCGCTGCAAGTCAATCACAGGAGCGGAGATCGTCTGCGCCTGCGCCTGGCTGGTTTGGTAATGCGCTTTCGGCGCAAGGCGGCAAAGGCGGGCTTCCGCTTCACCGGTGGACTGTTCCCGGTACAGACGCTGGCTCCTACCTCTAAGGCAGACACTCTCCGCCGGCACGAGAGTCTGCTGCGTCGCGGAGTTCGCACCGTTTTGCGCCAGGCCGCGGACGGCGGCGGTCCGCGCATTAGTTTTGTGATTACCGCGCGGCACACCCCGGAAGCAATCGACCGCGCCGCGACCGCTCTAACGGAAATCTGAGGGAGGAGAATTGGTCGGGACGGGCAGATTTGAACTGCCGACCCCTCGCACCCCAAGCGAGTGCTCTACCAGGCTGAGCCACGTCCCGACTAGGAAGAAAACCCGCTGCTTAGGATCTGCAACGGATGGGGTTGACTACACGATTTTACCATTAGTGCAGAGGTTTCGCTGCGGAGGTCAAGCTTTGCTCGACCGGACAGCCGAGAGCCTGTCCTGAGCTTGTCGAAGGGGCGGCTGTCCCCACATCAGTGTTTTGGCGAACGGAAAACTCGCCCGTCACCTTCGTTTGCGTTTTGACTTGCGCCCGGACGCAGCTAACCGTGGCGGAGCTTCTTCCAGAATCGCGAACTGGATTTTCTTTTCCACTGGATCGATGCGGTCGACGAGCACGCGAATTCTTTGTCCCAGGCTGTAAGTCTTGCGTGAGCGCTGGCCNNATGATCTGGCGCGTGTTCTCGTGGTAGGTGTAGAAGTCGTCGGTGAGCGTGTTCAGCGGCACCAGGCCTTCGACGAATAAATCGGTGAGCTCGACGAAGAAGCCGAACTTGGTGACGCTGGTGATCAGGCCGTCGAAGTCTTCTCCCACACGGTCCTGCATAAACTTGACCTTCTTCCACTCCATAAGCTCGCGCTCTGCTTCGTCGGCGCGGCGCTCGGA